>REDU01000060.1 GCA_007693335.1 Ilumatobacter sp. | reverse complement strand
GACCTCCGGCTTGACAGGCCGGCGTGAACTCCAGACTTCACCACGGGACCTGGATATGTAGGGCATTGCGGTCTTGCGTCTTCGGTGTTGCGCACCCCCAACGGGATTCGAACCCGTGCCGCCACCTTGAAAGGGTGGTGTCCTAGGCCACTAGACGATGGGGGCAGAGGACTGTCTCGTTGAGAGCATCGAAAATCTAGCAGCCTGCCGACGCGGTTCCACCATGCGCCGTGCGGGCCGTCGTGTCGAGAGCAGGTCATCGGTGGTGGTGCGTCCCGCCCTGGCCGAGCTCGGCGGGGCTGTTCGTGTTCCCAGCGTTCTGATCTGGTCGGTCGTCGATACGATGAGGTGATGCGCGTCCGCCGTCTCGCCACCCTCGCGGCGGCGTGTCTGGTGTTGGCGTCGTGCAGTGCCGTGGCCGAGAGCGGTTCGACCACGCAGCTCGATCCGCCAGCGACCGACACTCCGGTCCCGTCCGCCGAGTCCGCCCCCGCGACCACGTCCGACCCGGGTGCACCCCCGGTCACCGATGGCCCTGATGCCGGGACCACCGACACCGGCGACCCCGATGCCGGCGAGCCGGTCGTGGAGGAGCCCGAGCCACCGGTGCTCGACGTCTACCGCCCAGAGTGCGTGGTCGAGGTGGCGCCCGGTGAGTCGCTCAGTCTGATCGCCGACCGCTTCGACGACGACACCGTCACGCCCGCCAGCATCCGGGCCGAGAACGACATCGGTGACGACGTGATCCACCCCGGTCAACTGCTCGACGTGTGCCCCGGCAACGGTCTCGACGACATCACCGGCGACGAGCGCACCGAGCCCAACGCCGCGTTGGTCTCGATGTCCACCCGCGCCGCGGTCGAGGTGCAGCAGGAGCACCTCAACGAGTTGTTCGACGGCCTCGGCATCCCACCGTTGCTGATCGACGGCGATTCCGGGCCGGTCACCCGTCAGCGACTGTGCGCCGCCCGGGTGGCGCTGGGCCTGCCGATCAGCCTCGCCGACATGGAGCCGGGCGGCGACGAGGAGGCCGAGTTGCTGGCCACCACCGAGCTCCCGGTGCCCTTCACGTCGTCGATCCTGTCGGAGCGGTGGATCCTGATCGACCAGACGTGCCAGATCATGTTCGTCGGCGAGGGTGTCGACCGCCTCGTGTACGTCTTCCCGACCTCCACCGGCGAGGAGGGCCATCGCACCCGCCCGCAGGATCTCACCCCGATGTTCCGCTACGACCCGGCCCTCCAGAACGACGGATGGCACAACAGCACCACCTTCCCCGTCGAAGACGACAACCCGCTCAACGGCAACATGTACCGTCCGCTGTACTTCGATCGCGGCCAGGCGATCCACGGCGCGAACAACGTGCCGCGCTCGCCGCAGAGCAAGGGGTGTGCCCGACTGCGGGTCGAGCACCAGGATCTCCTCGTCGCCTGGTTGGGCCTCGACGACGTGTCGGGCCCGGTCACCAGTCGCGACCGTCTCAACGTGACGGTGAACGTCCAGGGCGCCTACGAGGGCTGAGGTTCAGCGGCCCGTCAGGGCCTGCACCGTGTGCTCGAGGAGCCACGAGAGGTAGGCGTAGAGGTGGTGCTCGGGTGAGTCGCGCAGCGTGACGCGGACCTCGTCGGTGTCGGGGTCGTCACTCACGTCGAGCATCGTGCCGAGCACGAGCCGCACGGCGTTGATCGACCGCATGAACGCGGTCAGACCGGCTTCGTCCACCGTGGTGTCGCCGGTGGCGAGCAACTCCTCGACGGCCGTGATGGACGCCACCTGGCTCTGCACGAGCTCGTCACGCATGAGCCGCTGGTACTCGGCCTCCATCTCCTCGTCGTCGGGGACGGCCACGGGGAACAGCCGCTTCGTCAACTCGATGGCCGACGGCTCATCGCTGGTGAGCAGCTCCCGCAGCTCGCCGAGCATGCGCAGCACCAGCCCGGTCTCCGCATCGCCGAGTCGCACGACGAACCCGTGGCGCGTGCGCTTGATGGGGGCACGGAAAGGATTCACCACGGCCCGGTCCGGTCACTCATCGTGTTGCATCGTGGCCCACAGGCCATGCTCGTGCAGGCGGAACACGTGCATCTCCGCCTGCTCGCGCGAGCCGTTGGCCACGACCGCCCGGCCCTTTTCGTGCACGTCGAGCATCAGTTCGGTGGCTTTCTCGAGCGAGTAGCCGAACAGCTTCTGCAGCACGTAGGTCACGTAGCTCATGAGGTTGATCGGATCGTTCCAGACGATCACGACCCACGGGTGGTCCTCGGCCACCTGTTCGTCGAGGTCGGGCTCCATGACCTCGGTGGCGCTCAGGGTGGTCGGCACGCCTCCATTGTGCATGGCCGATGTGTCCGATTCATCAGACGCGGCGATGGCCTGCGTTGGTCGTCACGCCGGCGCCACCGTACGATGAGCCGATCATGGCCGTCGGCAGCCGCCCTCTCGTCCCCTCCCGGTTGGCGCCGGGCGGCGTGGCCCACGGCACCCGCCGTACCCCCACCACGGTGATCGGGGCGTACGTGGCGCTCACCAAGCCGCGGATCATCGAACTGCTCCTCATCACCACCGTTCCCACGATGGTGCTCGCCCAGCAGGGGTGGCCGGCCACCTCGCTCGTGCTCATCACGCTGCTGGGCGGCACGTTGGCCGCCGGCGGTGCCAACGCCATCAACATGTACATCGACCGCGACATCGACTCGTTGATGGAACGCACCCGCAACCGGCCGCTCGTGACCGGACGCATCGAGCCACGCAATGCCCTCGTCTTCGCGCTGACCCTCGAGGTGATCGCCTTCGCCGTGCTGTGGGCGGGGGCGAACCTGCTCGCGGCGGTGCTGGCGCTGTCGGCCACCGCGTTCTACGTGGGCGTCTACACCATCTGGTTGAAGCGCACGAGCCGTCAGAACATCGTGATCGGTGGCGCCGCAGGTGCCGTGCCGGTGCTGGTGGGATGGGCCGCTGTCACCGGGTCGCTGTCGTGGACACCGATCGTGTTGTTCGTCGCGATGTTCCTGTGGACGCCACCCCACTTCTGGGCCCTCGCCATCAAGTACGCCGACGACTACCGGGCCGCCGACGTGCCGATGCTGCCGTCGGTCGTGCCCTTCGAGCAGGCCGTGCGCCAGATGATCGGCTACACGGTGGCGCTGGTGATCGTCACGCTCGTGCTGATCCCGGTGGCCGAACTCGGTTGGATCTACGGCGTGAGCGCGGCGGTGCTCGGCGCGGTGTTCATCGCTGCCACCGTGCTGCTCGGTCGCTTCCCGAGCGCACAGGCGAGCATGCGGGTGTTCGGCTACTCGATCACCTACGTGACCGGGTTGTTCGCCGCGATGACCATCGACGTGCTGGTCCGCCACGGCGTCTCATGACCGCATCCCGTCCGGCGCGGCCCGCCGAGGATTTCGGCGCTGAGATGGTGGTCGAAGTAGTCTCTGGCCGACTTGCCGCGCACGGCTCGCAGTTCCCCGACGACGACTCCGACAAGCGGGTTCCACGTACATGACGACGATCGAAACCAGCCCCGACGCCCTCGGCGCCGAACGCACGGACACCACGTCAGATGTGGCGTCCGGGTCGTTCCTCGCCGGTCTCGCCGCGTGGGCCACCAGCAGTGATCACAAGCGGATCGGCCGTCTCTTCATCGGTGCGTCGCTGCTGGGCCTCGTGGCCACCGCCGCCGTCGGTGTCGTCCTCGGCATCGAGCGGGTCGACGGTGGGCAGCTCGTGTTCGACGCCGCCGCGGTCAGGCTGTTGTTCCAGGCGCACGTCGTCGGGCTCGTGTTCGGTTCGATGCTGCCGCTCGGCCTCGGTCTCGCCGTGGCCGTGGTGCCGCTCCAGCTCGGTGCCCGGTCGCTCGCCTTCCCGCGCCTCACCCTGGCGGGGTTCTACGCGTGGTTGCTCGGGCTCGTCGGAGTGATCGTGGCACTCGCCAACGACGGCGGGGTGGGCGGGGCCGACAGCGACATGGTCGTGCTGTTCCTGCTCGGGCACGCGTTGATGGCACTGGGCCTGCTGGCCGTGGCCGGTGCGCTCGCCACGTCGGTGCTCACCACCCGCGCGCCGGGGATGACGATGCGACGGGTGCCGTTCTTCACCTGGTCGGCGCTCGTCACGGCCATCGGTCTCCTGCTCGCTCTGCCGGTGCTCGTGGGCGCCATCATCCTGCTCGTGGTCGACCTGCAGTACTCGCAGGCCACGTTCGGGGGCAGTGGCGGCGTGGGTGACTGGATCGGCTGGACCTTCGCCGCACCCACCGTGTTCCTGTTCGCGATCCCGGCGCTCGGCGTGTTCGCCGAGTTGGTGCCGGTCACGTTCCGGCGTGCTCAGCCCGGTCGTGGGTTCGTCTACGCCGGGCTGGCCCTGGTGGGAGTGGCCTCGTTCGCGGCGGTCACCCAGCAGGCGATCTTCAACGTGCCGTGGGAGGGCAGCGGCCTGAACCTCGACGGGTTCGGCACCAAGCTCGCGGATCTCGTGCCGTACGCGATCTTCCACCTGCTGCCGCTGCTGGGCATCCTGCTCGTGCTGGCCCTCGGTGCGTTCTGCGCACTGGGTGGGAAGCCCCGTATCACCGGTGCGTTCCTCTTTTCGTTCTTCGGGCTCGGCATGGTGCTGGTCGGCGTGGCCGGCGCGGCGCTGTACCCGATCCAGGACCTCGGGCTCCAGGGCACCGTGTTCGCCGAAGCGGTGGTGGTCTACGTCTCGTACGGCAGCGTGCTCGGCATCCTCGGTGGGCTCCTGTTCTGGGCACCCAAGCTGTGGGGCGGACGCGTGGCCGAGATGGCGGCGATCCCGCTCGCCCTGGTCGGCGTGCTCGCCACCGTGCTCGCCTCGTTCCCGTACTACATCGCCGGTTTCGCCGATCAGCCCGCCGGTAGCGCGGTGTTCTCGTACTCCGGCCCCGAGTCCCTCTGGAACGTGCTGGTCCTGGTCGGCCACGGTCTGATGCTGATCACCGTGGTCGGCACCGTCGCACTGCTGCTCGCGAGCGCTCGCGGTGGTGACGATCGGGAGCCCGTGGGCGACGACCCGTGGGAGGCCCACACCATCGAATGGTCGGCGCCCTCGCCGGCACCTGGTAACAACTTCGCCGAGGTGCCCTCGATCCTCTCGGCCGAGCCGATGCTCGACCTCCGTGAGGGCATCACCCCCGAGACCGACGGGAGCTCATCGTGACCCTCGCACTCCCCGCCGCCCCGGCACCGGCGCCACGCCGTCAGGTGTTCGTCGGCACGGCGCTCGCCTGCGTGGCCGGCACGATGCTCCTCGGTGGCATGCTCGCCATCTACGTGCTGTTCCGCGAGCGGGCCGTGAGTGCCGGGGAACGGTTCCCCGGAGACGCGGTCATCCCCGAGGTCGCCAGCAACGTGATGCTGATGACGATCGCCTCGCTGTGCGTGTTCGCCCAGTGGGCCGTGTACGCCGCCAAGCGGCAGGACCGCCTCAACGTCGGTCTGGCCCTCGGCGTGGTCGCCCTGTTCGGTCTCGCCTTCATCAACGCCCAGGCGTTCGTGTACGTGCAGATGGGGCTCCCCGTCATGGAAGGCACCTTCGCGACGTTCTTCTACGCGATCACCGGACTGGTGGTCGCGCTGGCCGTGGTCGGCCTGGTCTTCACCGCCGTCGCCGCCTTCCGCTTCCTCGGTGGGCGCGCCGGCGACCACGAAGTCGTGGTCGCCAACGCCCTCTACTGGTACTTCGTGGCCGTGGCGTTCGCCGCGGTCTGGTTCGTCATCTACGTCACCAAGTGAGTCGTCACTGATGTTCACCACTGGTTCCAAACTCCTGATCGGGTCGGCCCTGCTGGCCACGATCGCGACCATCGCGTACGGCATCGCGCAGGGGGGCACGCTCGGCACGATCGGGCTCGCCTCGGCGGCGACGGCGCTCTGGTTCCTCGCCGGCGTCAACATCTACGTCCGCGACTGCAACGTCGCCATCGACGAGGCCGGCGCGCTCACGGTGTCGGCCGCCGCCCGGCAGGCACCGCCGTCGAGCCCGTGGCCGATCGTCGGGGCGCTGGGAGCCGCGGCCCTCCTGCTCTCGGTCGTGACCTACCCGGCCGTGGGCATCGCCGGTCTGGTGCTGCTGTTGGCCGCCACCGCGGAGTGGATGGTGCAGGCGTGGAGCGAGCGCGGTTCGGCCGATGCCGCCTACAACGACGAGATCCGGGCCCGCCTGGCCCATCCGCTCGAGATGCCGATCCTCGGTGTGATCGGCGCCGGCGTCATCATCTACTCGTTCAGCCGGGTCATGCTGTCACTCACCAAGGTCGGCACGACCGTGACGTTCTCGGTGCTCGCGGCCCTCGTGCTGTTCGTGGCGTTCATGTTCGCCGCTCGCCCGAAGGTCTCCAGCGGCACGATCGGTGGGGTGGTCGGCCTCGCGGTCGTGGCCCTCGTGGCCGGTGGCGCCGTGGCCGCCTTCTCGGGCGAACGTGACATGCACGTGATCGAGACCACCGCCGACCTCGCCGAGCGTGGTCGCTGCGGCACCGAGGCGTCCGAGGCCGACAAGAAGTCGTCCCAGACGCTCGCCGGCAAGACCAACCTCGCCGCCACGCTCACGCTCGACGATGCCGGCATCCTGTCGGCCGAGGTTCCCGGCTTCAACGAGTCCACGTCACGCCTCACGTTGCCCCGGTCGAACCCCAACAACGTGGTGTTCCGCAACGACAGTGACACCGACCGCCGGCTCGTGATCGACGTCGGTCCGTCCGGCGACATGGAGAGCCGGACGCTCTGCACGGCCCTGGTCGAGCCGGGCGGGGTCCAGTTCCTCACCGTCATCTTCGACATGCCGACGTTCGCGGTGCCCGATGGACACCGCTTCACCGTTCCGGGCGTCGAGTCGGCCGTGGTCGAGGTGACCGTCCCATGACCCACCGCACTCGTGGCACCGCCGGTGTGACCGATGTCGCGAATCACGATCGGACGAGCATGCAGCCCGCAACGCCCATGACTAGCGTGACCCCTGTGTCCACCACCCGCCCACTTCGCCGCCGAGCGGCCTGGCTCGGCGTTGCCGGTGGTGCGATCGCGCTGAGTGGCTGCGCCACCAATGCCCCGCAGGACACGTGGGCACCCCGCGGCGAGAACGCCCAGATGATCCACGACCTGCAGTGGCCGATCTTCGCGATCGCCGGTGTGGTCGGGCTGATCGTGTTCGTGGCGGTCGGCTACAGCGTGGTGAAGTTCCGCGATCGTGGTCAGCCGATCCCCGAGCAGACCCACGGCAGGCCCGCCCTCGAGATCGGACTCACGATCCTGCCGGCCGTGATCCTCGCCGTGATCGCCGTGCCCACCGTGTCGACCATCTTCGCGCTGGCCGACACCGACGACACCGACTGCGTCATCAACGTGACCGGCCAGCAGTGGTGGTGGGAGTACGACTACCCGGTGCTCGACGACGGCACCATCTGCGGGTACGAACCCGCCGACGGCCTCACCGCTGCACCCATCATCACCAGCGGTCAGCTCGTGATGCCGGCTGGCACCAACGTGCTCGTGCGCGGCACCAGCCGCGACGTGATCCACAGCTACTGGATCCCCCAGCTCAACGGCAAGAAGGACATGGTGCCCGGCCGGGTGCACTATCTGCGGCTGCAGTCCGACACCCCCGGTATCTACGCCGGCCAGTGCACCGAGTTCTGTGGACTCTCGCACGCCAACATGCGCATGGAGGCCGTGGTGCTCGAACCCGCCGACTTCCAGCGCTGGATCGACAACGAGCTCGCCCCGTACGAGGCGCCCGAGGAGGGCACGCTCGCCGCGCAGGGTGAGACCGTGTACGTGCAGCAGTGCGCCCGCTGTCATCAGGTCAACGGACTGGTCGATCCGCTCACCGGCGATCTCGTGGTCTCCAATCCGCAGGACCACGTCTGGTCCGGTGCCGCTCCCAACCTCACCAAACTGATGGCCCGCAACACCTTCGCCGGTGCCACATGGGACCTGTTGACGCCGGAGTGCCGTGCCGATGTCTGGGAGGCCGCGCCGGAGGACTTCGGCGAGCGGTACCTCGAGGGCGTCAGCGAGGCGTGCCTCAACACCGTCGACCTGCGCGAGTGGCTCCGCAACTCACCGGCCAAGAAGCCGATGTACGCCGACGCCGAGCGCCTCGAGGTCACCGACGGCAAGGTTCGCGGCATGCCCTACCTGGCGCTGTCGGAGGATCAGATCGACGCCCTCCTCGCCTACCTGCTCGAGCGGAAGTGAGCTGACATGGCCATCATCGAACGCCCCAGCACCGACGTCGCCACGACCGGCACGGCGCCGGTCTACGTCACCACCGACACCACCTACGGCGTCTTCCGTCGTCCGGTGCAGTCGGAAGGCTGGACCTCGTGGTTGTTCACCGTCGACCACAAGAAGCTCGGCATCATGTACGGCGTCACCGCCATGGTGTTCTTCGTGATCGGCGGGCTCGAGGCGATGCTCATCCGGGCCCAGTTGGCCGGCCCCGACGGCACGATCCTGTCGGCCGACCGCTACAACCAGATGTTCACGATGCACGCCACCACGATGGTGTTCCTGTTCGTGATGCCGATGGCCGCCGCGTTCGCCAACTTCATGGTCCCGCTGCAGATCGGCGCCCGCGACGTGGCGTTCCCCCGCATCAACGCCTTCGGTTTCTGGTGCTTCCTGCTCGGCGGCATCTTCCTCAACACATCGTGGTTCCTGGGTGGAGCTGCTGACGGCGGCTGGTTCATGTACGCCCCGAACTCGTCGGTCACGTTCTCACCCACCAACGGCATCGACTTCTGGCTGCTCGGCCTGCTCATCACCGGCATCGCGTCACAGACCGGTGCGATCAACCTGATCGTGACGGCGCTCAACATGCGGGCACCCGGTATGACGCTCATGCGCATGCCGATCTTCACGTGGATGATCCTGGTGGTGCAGTTCCTGCTGCTGTTCGCCATCCCGGTCATCACCGTGGCGCTCGTGCTGCTGATGTTCCAGCGAGGCTTCGACGCCACGTTCTTCTCGGTCGAGGCCGGGGCCGACCCGCTGCTGTGGCAGCACCTGTTCTGGATCTTCGGCCACCCCGAGGTGTACATCCTCGTGCTGCCTGCGTTCGGCATCATCTCCGAAGTGCTCCCGGTCTTCTCGAAGAAGCCGCTCTTCGGCTACCCGTTCGTGGTGTTCTCGGGTGCCGCCATCGGCTTCGTCGGCTGGGGCGTGTGGGCGCACCACATGTTCGCATCGGGTCTCGGCCCGGTCAGCGTGGCCGTGTTCTCGGTGGCCACCATGGCCATCGCCGTGCCCACCGGCGTCAAGATCATCAACTGGACCCTGACCATGTGGGGCGGCAAGCTCCGCTTCACCACGGCGATGCTGTTCGCGGTCGGTCTCATCATCCAGTTCACCGTGGGCGGTCTGTCGGGCGTCACCCACGCCGTGGCACCGTCCGACACCCAGCAGACCGACACGTACTACATCGTGGCCCACTTGCACTACGTCATCTTCGGTGGGGCCGTGCTCGGACTGTTCGCCGGTCTCTACTACTGGTGGCCGAAGATCTTCGGCAAGGTGCTCAACGAGTCGTGGGGCAAGGCCAACTTCTGGGGGATGATCATCGGCATGAACCTGACCTTCGGGCCGATGCACATCATCGGTCTGCAGGGCCAGCCACGCCGGATGTACGTCTGGACCGAGGCCCGCGCCGGCGAGGGCTTCTTCAACCTCGGATTCTGGAACCTGGTCTCCACCATCGGGTCGGTCGTGCTGGCGTTCGGGATCCTGTTCTTCTTCATCAACATCTGGGTCTCGCACCGCAAGGGCACCCAGCCGGCACCGCTCGATCCGTGGGATGCCCGCAGCCTCGAATGGCTCACCTCGAACCCGCCCAAGGAGCACAACTTCGACCGCACACCCACCGTGCACGCCCTCGACGAGGTCTTCCACCGCAAGTACGAAGACCGTGGCGAGAACGGTCAGCACGACTACGTGCGGGTCGCCACCACCGAGGAACTGCTCGCCGAGGAGGAAGCCAACGCCGACTCCCACATCCACCTGCCGGCCCCGTCGTACTGGCCCCTGGTGCTCGCGTTCTCGCTCCCGGTCATGGCCTACGGCGTGATCTACAGCACGCTGCTGATCGTGGCCGGCGCCGGAATCTTGGCGCTCGCGATGTACGGATGGGCGATGGAGCCGTCGTACGCCGACCCGTCCGACTACGACCCCGATCCGCCGTCGGGTGGCGCGGAGCTGGAGGTCGCGAACCGTGGCTGACACGGCCGTACACCCCGACGCCACCGATGCCGCCGCCGACCACGGCGGCCACGACGAGAGTGGTCACGGCGCCCACCACAGCTCCACCGGGCTGTCGAACAACAAGCTGGCGATGTGGCTGTTCCTCGGCTCCGAGTGCTTGCTGTTCGGTGGGCTCATCAGCACCTACATGCTCTACCGCGGTCGCCACTCCGAGAACCTCGGACCCGATCAGCTGTGGGACATCCCGTTCACCTCGGCGTCGAGCTTCGTGCTGCTGATGAGCTCGCTCACGATGGTGCTCGGTGTGACCGCCGCTCACCGTGGCGATCTCCGTAACGCCAAGCTCTGGCTGGTCGTGACCGCCACGCTCGGCTCGCTGTTCGTTGCCGGGCAGGTCTACGAATTCACCACGTTCTACCGCGAGGGTCTCGGGTTCACCACGAGCCTGTTCGCGTCGAGCTTCTACACGCTCACCGGGTTCCACGGCGTGCACGTGACCGTCGGCATCATCATGTTGCTGTCGCTCGTGGCCATGCTGTCGCGCAACCGGGTGCCCGGCGACAAGGGCGAGACCGTCGAGATGGTCGGTCTGTACTGGCACTTCGTCGACATCGTGTGGATCCTGATCTTCACCCTCGTCTACCTGATCCCAGCATGAGGGGGCTGCGATGAGCGACACCACCGGGAACACCACCGGGAACGACACCGGGAACGACACGACCGTCGTCGAGGCGGGTGACGGTCCGGCCGTCGAGCCCGAGGCCCAACCGTCCGACCGGTCGATCGAGGAGCGGCACGACGCCCATGCCGGCGCCGACGATCACACCTGGCCTGACCGCAAGTACATCCAGTTGGCGGCCGTGCTCGCCATCATCACCGGTCTCGAGGTCTACGCATCGTACGCCGACTGGCTCGGCCCGGCGTTCATCCCGTCACTGCTCATCATGATGGCGATCAAGTTCGCCGCCGTCGTGCTGTTCTTCATGCACCTCAAGTTCGATTCGCCGATCTTCAGCTGGCTCTTCTACACGGGTTTGTTCCTGGCGATCGGCGTCTACGTCGGCTTCTTGCTGATGTTCCAGTTCTTCCAACGCTGACCCATCCCCCCATTCGCCGGCGCTGCCGGAGGTCGTCATGATCGGTTTCGTCGAGTACCAGTGGCATCCCGAGGTCTGGCTGCTCATCGGGTCCTTGACCGCGGCGTACGTCTACATGGTTCGCGTGATCGGTCCTCGCGCCGTCGGCTCCGGCCCAGCGGTGAGCCGGCGCCAGATCGGCTGCTTCGTGGGGGCGATGGCGTTGCTGTGGCTCGCCAGCGACTGGCCGATGCACGACATCGCCGAGGGCTACCTCTACTCGGCGCACATGCTGCAGCACATGATGCTCACGTTCTTCGTGCCGCCCCTGGCGCTGCTCGCCACCCCGACCTGGTTGGCCCGGGCGCTCCTCGGTCAGGGCACGGTGTTCGGGGCCGTTCGGTGGCTGTGTCGACCGGTCGTGGCCGCGGTGATCTTCAACGCCTCGGTGATGGTCATCCACATCCCGCACCTGGTCAACGCGTCGCTCGAGAACGGTGTCCTGCACTACCTCCTCCACGTGATGATCGTGTCGGCCGCGTTCTTGATGTGGATGCCCGTGCTCGGCCCCATCCCCGAATGGCGAATGGGTCCGTTGGCCACGAGCATCTACCTGTTCCTGCAGTCGGTGGTGCCCACTCTCCCCGCCGGATGGCTCGTGTTCGCCGAGGGTGTGGTCTACGCCCCCTACGGCGAGCAGCCGATCCGACTCTGGGGTGTCGATGCGATCACCGATCAGCAGTTCGCCGGCGCCATCATGAAGCTGGCTGGTGGCGTCTTCCTCTGGTCGATCGTGGTCTATTTCTTCTTCAAGCGCTTCGCCGTCGACTACTCGGCGGAGCACTCGTACCGGCGTGGCGGGCGGATGCCCGACTCGGAGATCGTCGGTCACGACGAGACCCCGCTCACCACGGCCGACGTCGAGCGCGAGTTCGCGGCCACCCAGGCCGTCGACGACGGCCGTTGAGCGGCGTCGCGGTGGTTGCTCGTATCGTGAACGCCCTGTGATCGACGTCAGACGACTCCGTGCCGAACCCGATGCGGTCCTGGCCGCGCTCGCCCGTCGTGCGAGCGAGGACGTCGACGCCCAGGTGACCCAGGCCCGCCGTCTCGACGAGCGGCTCCGCGATCTCACGGGTGAGCGTGACGGGGTGCGCGCTCGCATCAACGAGCTCTCCAAGGAGGTCGGCCGACTCCGTCGCGAGGGTGACGTCGCGGCTGCCGAGTCACTCCAGGTCGAGAGCCGGGGTCTCGGTGCAGCCGAGAAGGAGCTCGCCGTCGAGCACGAGCGCACCGCGGCCGCGCTGCGCGATCTGCTGCTCGTCATCCCGAACCTGCCGCACCCCGACGTGCCGGACGGCGCGACCGATGCCGACAATCCGGTCGTGGCGGGCCCGTTCGTGCCCGAGACGTTCCCCGAACACACCCGGGTCCCGCACTGGGAGACGGCCTCGGCGCTCGGGATCCTCGACACCGAGCGGGCCGCGAAGATCTCCGGTTCGATGTTCACGATGCAGCGTGGTGCCGGCGCCACCTTGGCCCGGGCACTGTGTCAGCTCGCCCTCGACCGGAACGCCGACGCCTTCGAGGAGATCCGACCGCCGTCGCTCGTGCTGACCTCGACGCTCACCGCCACCGGGCAGCTCCCGAAGTTCGCCGACGATGCGTTCGCCATCGAGCGCGACGACCTGTGGTGCATCCCCACCGCCGAGGTCCCCCTCACCTCGGTCTACGCCGGCGAGATCCTCGACGAGGCCGATCTCCCGGTCCGGATGATGGCGTACTCTCCCTCGTTCCGTCGGGAGGCCGGGTCGGCGGGGCGCGACACGCGCGGCATGCTGCGAGCCCACGAGTTCGACAAGGTCGAGATCCTGGCGGTCGCCACCCCCGAGCAGGCACCCGCGTTGCTCCAGGAGTTCGTCGACCGTGCCCAGGGGATCATCGAGGCGCTCGGACTGCCCTTCCGCATCATCGAGATCTGCACCGGCGATCTCGGCCAGAGTCACCATCGCAGCTTCGACATCGAGGTGTACGCACCGGGCTGCGATCAGTGGCTCGAGGTGTCGTCGGTCAGCTGGTTCAGCGATTACCAGGCCCGGCGGGCCGATGTCCGGTTCCGTCGCCGCGATGTCCAGGGCAACCCCGTGAAGGGAACCGAGATCGCCCACACCCTCAACGGGTCGGCGTTGGCCGTGCCTCGCGTGTGGGCGGCCATCGTCGAGAACTTCCGTGGGCCCGACGGCTCGGTCACCGTGCCCGAGGTGCTCCGCCCGTACATGCGTGGCCTCGAGCGCATCGAACCCATTGCGTCATGACCGACTGGGCTGCCCCCGATCGTTCGCTGATCCGTGATCGGCGCGTGCAGTACGAGACCGACGGGCTCGACATCGGCGATCTCGACCCCGATCCGATGGCGATGTGGCAACGGTGGCACGACGAGGCGCACCAGGCCGGGGTGGCCGAGCCGAACGCGATCTCGTTGGCCACTGTCGACACCACGTCGGTGTCGGCTCGCGCCACCGGTACCCCCGATGTGCGCATCGTGTTGGTCCGTGGCGCCGACGAGCGTGGGTTCACGTTCTTCACGAACTACCGGTCGGCCAAGAGCCGCCAACTGGCGACGGCGCCCGTGGCGGCAGGAGTGTTCTCCTGGCTCGACCTCCACCGGCAGGTGCGGGTGCGCGGCACGATCGACGAGGTCTCCGAGGCCGAGAGCGACGCCTACTTCGCGTCCCGTCCGCGAGCCAGTCAGATCGGTGCGTGGGCGTCACCGCAATCGGAGATGATCCCCGGGCGTGCGGTGCTCGACACCCTCGTGGCCGAGGTCGAGCAGCGCTTCGCCGGCGTCGACGTGCCCCGTCCGCCGCACTGGGGCGGATGGCGGCTGGTGCCCACCGAGTGGGAGTTCTGGCAGGGTCGCCCGAGCCGCCTGCACGACCGCCTCCAGTACCGCCGCACCGGCTCCCGGTGGCACACCACCCGCCTCGCCCCCTGATCCGAACTGTCTGTGGTGATCGGGTGGATCCGGGCCTTTCCCGCGGACAGTTCGAGGTGGTCTTGGCGAACTGTCTGTGGTGATCGGGTGGATCCGGGGCTTTCCCGCGGACAGTTGGGGGGGTGAGCGTTCGCGAAACTCCTGCTCCGGGGGGTGGCGGAGCGGTCGATCGGCGGCGAGGCTGTGACGATGGCCGGTTCCCGGGTGCTGGTGGTGGACGACGAACCCACGGTGCGCGACGTGGTCGTGCAGTACCTCCGACGCGATGGCCACGAGGTGACCGAGGCGGTCGACGGTAACCAGGCCATCGAGCTGCTCGCGAGCTCTCCACCCGATCTCGTGGTGCTCGACCTGATGCTGCCCGGGGTGGACGGACTCGAGATCCTGCGGCGTCTGCGGGCCACCTCCGACGTTCCCGTGATCATGCTCACGGCCCTCGCGGACGAGCGCGACCGCGTCACGGGTCTCGAGCTGGGCGCCGACGACTACGTGGTCAAACCGTTCTCGCCGCGTGAGCTCGCGGCGCGGGTGAACGGTGTGCTCCGACGGTCGCACGGGCGGGACGCCCCGGCCGATGACGTGATCGAACACGGGGGGCTCCGTGTCGACGGTCGATCGCGTGAGGTGTACCTCGACGGACGGCTGATCGAGACCACTCCGAAGGAGTTCGACCTGCTCGCGTTCCTGGCGGCCGCGCCCCGTCAGGTCTTCTCGCGGGCCGATCTGCTCCGCGAGGTGTGGCAGTCGTCGCCCGACTGGCAGGATCCGGCCACGGTCACGGTGCACGTCCGCCGCATCCGCAACAAGATCGAGGTCGATCCCGAGCACCCGCGCTGGATCGCCACGGTCTGGGGTGTGGGGTACCGGTTCGAGCCGTGACCCCGCCCGTGAACCCGCCCGTGAACCCGGCCCCGCCCGCCCGACCGCCTCGTCGGCGCCGCACCAACCGACTCGGCCGCCGGTTCCTGTTCGCCGCGCTCGGCGTCCTGGCCGTGGCGCTCGCGCTCATCGTGATCGCCGCCCAGGCGATGTTCATCAACGAACAGGACCTCGGGCTGCTGATGTGGGCGCTCATCCCCGCCGTGGCCGCAGCCGCGTTGGTGGCGTTGTTCGTGGCCCGTCCGCTGGTCGACGACACGAACCGGATCAGCGAGGCCGCACGACGCGTGGCCGAGGGTGATCTGACCGCCCGCACCGAAGTGCGCCGTCGTGACGAGCTCGGGGAGGCAGCGGCGATGTTCGACCGCATGGTCGAGCGTCTGGCGGCGGTGGAGGCCGAGCGCACGCTCATGTTGTCGGCGATCTCCCACGACCTCCGCACGCCCTTGGCCGCGTTGCGCGCCGCCGTCGAGGCGCTGCGCGACGGTCTGGTGGACGACGACGAGCGGTACCTGGTCGGGATGGAACGTCAGGTGCGGGCGCTCGCCGCGCTCGTGGACGACCTCGAGCTGCACACCCGGATCGCGAGCGGCACCCTCGAGCTCCGCCCGTCGCGCCTCGACCTCACCGAGCTGGCCGACGAGTCGATCGAGGTCGTGCGTCCGCTCGCAGCGCACCACGGTGTCGAGCTGCACCTCGAAGCCGATCAGCGGGTGTCGGTCAACGGCGACGGAACCCAGTTGGCCCGGGTGATCCGCAACCTGCTGGAGAACGCCATCCGGCATGCTCCAGCCGACACGGTCGTGTTGGTGCAGGTGAGCGGTCCCGGTGCGGGCGAGGCGGCGGGAGCCAGCGGTGAGGCGGTGCTGCGGGTGACCGATCAGGGCGCCGGATTCCCCCCGGAGCTCGTCGACCGTGCGTTCGCCGCCTTCACCCGTGGTGACGAATCGCGCAACACCGTGACCGGTACCGCCGGTCTCGGACTCGCCATCGCCCGCGGCATCGTCACGGCCCACGAGGGCACCGTGGGCGTGGTGCCCGGCGCCGGCGGCGTCGTGGAGGTCCGACTCCCACGTTGACCCGCTCGACCGACCGCTCACGGGTGGCCGTTCGTAGACTGTGGCCATGCGTACGATCGCGAACGCTCCGAGCACGTTGCCGCAGGCGAACGACCCGTGCTGGTGCGGGAGCGGTCGCAAGTACAAGCGCTGCCACCGCAAGGTGGAGGGCCGGGTCCTCCCGGGAGCGATCTCGCCGATGCGACCGGTTCCCGAGCACATCGAACGGCCCCCCTACGCCGAGACCGGCGAGGTCGTTCCGTGGGACGAGCCGAGGGTCAAGTCGCCCGATGTGATCGAGCGCATGCGCCATGCCGGCAAGGTGGCGGCCGAGATCCTGCGGCTGGCCGGCGAGGCCGTTCGTCCCGGGCTCACCACCGATGAGCTCGACCAGTACGTCCACGACCTCTACATCGAGCGTGGCGCCTATCCGAGCCCGCTCAACTACCACGGTTACCCCAAGAGCGTGTGCACGTCGGTCAACGAGGTGATCTGTCACGGCATCCCCGATTCGCGCGCGCTGCAGGACGGCGACATCGTGAACCTCGACGTCACCGGCTTCATCGGTGGCGTGCACGGCGACACCAACGCCACGTTCTTCGTGGGCGAGGTCGACCCGGTCAGCCACGAACTCGTCCGGGTCACCGAGGAGTGCATGTGGCACGGCATCGAGGCCGTGAAGCCGGGTCGGCCCATCAGCGACATCGGTGCCGCCATCGAGCAGCACGCCAAACAGCACCGCTACGGCGTGGTGCGGGCGTTCATCGGGCACGGCATCGGCCAGCAGTTCCACACCGACATCCAGGTGTTCCACTACTACGACTCGCGGGCCAGCACCATCATGCGGCCCGGCATGACGTTCACCATCGAGCCGATGATCACCCTCGGGTCGTGGCAGCACCGCATGTGGGACGACGACTGGACCGCCGTGACCACCGACGGCAAGCGCACCGCGCAGTACGAGCACACGATCCTCGTGACCGACGACGGCGCCGAGGTGCTCACGGGTGGCGAGGGCGCCGTGTCGCCCTCCGCCCCCTGGGACCGCTGAGGACCACGAGCAACCGATGACGGGTCACGTGCGGGTCCGGATCGTGGCGGTCGTGGCGGCTGCTGCGTTGGTGCTGTCGGCCTGCGGGTCGGGTGGTGGCGCGACCGGACAGTCGCTGCCCGATCTCGAGCTGCCCCGTCTCGACGGATCCGGCACGCTCCAGCTCGCGTCGGTGGAGGGCCCGGCGGTGGTGAACCTGTGGGCCACGTGGTGCGCGCCGTGTCGCCGGGAGATGCCGGAGTTCGAGGAGGTCCACCTCGAACGCGAGGGTCAGGTCCGCTTCATCGGCGTCAACATCGGCGATCGAGAAGACCAGGCGCTGGCGTTCCTCGACGAGGTCGGTGTCACGTTCGAGAACTACCTCGACTTCGACGGAGCGCTCAACGCCGAGCTCGAGACGGTCACCTTGCCGGTCACGGTCGTGACCGACGCCGAGGGTCGGATCAGTGTGGTGCACTCCGGACCGATGGACGTGGACGACCTCAACCGGGAGATCGAGCGGGCGCTGGCGCCGACACCCTGAACGAGGCCACCAGCGACGCGGTCACCACGACCAACGCAGCCAGGCCCGCCGAGATCGCGGCGCCGGTCACGAGTCGATCGAGCCAGAACGGGGCGTCGGTGGGGAGGATGGCGCGGTACAGACCGCTGCGTCGCTCCCACGACCACACCAGCAGCTGCAGGGCCGAGATGGTCACGGCGCCGATCGTCGACAGCTCGGGGATCGTGTCGTGCTCCCGCCGGTTCGAGCTGCGACGTCCGAGCACGACGGCCACGATCGCCGCGATCAACCCGACCAGCGGGGCCAGCCACCACAGCCAGAGTGGGTCGGTGGCAGCTGGGAGCGACCGGAACTGGACCACGCCGACCGCGAGCGCGGCGGCCGACACGACCGCCAGCGCGATCGCCGGACGGCGACGGAGCAGCACCACCGCGGCGAATCCGAGAGCGACACCCACCACGCCCGGCCACGGCGACGGCGCGGGCATCCACACGCTCGACACCCGCACGTCCACCTCGGTGCCATCGACCAGCAGCGGCACGACGGCGTCGAGCACCACCTCGCCGCGTTCGACGTTCAGCGGGGGGAACGGGTCCATCCGGTGCGCCCGATGGTCGTGCCACGCCCACGTGCCACCGCTGCCCACCCGTCGCCATTCGGGCTCGGCGCTGGCATCGGCCTGCGGCGGGAGACTGCCGATGCCGTAGCGCTCGGCGTTGGCGTACGTGTCCGGTGACCGCCGGTTCTCCCACACCTGACCGTCGGGGTCGATGCGGAGATAGTGCTCACCCTGGTTGCCGATCACCACGACCTCGGTGCCACGTTCGACGTCGACCACGACGAACGAGTCACCGCCGGCGATCGAGAGCTCCACCGTGTCGAGGGGCGGGACGACGGCGACGATCTCGGACTCGTAGTCGGTGGGTCCGGCCGGATCGGCCGCGGCGGTGGCGGGTGCGATCAGCAGGACCGCCGCAGCCGCGATGGTGGCGAGGAGGGCGCGACCGGAAGCGGACGACCACGCCCGTCGGGTCATGCGCGAACCGTGAGCGAGAACGATCCGCTCGGATGTACCGAGCACTCGCCCTCGAGGGTGCCCGGTGTGGAGAACTGCTGGCTGAGCGTCTCACCGGCACCCACGTAGAACGCGCCGATCACGTGACCGCGGTCGTCCTCGTTCACGATGCGCAGCACCTCACCCACGCTGACCTCGAGCTCGGCGGGGATGATCTCGACCCGCTCGCCCTGGTCGAGACGCTCACCGGTGCCGGCTGGGATGAGGTACTCGTAGTCGGCCCGGGTGTCGGCGGTCGCACCGCTGATGCCCGGCGACGACGTGCCCGAGTCGCCGCACGCGGTGGCGCCGAACAGCAGACCACCAGCCGCCAGGATCGGGATCACCCGTCGCCGGAGGAACGATGGGGCGCTCATGCCGAACGCTCCGCGAGCAGCTGCTCGAGATCGGCGGCGATGTCGGCGGCCGGGATGCCGAACTGCCACGTGAGGGCGAGTTCACCTCGATCGTCCACGACGAACATCTGCGAGGTGTGACCCACCTCGATGTTGCCGTCGTCGTCGGTCTCGATGGCATAGCTCACCCCGAACGGGTCGGCGGCGGCCCGCAGCAGCGCGGGATCGTCGGTGGCGAGCGCCCGGGCGTCGTCGACGAAGGTCTGGGCGTAGTCGACCAGCACGGGCGAGTCGCGGTCGGGATCGACGGTCACCATCGCGAACTGCACCCGAGCCGCGTCGGCGGGGTCCATCTGGCGGAGTGCCGCCCGTAGGTCGGCCAGCGTGGTGGGGCAGACGTCGGGACAGTTGGTGAAACCGAAGTAGACCACGAGGAGCTCGCCCGGATCGGCCCGCATCGCGAACTCGTCACCGCCGCGGCTCAGATCGGGGAGCGCCACCTCGTCGACGGTGGGCCCCGGCTCTCGGACGAAGCCGGCCAGCTCACGGGGTGGATCACCACCGCACGCGGCGAGGGTGATCATTGCCAGCACGGACGTGACCGCCGCGGCGACGGTGCGGACCGGTCGGGATCGGGGTCGGTGTCGGATCACGGCGTGGACTCCAGTTCCTGGATGTAGGCGACGAGGGCGGCCACGTCGGTGGCGCCGAGGTCGTTCTCGGGCATGCGGACCCGGTAGCCCGCGACGATGTCGTCGTCGGGGTGGGTGATCGACCGGATGAGGTACTCCTCGTCGGCCACCACGGTGCGGCCGTCGACCAGCTGGCGCTCGGTGCCGGCGATGCCCGCGAGCGCCGGACCGATCCCGCCGGTGCCGTCGCTGCCGTGGCAGCCGGCGCAGCCACGGCTGGCGTACAGCCGCTGACCGTCCTGGGCGACGGCGGAGAGACCGCTGGTGTCGGGGCCGGAGCCACCGCAGGCCGCGGCGATCGCGATCACCGAGGCCGTGGCGAGCGCCGCCAGGGCGCGAGGGAGCCGCATACCCATCACGGTCGTCCGCCGGCCCGGCGGAGTTCCCCGGGGCCGTCGATGGGGTCGGTGCCGTCGTCACGGGACTCGGACGGGTCGAACATGTGGAGCAGATCGGCCCGGGCCCGGGCCACCCGAGAGCGGATCGTGCCGACGGGGCAGCCGATCAGTTCGGCGGCCTCGGCGTACTGCAGGCCCAGCACCTGGGTGAGCACGAACGCCTCCCGCCGGTCGGGATCGAGCCGGGCCACGAGGTCGTCCAGTTCGACGCGCTCGGTGGTCGAGGTCTCGATGCTCCGTTGCCGGGCGACACGGGCGTCGAGGCGACGGCGTCGTGACCGTCGACGGGTGCCGTCGGCGCACGTTCGGCGGGCGATCGTGAGGATCCAGTGCCGTCCCGGGCCCTCGGCCCGGTAGCGGTGCAGCGACCCGATGGCACGCTCGTAGGTCTCCTGGGCGAGATCGTCGGCGGTGTCGGGGTCGCCCAGATGACGACACAGTCGCCACACGTCGGCCTGTGTGAGCGCGATGAACCGCTCGAGCGCGTCGCGGTCGCCGTCCCGGGCGTCCAGCAGCAATCGGGTGAGGGGATCCACCCTCCCAGTATCTCGCCGGGAACTTCTCGACACACAGGGTCGACCGTCACGTTCATGGAAGCTTCTCCGCCCGACGACCTCGCTCCGTGCCACCAGGTCCGCGAGCTGGTGTCGGCGGCGGCCGACGACGAGGTGACGCGTCACGAGCAGGCGCTGCTCGAAGCGCACCTGGCCGACTGTGCCGGATGCCGGGACCACGCCGACCGTGTGGCCATGCTCACCCGACGCGCTCGCCTCCGCAGGGTGGAGCCGGTGCCCGACATGACCCAGCGGGTGTTCGACCGGGCTCGCCCACCTCGTCTCGGCCGTGGCGGTTGGCTGCGTCCGGCCCTGGCCTGGGTCGCGATCGTGATCGCGGCGCAGAGTCTCGGGCCACTGGTGTTCGGCGAGGTCGAGGGCGCGCCCACGCACGTGGCGCGTCACCTCGGGGCGTTCGCGTTCGCGCTCGCGATCGGGCTGCTCTACGCGGCGTGGCGCCCGCATCGGGCATTCGGTCTCCTGCCGTTCGCCGGCGCGCTCGTGGTCACGATGTCCGCCGGCGCGGTGTTCGACCTCGCGAGCGGATCGAGCACGGTGCTGGCCGAGTCGGTGCACCTCGCAGAGCTCCTGGGCCTCGGCCTGCTGTGGATGATCAGCGGGTCGCCCGGATGGGAGCGGGTCTCCCGGCGAGGCCGACCCCTGGTGGCGCGCACCTCACGCAGCTGAGAGGCGGGCGATCCGCTCTGTCCACCAGGCCACCATCGGATGGTCGGCGTCCACGCCGAACGCGTCGGTGACGATCCGGCCGCACTCGAGTACCTGCCCGTCGCGGAGTGCCTGAGCAGCCTGCCCCAGATCGCGCTCCGGCCATGGCACGGCGGAGACGCCGGCCGGACCGATTCGAATCGCGCTGGCCGACAACCCGGTGCCGGCCGACTGGTGCCACACCGCCACCGTGGCGACCGGCGACGTGAGGACCGCGCCGATCTCCCAAGGGTCGATCCCCGGCGACGGCACCACCGAGATGACCGGCACCCCCGGGAGCCACATCCCGTCGGCATCGACCACGGCCTCGACCACGCGCGTCTGCGACGCCACGAGCACCTTCGGCACGAGCTTGCGTGAGGCCCAGCGCTGCATCCGTTCGTCGAGCAGTGAGCGGTCGACCCGTGGCGCTGCGAAGGTGCGCTTCGCGAAGCGCACCGGTCGTTCGCCCCAGTGACAGCGGCCGGGATCGATCAGACCGGTGGTGATGAGCGGCGGCCCGTCGGCGTGATCGTCCACCGCCGGCACCAGCCCGTAGTACTCGTCGCGGAAGTTGGCGTTGAGGCCGGCACGATCGCCGATGGTGCCCACGGCACGGAGCTC
Source organism: Ilumatobacter sp. (assembly GCA_007693335.1). GTDB lineage: Bacteria > Actinomycetota > Acidimicrobiia > Acidimicrobiales > Ilumatobacteraceae > SKSP01. The sequence continues at coordinate 53,570 of REDU01000060.1, read as the reverse complement.
TGGCAGGTCGGGGATCCCGAGGTGCTCGACCACCACATGGCTCCACGTCGGCAGTGCCGTTCCCGCGGTCGGAACGAACCCGGTCGGGTCGAGCGCGGCCCGGTCGGTGGCCAGCGGCGCGGCGCGCTCGAATCCGAGGGCGCACACCACCACCTCGGCGTCGAACTGCCGGTCGGGCGACCACCACGACCACGTCATCGCCGCCGAGCGCTCGATGGCGGCGCGCACTCCGCCGGCGTCGCGCGACGCGAGGATCGACTGTGGGAGCACGAGGCCGATCCGGCCGCGATCGGTCTCGGCGAGTCGCACCGCCAGCGCGAGGAACTCGGCGGCGGCGTCGGCGTACGGTCCGCCGCCGTGCCGGCTCGCGCCACCGCGGGTCGTTCGGGCCGACATCTGCGACAGATAGGGCGGGTTCCCCACCACGAGGTCGAAGCGGCGGTCGCCCCAGTCGGTCGCCAGGGCGTCGGCGCACCACCGTTCCACATCGTGCAGCTCGACGTCGCCCGCCATCAGGTCGAGCGATGCCGGGTCGATGTCGACCCCGGTCAGCTCGCTGCTGCCGCCCAGGTCAGCGACCCGTCGGGCTGCCGCACGCAGGAAGCGTCCGTCGCCGCACGCCGGGTCGAGCACCCGCACCGGGCCGGATCGTGCGGCCAGCCAGTCCGATGTGATGCTCCGCTCGATCACGGTCTGGACGAGGTCGTGCGGGGTGGCCCACGCACCGAGCTGCTTGCGTTCCTGCTGTCGTTGCGACGGTGTCGATTGCAGCGGCCCCACCCGGCGAGCCTATGGTCGCTGGCGTGCCGGACCGGTACCTTCGCTTCGATCGGGATTCCTGGGCGTCGCTGCGTGCCGCCACGCCGCTGACGCTGGCCGAGCGCGATCTCGCCGAGCTCCAGGGCATCAACGAGCGCATCGATCTCGACGAGGTGGCCGCCGTCTACCTGCCGCTGAGCCGTCTGCTCAACCTGTACGTGAGCGCCACCATGGACCTGCACCGCGTGTCGGCCACGTTCCTCGGCACGATCTCACCGAAGGTGCCGTACGTGATCGGCGTGGCCGGCAGTGTGGCGGTCGGCAAGAGCACGTTCGCTCGCATCCTGCAGGCGCTGCTCGCCCAGTGGCCCGACCACCCCAAGGTCGACCTCGTCACCACCGACGGGTTCTTGCTCCCGAACGCAGAGCTCGTCCGTCGCGACCTGATGAATCGCAAGGGCTTCCCCGCGAGCTACGACACCCGGCGGCTGCTGGAGTTCCTGCGCGACGTCAAGAGTGGTGCGCCCGAGGCCCATGCCCCCGTGTACAGCCACGTCGTCTACGACATCGTGCCCGACGAGTGCGTCACCGTGCGTCAACCCGACATCTTGATCCTCGAGGGACTCAACGTGCTCCAGGTGGGGGTCGATTCGAGCGAGTTCGTGAGCGATTACTTCGACTTCTCGATCTATGTCGATGCCGATGAGGCCGACATCGAGTCGTGGTACATCGAGCGGTTCCTCACGCTGCGGCGATCGGTGTTCCAGGACCCACGCAGCTTCTTCCGGCACTACGCCGATCTGACCGACCGCGAGGCGGTGGCGACCGCTCGTGGCATCTGGGCCGGCATCAACGGTCTCAACCTGCGCGAGAACATCGCCCCCACCCGTGACCGTGCGTCACTGATCCTGCACAAGGACTCCGACCACCGTGTGTCCGAGGTGGAGCTCCGTCGGCTCTGAGTCGTGCTCGTTCGGATCCGGCTCGATCGGATCCGGCTCGATCCGATCACCCGCCGCCGAACAGTTGCGGCAGGCCGGCCAGCGAGTCGAGCTCCACGAACTCCTCCTCGTGCTGCTCGACCAGTTCGTGCTCCCACGTGAGGTGGTACGGGACGTGCACGCCGTGAGCGCCCAGCTCGATCACGGGCAGGATGTCGCTGCGTACCGAGTTGCCCACCATGCAGAACCGTTCGGGCGCGACGTCGATGTGCCGGAGGATCCGCCCGTAGGTCTCGGGGTCCTTCTCGAGCACGACCTCGACGTGTTCGAAGTGGTGTTCGAGGCCCGACGTCGTGATCTTGCGGGTCTGGTGCACGAGATCACCCTTGGTGATCAACACGAGCCGGTACGACGGACCGACCGCGGCGAGTACTTCTGGCACGTGGGGCAGGAGCTGCACCGGGCCGGTCAGCATCGAGTGACCGATCCCGACCAGCTCGCCGATCACGTCCGCCGGCACCCGGCCGTCGGACACCGTCACCGCGGCCTGCACCATCGAGAGCGTGAACGCCTTGACGCCGTAGCCGGAGATGGGGAGGTTCGCCCGCTCGGTGGCGGTGAGCGCGGCCCGCAGGTCGATGCCGTCGGGGGTGTGCGGTTCGAGCAGTTCGAAGAAGCGTTGCTCGGCTGAGTGGAAGGTGTCCTCGCTGACCCACAGGGTGTCGTCGGCGTCGAAGCCGATCACCTCGATGTCGGTGAGATCGCGGGCGGTCGACGCTCGTGTCATCGGTGGATCGCGTTCAGGTAGTTGTAGACCGTGATCCGGCTGACGCCCATGGCGTCGGCCACGTCTTCGACGGCGCGACGGAGGATGAACGCCCCGCGCTCGTCGAGCAGCCGGATGGCGCGCTGCTTGTCCTCGCGTGACAGTGCCGGCAGCCGGTCACCCAGCTCGTGCTCGACCGCGTCGATCAGACGATCGAGCGCGCCGTGCAGCGGCGGCAACCGCACCGCTGCGATCACCTCTCCGTCCCACCGCAGCGGCACGTCGGCGGGTTCGCGATGGCCGGGCTCGATCAGGGTCGCGCCCACGGCGTCGAGCACGGGTCGCACGGCTGCCACGAGCGGGTGGTCGGTGGTCACGATCGGGTCTCCGGATCGGGGGTGCTCACGTGGAGGCTGACGTGCGTGGCGCCGTGGGCGAACGCTTCACGGCCGATCGCGGCCAACACGTCGGGGAGGCGATCGGCGGCCACGTCGCAGCCCGATCCGAACGGCCCGATCTCGACGGCGGGTCCCAACGCTTCGACGGCCGCGATCGCCTGCGTCACGTGTGGTCCGGGGCGACCCTCGACGAAGGGCTCGATCGTGAACTCGAGGTGCAGCACCCCGTCAGGGTAGGCGCTGGCGCGGATCACACGCCCATGATGCGCTGGAGCTCCTCGGCGCGCGTCGTGCAGTCGCGGCCGGCGATCTCGAACGCATCCTCGAGGCGTCGGAGGGCGACGGTGAACGAGTCGGTCCACTCCTGGCTGAACCGGTCGCGGGCCGGTCCGTGCCAGGTGGTGCCCGACAGCACGCCGTCCACGGTCGACCGCACGGCCCGTACCGCCTCGATCTGGCCGTTCAGGGTGCGGCCGAGGTGGCCGAGCTGCTCGGGGTTGGCGCCGTACATCGTCATCGTCGTTCTCCTCGTGTCCGGTGGGTGCTGTCGTGTCTGATGGGTGGCGGCCGCGGCGGAGTCGCAGCGGGGTGACCCGTCACCTCGCCTGTGCACGACCGCAGGGATCGAAGGGAAGGTGACCTCGTAGGATCCGGGCATGACGCTCGAACCGCTGCCGACACTGGAGACCCTCCGCGACGAGGCCCGCGACATCCACGACTCGACCGTGGCGCTGCGTCGCCGGCTCCACGAACGGCCCGAGGTGGGCAACGAGCTGCCGCTCACGCGTGAGGCCGTGCTCGAGTCGCTCGACGGTCTCCCGCTCGACCTCACCCTCCACGAGTCGACCAGCGGTATCGCCGGTCTGCTCACCGGTGGCCGCCCCGGTCCGACCGTGCTGCTGCGCGGCGACATGGATGCCCTGCCGCTCCACGAGGACACGGATGAGGACTTCTCCTCGGCGATCGACGGTCACATGCACGCCTGCGGTCACGACACCCACACGGCGATGCTCGTGGGCGCAGCCAGACTGCTGTCGGCACGCAGGGAGGAGCTGGCGGGCCGGGTGCTGTTCATGTTCCAGCCCGGCGAGGAGGGTCACCACGGCGCCCGCCACATGCTCGACGAGGGGTTGCTCGACCTGCCGGCGGGTATCGACGGTGCACCGTCGCCGGTCACCGGGGCGTTCGCGCTGCACATCACCTCGGCGATGCCGACGGGCTGGTTGAGCACCCGTCGGGGACCCGTCATGGCGTCGGCCGATCAGTTCATGGTGCGCGTCACGGGCAAGGGCGGTCACGCCAGCGAGCCGTTCCGTGCCGTCGACCCGATCCCTGTCGCCTGCGAGATGGTGCAGGCGATCCAGTCGATGATCACCCGTCGCATCGACGTGTTCGACCCGGCGGTGGTCACGGTGGGGCGCATCGTGGCCGGCACCACCAACAACGTCATCCCCGAGACCGCCGAGATCGAGGGCACCATCCGTGCGGTCAGCGAGCACACCCGCACCGAGGTGCACGAGGGCATCCGGCGGGTGGCCGAGGGCGTGGCCGCAGCGCACGGCACCGAGGTCGACGTCGAGCTCGTGATCGGGTACCCGGTCACCTCGAACGACGACCGCTTCGCCGACTTCACGCTCGACGTCGCCAACGAGGTGGTCGGTGCCGATCGGGTGCGACGGCTCCCGCACCCGGTGATGGGCGCCGAGGACTTCAGCTACGTGCTCAACGAGATCCCCGGCACGATGATGTTCCTGGGCGGTACCGCGCCCGAGCGCGACCCGTCGCGTGCGGCACCGAACCACTCGAACCGTGTCGTGTTCGACGAGGCCGCCATGCCCACCGGTGTCCAGCTCTACACCGCCGTCGCCCTCCACCACCTCGCCGCAGCGAACTGACGTGGGGTCAAGCGTGCTCTCGTTGACATTCGCGCGGTGAGAATCGCGGGTGGTCAGCGCTCGAGGCGGAGGGTGACCAGCTGGAACGGGGTGAGGGTGAGGGCGGCGATGCCGTCGCCCACCTCCAGGCCGCGCTCGGGCTCCTCCAGCAGGTTGCAGGTGCTGGCTGCCACGATGCGGCGGCCGGGGCACGACACGGTGATGCGCCGGCGGTCGCCCACGTGCTCGTGGAGGCGCACGATCAGATCGCCCGAACCGTCGTCGGCGGGCTTCACGGCGTCGAGCTCCACGCCGTCGCCACCGTGGAGCTCGACCACGGGCGGCATCGGTGCGGTGGCGGAGCCGGTCACGAGACGCACCGGTCGGGTGAACCGCTCGGCCTCCGCGGTGACGTCGACGAGACCTGGGCCGTGGGGGAGCACGGCCAGCCGGGTCGTGAACCCGCCGCGGTCGGCGTCGGGGTCGGGGTAGGCGGCTGCACGGAGCAGGCTCACCCGCACGCGGTTCTCGAACAGGCCGTGGCCGTAGCCCGGGCCGTCGTTCAGGATCGCCACCCCGAACGAGGGCTCGGAGAGATCGACGAAGCGGTGGGCGCACACCTCGAACTTGGCGGCGTCCCACGACGTGGACGGATGGGTGGGCCGGGGCACCACGCCGAACTGGATGTCGCAGTCGGCGGTGTCGGCACGCACGTCGAGGGGGAACGCCATCGACAACAGGTGCTCGCGGTGCTGCCAGTCGACGGAGACGTCGATGTCGAGGCGTGGGCTGCCGGCGCGCATCGTGTACGTGACGACGAACGTGGACGGTCCGTGGGATCGTTCGACGCGGACCATCCCGACGAGTGGCCCGTCGGTGAGCACCTCGATGTGGTCGGCGGTGGTGATCGGACGGCCCGAGTCGACGGTCCACGCCTCGACGTCCCATGCGTCGTATTCGACCGGATGGTCGGCGGCCAGCTCGAGCACGGCCCCGAGCTCGCCCTCGGTGATCAGCTCGCGCGCTCGGGCGAGATCGATGATCGACGTGAGGTTGCCGGCATGGTCCCATCGCACGGCGAGGTGGCGGTTGGTCATCGAACGATCGCCCACCACGACCCGATCGTCGATCGGGAGCGCCTCGGCCGGCGAGGTCCCGCACGCGGGGATCACGGCCCGGAACGCTTCGGTACGTCCCGAGCTCGATCGGCCGGCCGACGGCGCGATCGACTGGCGTGGACCGTCGCCGCTCGGCTCGAGGCTCTCGCTCGACACGATCACGACCTCGTCGCGCGGCTGGCTCGCCGGGTTCGTGAGGGCTGGGGCCGCCGGCACGAGACCGTCGAGCAACTCGGCAGCGCGATGTTCGAGCTCGATGATGGCGCGCCGGTGCGCCGCCTCGGCGTCGTCGTGCACCCAGGCGATCGACGAGCCGGGGATGATGTCGTGGAACTGCTGGGTGAGCACCTCGCGCCAGAGGTGATCGACATCGGCCGGGACTCCGGCAGCAGCGGCCCACAGCTCGACCTCGCGCAAGAGACGCTCGCAGTCACGGTTCCCGGCCTTGGTGCGCCACTGGCTGGTGAGGGTGCCGCGATGGGTCTCGAAGTAGAGCTCGCCGCGCCACACGGGTGCGTCGGCGCCCATCAGGATCTCGTGCTCGACGCGGTCGAAGAACTCCGCCGGTGTGCCCATCCCCACCCGCGGCGCTCCGTCGAGATCGGCCATCCGGCGCGCACGCTCGAGCATCTCCCGGGTGGGCCCGCCGCCACCGTCGCCGTGACCGAACGGCATCAACGACCAGTTGCTCCACGCGTGCTCGGCGAAGTTCGACGATGCGTGGGCGCACTCGACCGGTGTGATCTCGGCGTTGTAGGTGTCGACGGGCGGGAAGTGGGTGAGCACCCGGGTGCCGTCGAGACCCTCCCAGCGGAACGTGTGGTGGGGAAAACGATTCTGCTTGTTCCACGAGAGCTTCTGGGTGACGAAACGGCGCATGCCACCGGCGGCGAAGATCTGCGGCAGCGTGGCCGGGTAGCCGAACACGTCGGGGATCCACATCTCGGTGCAGCGCACGCCGAAGCGCCCCTCGAAGTAGCGCTGCCCGAACACGATCTGGCGCACCAGGCTCTCGCCCGACGGGAGGTTCATGTCGGCTTCGACCCACGAACCGCCCACGGGTACCCACTGGCCCGTCGCCACCTTCTCGGTGATCCGCGCGAAGAGATCGGGGTGCTGTTCCTCGATCCACGCGTACTGCTGTGCCTGCGAGCAGACGAACCGGTACTCGGGCCACTCGTCCATCAGCCGCACGGCCGATGCGAACGTGCGGGTGCACTTGCGCATCGTTTCACGGATCGGCCACAACCAGGCCGTGTCGATGTGGGCGTGGCCGGTCGCCACGATCTGGTGCGCGCTGGCACGAGCGGGGATGTCGAGCGCGGGTCGGAGCGCTCGGCGAGCTGCCACCACGTCGGGAACGGCGTCGAGGGCTCCCTCGATCGCACGGAGCAGACGGGGCCGGCGTGGGTCGTCCACGGGCAGGGTTCGCATCAGGCCGTCGAGCACATCGAGGTCGTGGGCGAGTGCCTCGGCCTCGGTGTCGACCAGCGCGAGGTCGGCGCGCCTGAAGCGGTAGAGCCCGTCGTGGTGATCGGGCAGCGTGGCGGGATCGCCGAGGGCGGAGGGGCGGAACTGCACGAAGGCCGGGTTCGATGCCGCCTCGACCATGATGTCGAAGGGCCCGGCTTCGGCGGGGAGCTCGAAGCAGGTACGTCGCGGATGGATGCCCTGCACGGGCCGGCGCTCGCCGTCCACCACCAGGCCCTCGCACTGGAACCCGGCGGCGTCGGGGTGGAAGCCGAGATCGATCACCGCCTCGATGCGTCGGTGGGAACGCAGGGGGAACCAGGGTTCGGGGACCTCGCCGGAGATCCGGAACCAGGTCGTGGCCCACGGCGGTCCCCAGCGCTCACCCACCCGGAACGGCTCGAGCTCATCGGGCGAGGGCCCGGCCTCGACGGTGAGGGCGAGCACCTCGGGGTGCACCAGTGCGAGTACCCGTTGGGTCACCTCGCGGGTGATCCGTCGTTCGGCGAGGGCCCGTCGGTCGTGCACGCGCCCGACGCTACAACTGCCGCTCGGCGCCGGGTCAGGCCGGGGTGACCGCGAACGCCTCGGGGCCACGCTTGCCGGCGCGAACCGCGAAGCGCACCGGCTGGCCCTCGTCGAGGCTCTTGAACCCGGTCACGTCGATGTTCGAGAAGTGCACGAACAGATCGGCGCCGTCGGGACGGGTGATGAACCCGTAGCCCTTGCTGGAGTTGAAGAACTTGACGGTGCCGGTCTCGCCGGTGCTCGCGTCGCCGCTCTGCGAGTGCGGTGTCGGGGCGGGTCGTTCCTGCCGGACCGGGGCCGCGGCGGTGGACCCGGACGTGGCCGCTGGTGAGTTGCGGGCGATGGCGCCCAGCTCGGCGTGGTCGGGTGCGGCGATGCGGACGTCGAGACCGATGTCGCGCTGCATCTTCTTCGCATCCTTGGTCATCGAGCTGTCGAGGAGCGAGACGACGATGCCGGTGGCTCCGGCGCGAGCCGTGCGGCCCGAGCGGTGGAGGTACGTGGACGAATCGGCCGGCGGGTCGAAGTGCACGACCGAGGCGACATCGTCGACGTGCACGCCGCGAGCGGCCACATCGGTGGCCACGAGGGCCGAGGTGCGTCCACCCTTGAACGCCTCGAGGGCACGGTCGCGTTGCGACTGGCTCCGGCCGCCGTGGATGGCCTCGGCACGCACTCCCACCTTGGCGAGCTGCTTGGCGAGGCGATCGGCGCCGTGGCGGGTGCGGGTGAACACCACCGACGAGCCGGTGGCCCGGACGATGTCGGCCACGTGGTCGGTCCGCTTCGTGCGGTCGATCGACCAGAAGAGGTGACGGGCGCTCGTGATGTCGGGACCGCGCTCGCCCACCTCGTGACGGGCGGGGTCGTGCTGGAAGTCCTTGATGAGCTTCGCAACCGGTCCGTCGAGGGTGGCCGAGAACAGCAGCACCTGGCGGGAGGAGTGGGTGGCCTCGACGAGACGACGGACGGCGGGCAAGAAGCCCATGTCGGCCATCTGGTCGGCCTCGTCGATCACCACGGTGGTGACCTCGTCGAGTGTCAGGGCGCCCATCTGGAGGAGATCCTCGAGGCGGCCGGGACAGGCGACCAGGAGCTCCACGCCGTTGTCGAGCGCCTTGCGCTGGTCGCGGTAGCCGACCCCGCCGTAGACGGCGGCGACCTGGTGGCCGAGGGCCCGGGCATAGGGGGTGAGTTCGACCGAGATCTGCTCGGCCAGCTCGCGGGTGGGGGCCAGCACGAGCGCCACCGGGCGACGCCGGCGGGCGTCCGCCAGACGCGACACCATGGGCAGACCGAAGCCGAGTGTCTTCCCCGAACCGGTCGGGGCGCGGCCGCACACGTCGAGCCCGGCGAGCACGTCGGGGATCACGGCGACCTGGATCGGGAACGGAGCGAGGATGCCGCTCTTGGTGAGCAGCGTGCAGATCGACGGCGGGAGGCCGAGATCGCTGAACGTCTCGGCGGCGGGCACGTCGGCGCGCGCGTCGGGGAGGGAATCGATGATGGTCATTGGGGGGAAGTCCTTCGTCGTTGCATCAACAGCGCAGTTCGCCGGAGCAACGAGACCCAGAGTGCGCACGTCGCGACCAGATCGTCGCAACAGCCCCACACGCTAACGCGGCCCCCGCTCACTTCCTCGCTGGGCGGTCTGGGCGGGTCAGGGGCTGGCCTGGTCACCGAGGACGGCGCGCATCACCGGGTCGAGGTTGGGGCCCCGACGGAGATGGTGGCCGCCGTCGGCGCTGATGCACGTGCCGGTGATCCAGTTGCTCTCGGGTCCGAGGAGGAAGCGGACGAGGCGGGCGATGTCATCGGCGTCGCCCACGCGACCGAGGGGCATCTGCTCGAGGTAGTCGTCGTGGATCTCCGGCGTGTTCATCAGCGTCTGCGACGCATCGGTCGGCACGAGACCCGGCCGCACGGCGTTGGCACGGATGCCCACGTGCCCCAGCTCGTCGGCGGTCTGGCGGATCAGCATCTCGAGACCGGCCTTCGACACGTCGTACGGGGTCATGTAGCGGTGGGTGACGGCACCGGCGATCGACGAGATCGCCACGATCGAGGTGGATGGTGCTCCGGAGCGAACCGCAGCCGCGAGCGGTCCGACCGAGTGCTTGATGGTGAGGAACGCACCGGTGAGGTTGGTGGCGAGCACCGAGTTCCACTCGTCGAGGGTGGTCAGGTGCAACGGCGCCGCCGAGCCGAACCCGGCATTGGCGACCACCATCGTGAACGTGCCGTGCTCGGTGGCGGTGGCGCAGGTGGCGGCCACGGCATCCTCGTCGGTCACATCGCACGTGGACGTGACGACCTCGGCGTCGGGAACGGCGGCCAGGACCTCGTGGCGCCCCGAGGACAGTCGCTCGGCACTGCGACCGGCCAGCACCACCGTGGCCCCGTCGGCGGCGAGCGCGCGGGCGCAGGCCAGGCCGATGCCGCTGCCACCACCGGTGACGAGCGCGACCTGCCCGTCGAGGCGGTGCGTGGCGGTGGAGGCGGCGGGGGTCGACGGGTCGGCGGAGCTCATCGGCTCAGTCTGACCAGGCCATCGCAGCGTCGGCGAGCGCAGCCACGAGCGCCTCGGTGTGCGGCGTGAGCCCACCCTCCCAGTCCCACCACAGCGGGCTCGAGCCGCGCACCCGCGGCGGGAGCTCGATCTGCACGCCGCCGCCGCGTGGGAGATTGACCGGGTTGAGCGGGTGTTGGCCGCGCAGCTCCGACGGGATCCGGTCGAGTTCGGTCACGACGTCGTACGCGGGCAGACTCGGCCGGAGGTGCGACGCCACATGATCGGCCAGCAGCCGGTTACGACCACCGAGCAGGAGCGAGGCGAACAGACCGCGCCGACCGAAGCCGTGCACGGTCACGACCACGTGGACGTGGCCGAGGTAGGCCGCCAGCCGTTCGGACTCCTCCGGCCGCACGCGCGTGGACGAGATGTGGTTGCGCATGCCCCGTGGCTGGTGCACGCCGTAGTAGCTCGCTCCGGCCTGCTCGGCGGCGTGGCGGGCGATCACGTCGGTCATCTCCTCGAGCGCACCGCCGTGGTACGCCATGAACCCGAAGGTGCTGCGGAGCTCGCAGTGCTCCTCGACACCAGGGGCCGCGAGCAACTCGGCGAAGTCGAGGCGATGGTCACGGTTCACGTCGACGACATCGGCCATCGGGCCATCGTGACACGGGTGGCGCCGGCCGTCGACGCGTAGAGTCCGGAGGATGTTGGTGTGGATGGACCTGGAGATGACCGGCCTCGACCACACGAGCGATGTCATCGTCGAGATCGCCACCCTGGTGACCGACGACGAACTGCAGATCGTGGCCGAGGGACCCGATCTCGTGGTTCACCAACCCGACGACGTGCTCGAACGGATGGATCCGTTCGTGGTCGACATGCACACGAAGTCGGGTCTGCTCGACGCGATCCGTGCCTCGACCGTGTCGCTCGCCGAGGCGGGTGACGCCACGCTCGCGTTCATCCGAGAGCACGTACCCGAGGCCGCCACCGTGCCGCTCTGCGGGAACTCGATCGGCACCGACCGCCGTTTCCTCGCCGCGTACCTGCCCGAGATCGAGGAGTACCTCCACTACCGCTCGATCGACGTGTCGAGTGTGAAGGAGCTGGTCAAGCGCTGGTACCCGGGGCTCAACGGGACGCGACCGCACAAGCCGGGCACCCACCGCGCGCTCGACGACATCCGCCAGAGCGTCGAGGAGCTGCAGTTCTACCGCGACCGCGTGTTCCGCACCGAGCCCGCCGAGCCGGCCGGGACCCCGGTGGGTGACGTCGGGACCCCGGTGGGTGGCGCCGGGTCCCCGGTGGGTGACGGCGGGACCCCGACCGTGTGATGCTGGCGTGATGCGAGCCATCACGCTTCCCCAACACGGCGGCCCCGAGGTCCTGACGTTGGCCGAGGTGCCCGACCCGGTGCCAGGACCCGACGAGATCCTCGTGCGGGTGGCGCACTCGGCGGTGAACCGCGCCGACACGCTGCAACGCATGGGCGGCTACCCGGACCCGGTGCGTCGCGACGTCGAGATCCCCGGTCTCGAGTTCGCCGGAACGGTCGAGGCCGTGGGTCACCGCGTCACGGTCTGGTCGGTGGGTGACCGGGTGATGGGGATCGAAGCGGGTGCCTGCTACGCCGAGCTCGTGGTCACCCACGAGCGCCAGGCCCTGCCGGTTCCCGACGGGCTCGACCTCCGCGACGCCGCTGCCGTGCCCGAGGTGTTCCTCACCGCATGGGACGCGCTCGTGGTGCAGGGTGGTCTCACGAGCGGGCGATGGGCGCTGGTGCACGCCGGTGCGTCCGGGGTGGGCACCGCGGCCATCCAGATCGCCAAGGCGATCGGGGCGCGCATCGCCGTCACGTGCTCGGCCGGGAAGATGCAGGCGTGTTCCACCCTCGGCGCCGACATCGTGCTCGAGCGCAGCCCGAACGACTGGGCGGCCGAGCTGACGGGGCTGGTGCCCGACGGCGTCGACGTGGTGCTCGACGTGATCGGTGGCGACGAGGTCGATCGCAACTTGAAGGTGGTGCGGCGCGAGGGCACCATCGTGCAGGTCGGGCTCATGGGTGGTGGCCGCACGCCGGTGAACCTCGGGTTGCTGCTCACCAAGCGTGTGCACTGGATCGGCACCACGTTGCGGGCCCGACCCCTCGAGCAGAAGATCGACGTGTGCCAGCGCTTCATCGCCGAGGTGCTGCCGCTGTTCGACGCCGGCGCGCTGCACCCGGTGATCGACTCGCGGTTCCCGCTCGAACGCACCGCCGACGCCCACCGTCACATGGAGGCCGACGCCAACATCGGCAAGATCCTCCTCGATGTGGCGACCACCTGATCCGGATCCGGTACTCTTCGGCACGCGCTCGACGAGGAGGTCACCGCATGCAGGACGTCGTGGTGGGGGTCGATGGATCCGACACCTCGCGCCGCGCAGCCGAGACCGCGGCTGGGTTGGCGGAGGCCTACGGTGTGAACCTCCACATCGTGGTCTGCGCCGAGCCGAAGGCGCCGGTCGAGTTCAGCGTGGGGAGTGACCACTTCCACACGGACTGGAGGAACGAGGCGTCGGCGTTGCTCGACGAGATCGCCGCCGGGCTCCCGTACGACTCGATCACCAAGAAGGTGTGCGACGGCGACCCCGCCAAGATGCTGTGCGCGGAGGCCGACCGGCTCGACGCTCGAGCCATCGTCGTCGGCAATCGGCGGGTGACCGGCGTGAGCCGCCTGCTCGGCTCGGTGGCGGGCGATGTGATCCGTCACGCGTCGTGTGACGTGCTCGTCGCGCACACACGGGTGTCGTAGCCGACCGTCGGGTCAGCGTGATGCGACGCGACGGTTCTTCCAGGTCACGTCGCGCTTGAACACGAGCGCGAACAGGCTCCGGAGGAAGACCACCACGAACACGATCAGCGCCACCGGGTAGACCACCGCCACGATCGGTGAGAAGCGACCGGCACGCCGGCCGAGCACCCAGACCTGCACCGTGCTCGGCAACAGCAACCACGGGCTCACCAGCCACCCGGCAGCGAGCGACCACACCCATGCCAGGGTGAGCAGCGCTGCCCACCACGGCACCGACGTGGCACCGGTGGCGATACTGCGGGTCCACCCGCGCACCAGGTCGGAGAGTCCGCCGGGGTACATCCGGAACGTGATGTCGGGTCGCCCGGTGTACAGCTGGGTGCGACCCACGGCGCGCGCCATGCCGATGTCCTCGGTGTGCATCGTGCGGACATCGGGTCGCGAGTGTCCGCCGGTGCGGTCGTACGTCTCGCGGTCGAGGGCGAGCACGGGACCGAACGCTGCCTGCGGCCGGACGCGTCCGCCCAGCATCGAGAACCGCCCCACACCCATCAGTGCCGTCACGTTGCAGAACAGGCTGAGTTGCTCGCTCGCCCGCTCCATCACGTGCCACGGTTGCACCGACACCACCTCGCCGGGGTGCGCGTCCACCGCACCACCGAGCCGACCGAGCAGCGATGCGTCGGGTCGCACGTCGGCGTCGAGGAAGACGAGCACCGGGGCACTGGTGGAGCGGGCGCCGTGCCAGCACGCGTGGGGTTTGCCCAGCCACCCGTGGGGGAGCTCGGGAGGGGTCACGACGGTGGCCCCGAGCGATCGGGCGATCTGGCCGGTGCCGTCGGTGGAGTGGTCGTCCACCACCACGAGCTCATCGTCCGGGGCGAGCGACGCCACCAGTGGCGGCAGCAGATGGGGGAGGGCCTCGGCTTCGTCGCGCGCCGGGATGACCACGGCCACCGGTCGGCGAGGTCCGGGTGCGGCTGGTAGCGGACGGGTGCGCCAGAGGAGGAACCATCCGGCCAGCCATCCGAAGACGAACGGTCCGAAGCGGGTCCCGTGCGTGGCGAACGCGTCCACCAGGGCGTTCGCTGCATCGTCCACGGCCGCGATGTTCACATACGGTCGACCCGCACACGACACCGCCCACCGCACGACTCCGCTCGTCCGTTTCTTCGCGTGCGCGGTCGATCGCGAAACCCTCTTGACCCTCCGGCTCCCTCCGTGGTTGTGTTGACCCCGATCGCGCACCCGCGCGATGTGCGACGCTCCGCCCACGACCGAGAGGGATCACGATGATCAGCAACTCGACCGACATGTATCGCCTCGGCGGCATGGTCGTGGTCGCGCGCATCCGCGTGAACCCGATCGCCGTCCGTGGCGACTGGCATGCAGGCGCGCGCCAGGTCCACGTCTCGCCCGTCACCGGCACCCCGACCACGGGTGGATTCTCGACCAAGTACGCCTCCCGGCCCCTCGGAGCCTCGACGTAGACCATCGTCGAACCACCTCCTCCGAGGCCGCCGGGATCCGATCCCGGCGGCCTTCGTCGTTTTTCGGCTCGCGCCGCCCCGTCCATCGACCGCTCCCCGCTCACCCACCCATCGACACAGGACCCGACATGACCATCTTCTCCACCGACCTCGACCCCGACCTCGACCCCGAGATCGGCCCGGACGTGCTGTTCGCCGACGAGCTCCCGCTCGACCGGGCGCGCTGTGCCGACGGCAACGGCACCCTGACACCCCTGTTCTTCTCCGATCACCTCGTCGACATCGGTCGCGCCAAGGCCATCTGCGCCAGGTGCGTGCTCAGGGAACGATGTCTCGACGACGCCCTGCAACGAGCGGAACCGTGGGGCGTCTGGGGTGGCGAACTGTTGAGCGGCGGCCGCATCGTGGCCGTCAAGCGCCCCTGCGGGCGTCCACCCAAGCACCCACGCCCCGAACCCGTCATCGACGAGATGGGCGTGGTCGGGGTCCAGGTCGAGGTCCAGGTCGGGGTCGGGGTCGAGGTCGCCTGACCGACACCCCCGAACTGTCCGCGTGGATCCGGTGGTTCCACCTGATCTCCGCAGACAGTTCGGGGGCGTTCCGCAGGTGTTTCGTGGGGGGCGGGGCAGGGCGGCAGGTGTGTCGTTAGCCTGACGTCATGGCTCTGCGGCCCCGGCTCCTCGTGGTGTCCCTGGCCGTGGCACTGATGGTCGGGGTGGTCGGTGGCTGGGCGATGTACCAGGTCACCTCCGATCGCACCGATGCCGTCGTGATGAACGAACCGGGTGAGTACCAGGAGCCGCTCGATCCGCACCTGGCCGACCTCCAGGCCGCGCGGACCCCTGGCGACACCCTGCCCGATGTCGTGCTGGTCGACGTCGACGACGCCCCGGTGCCCACGAGTTCGCTGACGGGCGGGCCCCTCGTGATCAATGTGTGGTTCTCGACCTGCCCTCCCTGCGCACGCGAACTGGCCGACTTCGCCGAGGTGCACCACGAGGTGGCCGACCGGGTTCGCTTCGTGGGTGTCAACCCGTTCGATCAGCCGGGCCGCATGGTCGAGTTCGCCGCCGAGCGTGATGTCACCTACGAGTTGCTGCGCGACATCGACGGGTCGTTCCTCGACGCCGTCTCGCTGACCAGCTTCCCCCGCACCTACCTGGTGGATGCCTCTGGCATCATCGTGGCCGAGGTCGGCGAGGTGCACGCCGACGACCTGCGCGAGCTGATCGAGGAGCACTTCTAGATGGGACTGTCATTCCTGCGAGGTCTGGTGGCCGCCGTGAACCCGTGCGGGTTCATCCTGTTGCCGACCTACCTCATGTACTTCCTCGGGATGCAGGGTCAGTTACCCGGCACGCAGCGTGCCACCATCCGTCGAGCCCTGCTGGTGAGCGGATCGCTGTCGGCGGGCTTCATGTCGGTGTTCGTGGTGGCCGGCCTGATCGCCTACCACTTCACGACCTGGATCAACCAGAACGCGAAGTACGCCACCGTGGGGATCGGTGTCGGACTCATCACGCTCGGCGTCGCCATGCTGCTCGGCTTCAAGCTCCCGATCAGCACGCCCCGCATCGATGCCGGCGGGCGCACCCGGGGCGTCGGGTCGATGTTCGTGTTCGGCATCGCCTACGCCGTGGCCTCGATCGGGTGCACGATCGGGTTGTTCCTCGCCACGTTGTTCTCGACCCGTCGCGACGGCATCGCGAGCGGCGTCGCGAACGTGGCGGCGTACGGCGCCGGGATGGCGCTGCTCGTCACGGCGCTCACAGTGGCCCTCGCCGTCGCCAACACCGGGTTGCTCAAGGTGCTGCGCGGCGGGATGCAACACGTGGAGACGATCGCCGCGGTGTTCGTGATCCTGTCGGGGATGTACCTCGTGTACTACTTCTGGGTGGTCGACGTGAACGAGAGCATCGACCCGATCACGAGCCGCGTCGAGCGGTTCCAGAACTGGGTGCTCAATCAGCTGAGCGGCAACTGGCAGTGGGTGGCGGTGGTGCTGGTGGCCATCGTCGGTAGCGCCATCGCGTACGTGTGGTTCCGCAAGAACGGTGACGATGTCGCCGAGGGCGGCGATGTCGCCGACGCCGATGTCGTCGACGTCGATGTCGCCGACGTCGACGCCGATGTCGTCACAGGTACGCCATCGACTTCGCCGCGCTGATGAGCTGCTCTCGCTGATCGGGGTGCGCCACGGCGATCAGCGCCTTCGTGCGTTCGCGGATCGACCGGCCTCGGAGTTCGGCCACACCCCACTCGGTCACGACCTTGTCGACGGTGTTCTTGGGGGTGGTGACGGCGTCGCCCGATGCCAGACGGGGCACGATACGCGAGTGCCCGTGCCCGGTGAGCGAGTGCAGCACCACGAAGCCCTGGCCGCCCTCGGAGTTCATCGCCCCGCGTGCGAAGTCGTTCTGCCCACCCGCGGAGGAGTAATAGCTGCCACCGATGGTCTCCGACGCGCACTGACCGAGGAAGTCGACCGACAGGGTGGCGTTGATCGACACGAAGTTGCGCTCACGTCCGATGATCGACGGGTCGTTCACGTACCGCACCGGCCACAGCTCGACGGCGGTGTTCTCGTGGAGGAACCGGTGCAGTCGCTCGGTCCCGAGAGCGAACGTACCGACGGTCTTGGTGCGGTTGAGGACCTTGCCGATGCCGTTCACCACGCCGGCCTCGACCAGGTCGACCACACCGTCGGACAGCAGCTCGGTGTGGATGCCGAGGTCGTGGTGATCGTGCAGTGCCGCCATGATCGCGTTCGGGATCGCACCGATACCCGTCTGGATCGTCGCCCGGTTCGGGATGCGCTCGACCACGTGACCGGCGATGGTCCGATCGAGTTCGTTCGGCTCGCGGGGCGGGATCATCACGAGGGGCCGGTCGGTCCGGCACCAGCCCACCACCTGCGACACGTGGAGCTGGTTGCGGCCGAACGTGCGCGGCATCGTCTCGGTGGCCTCGAGGAAGAACCGGGCCCGCCCGATGAACGACGACGTGTAATCGGACGAGACGCCGAGCGAGAAGTAGCCGTGCTGGTCGGGCGGCGATGCCGCGGCCACCACCAGCGGGTCGTCCATGCGTCCGCGCATGATCCGGTAGACCTCGGAGAAGTGGGCGGGCACGAGATCGAGGTTCCCGCTGTTGAAGTGCGGGCGGGTCACGTGCGACAGGAAGTACGAGACATGGCGGAGGCGATCGTCGTAGGCGCCGGCCAGATAGGGCCGTTCGTGGATGGCGTGCATCTGGTGCACCCGCACACCCTCGATCTCACCGGCCGCGGCGGCGGCGTCGATCACGTCGAGCACGGCGGTGGGTTCGCCATTGGCCAACGGCACCACGATCTGGGTGCCGGGCGCGATGTGCGCCAGCACGTCGTCGGCCACACCCTCCTGGACGTGCCGAGCCGTTCGATCCGTCTGGATGTCTGTCGCGTTCACCGCCCCGACGGTAGAGCACCGACACGGCCGCCGCGTGCTGCCACCCGTCGGGGCCGTGTCGAGCGGGATCTCTCTCCGGGGTCGGTCGCGTCACGCCGCCTCCGGTACCGTCGCCGATCGTGAGCGACCCGAGCTTCGACCCCACCACCGTGCCGGTGAAGCCGGCCGCCACCGTCATGCTGCTGCGTGACGCAGATGCCGGCATGGAGGTGTTCATGCTGCGTCGCACGATGAATGCCGTGTTCGCCGGTGGCATGTACGTGTTCCCGGGCGGGCGTGTGGACGATGCCGACCATGCCGACGAGCTGGAGCCGATCTGTGACGGTCTCGACGACCCCACGGCCAGCGGCAGGCTCCAGATCGAGCGTGGTGGGCTGGCGTACTGGGTGGCCGCCATCCGTGAGTGCTTCGAGGAGGCGGGCGTGCTGCTCGCTCGTCACGAAGATGACGGCGGCGATGTGGTGCGTTTCGACGATCCCGACGTTGCCGCCCGCTTCGAGCGCGAGCGGGCAGCGGTGTACGCCGGCGAGCGCGCCCTCGCCGATCTGTGCGCCGAGGAGCACCTGCTCCTGACCGCAGGCGGTATCCACTACGTGAGTCACTGGATCACACCGGTGGGCGAACGCCGCCGCTTCGACACCCGGTTCTTCCTGGCCCGGGCGCCGCAGGCCCAGGAGCCGCTGCACGACGACAGCGAGACGATCGAGAGCCTGTGGGTGCGTCCGCAGGAAGCGCTCGACCGGTTCCACTCCGGCGATCTCGGGATGTTCCCACCCACGGTGCGCAACCTCGAGTCGCTGCTCGGCCACGACTCCGCCGACGACGCGCTCGCCGCTGCGTCCGAGGTGGGCCCGCCGCCCACGATCCTGCCCAAGCTCCGGGTGGACGACGAGGGCAAGGTGCTCGGGATCGCCGAGCCCGGTGACCCCGGCTACGACGATCTGCCCTGAGGAGCACCGCCAGCCCCGCGGTTCTCACCGCGCGAATGTCAATGACGAGATGCTTGACCCGCGGTCAGTTCGTGGTGGTGGGGGGGTCGGGGGTGGTCGATCGCCGTACTTTTACTGGCCCGGCCCGTGTTATCTCGTTCGGATCGGGTACTCTCGGGTCCGTGGACGTCGGTTCGGGAGATCCAGCGGTGGTGTCGGCCATCGGCGTGTCGCGTCTCGACCTGCTCAAGACCCTGGGCGACAACACCCGCTACGCCATCTACCTCGAACTCGCCCGGGCCTCGGGACCGCGCACCACCGCCGAGATCGCCGAGACCCTCCAGCTGCACTCCAACACGGTGCGCCCGCACCTCGAGCGCATGCGCGACGTCGGCCTGATCGACGTGGAGGTGAGCGCTCGGGGTGAGGTGGGCCGGCCACAGCACCGCTACTCGCTCGCTCCCGACGCCCCGTCGCTCGGCCTCGAGCCGCCCACGATGCCGTTGCTCGCCCGCATGGTGCTGTCGATGGCCCGGCGCGCCGGTGCCGACGCGCTCGACGCCGAGTCGGTTGGCGTCGACGAAGGACGGCGTCGGGCCGCTCCTTTCCACCGTGCGCCCTCGAGCCTCGAGGCGCTGGTGACCGATCTCGACCGTCTCGGGTTCGACCCCGTGGTGTCCGAGGGCGACGACGACGACACCGCGGTGGTCGCGTTCGCCAACTGTCCGTTCGACGAGATGGCGGCCGAGCAGCCCGACCTCGTGTGCGGACTCCACCGCGGGCTCGTGGCGGGTTTCGTCGAGCGCATGGGCGACGCCGAGGTCGCCGAGTTCTGCACCCTCGTGCACCGCACCCCCTGTCGGGTGTCGGTGTGCTCCAGATAACATGTCCCCTGACCGTGCATCCCCTCCGGATCAACTGATCCGGCGGAATCCCTGAACGGAGCAACGTCACATGATCACCCTCACCGACACCGCCACCACCAAGGTCAAAGAGCTCCTCGAGGCCGAAGGGGCCGCCGAACTCGCGCTCCGCGTGGCTGTCCGTCCCGGCGGCTGCAGCGGGTTCTCCTACGAGATGTTCTTCGACGGTGACATCGCCGCTGACGACGAGACCGAGACGTTCGGCGATCAGGTTCGCGTCGTGGTCGATCCGGCGTCGGCGCAGCTGCTCCAGGGCGCGATGCTCGACTACAAAGACGGCCTCGACGAGTCGGGCTTCGCGATCACGAACCCGAACGCCTCTCGTACCTGCGGGTGCGGGCAGAGCTTCTCCTGACCCCAGACCCCGCTCCCGTCAGCCGGTACCGCCGGCGTATCGTCGGCCTCGGGATCCTCGTCGCCCTGCTCTTCGTGAGCATCGGCGCGCCGATGTACCTGCAGGGCATCGAACGTGATCTGGAGCGCCGGGTGCCCGAGGAGCTGGCCGAAGTGGGCTTCCCCGGCCTGACCGCCTCGTTCTCGGGTCAGGCGGGCGTGCTGCGTTGCCCGGCGCCGCTGCCCGATCCGGAGGGAACGCTCCATCTCGCCCACGAGATCGTCGGCGTGGCGGTGGTGACGCTCGACCGGTCGTGTCGGGTGAGCTCGGCACCGACGGTCACGGCGTCGACCACTCCGTCGTCACCACCGGCCGCCGACGTCGGCAGCGGGACCGACGAGCTCTCGGTCGGCCCCGAGGAGACCCCCACCACGTTGGCGGCGTTCGACACGGTGGGTGAGCTGCTCCGATCGGGTTCCCGCTTCTCGGTGTTGGCCTCGCTCGCGGGTGAGGCCGACCTGGTCGACCTGGTCGACGGTGCCGGACCGATCACGGTGTTCGCCCCCGACAATGACGCCTTCGACGCCCTCACCGCTGACGTCTTGGCCGAGCTCCGCAACGAGCCCGAGCTGCTGGCCGAGGTGCTCCGTCACCACATGGTGCCCGCCGCCCGTTCGCTGGCCGACCTCCGTGACGACCGTGACGACCGTGACGACCCGATCGAGACGCTCGACGGCAGCATCCTCGCCGTCACCCGCGACGGCTCACTGCTCCGCGTGGACGACGCCACCGTGGGCGATGGTGATCTGAACGCCGGTAACGGGGTGGTGCACGCGATCGACCGGGTGCTGATGCCCGAGGGTGTGGAGCTCCGATCGCTGGCAGGCCTGCCCGAGTTCGTGGTGGTGCTCCGTCCGGGGTCACTCGAGCTGTCGGGCCCGGTCGCGAGCGGGCTGGAGCGGCTGCGGCTCGTGACGGCGGCATCGATCGCACTCGACCCCGGCAACGTGATCGACGACATCGAGGTCGATCCTGACGGCGCGCTCGGCGGCGATCCGCTCGAGACGTTGCTGGAGCTCCTGCCCGTGCTCCCGACCGCGCTCACGACGGGTTCGGCCGGTTTCGACGGCACGAACGTCTTCGTCCGCGGCACCGTGCTCGACGACGACGCCCGAGCGGTGCTCGACGACATCGCGGTACGACGCGACGTGACGCTCGAGCTCGAGGCCCGACCGGTGGCGACCAGCGACGATGCCCAGGAACTGCAGGCCGAGCTGAGCGAGTTCGTCGACGAGTTCCCGTTCGAGTTCGAGCCGGACAGCGCGGACCTGGCCGAGGGCACCGAGGCACGCCTCGACGTGCTGGCCGCACTGGTGAAGCGCTTCGACGGTCTGCTCGTGACCGTCGAGGGGCACACCGACACGGCCGGCAACCCCCGGACGAACCTCGACCTCAGCGAGTTCCGGGCGGCCGTGGTCTACCTCGGGCTCATCCAGCGGGGTGTGCCGCCCGAGCAGCTCGACTTCGTCGGGCGGGGCGGGGAGGCGCCGGTGCTGGTCGGCGGCGTCGAGGATCCAGCCGCCAGCCGACGCGTCGAGCTCGTGGTCGAGCGCGTCGAGTGAGGATCGCGGTGATGGCCGCTCGGGGGTGTTGACGTCGACGGCCCGCACGGTGAAGCTGGCCACCGCTTCGAGCGCGAGCGGGTCGACCGTGACGCCGCGGACCGAACGGGAGGTGAGCTGATGCCGTACACGTTGTCGATGGGCCTGCTCTGGTTCGCCGTCGCGCTCGTGTTGGGCGTGGTGGTCGGGGCGGCGCTGCGCAGCGTGACGGCCCGCCGCCAGCTGGCGAGTGCCCGATCCGGTTCGACCGATCGCGATGAGCTCGACCGGCTGCGGAGCCGGGTGAACGAGCTCGAGTCGGCACTCGCCGCAGCGCGGGCCGAGACCAAGGCGGCGGAAGAGGCGGCGGAAGAGACGGCCGCAGCCGCTCCGGCCGCGGCTCCGGCGCCATCGGCCGCGACGGGTCCGGGCACCGGTGATCCGGCGATCGTCCGCGACGACCTGACCGTGATCGAGGGCTTGGGTCCGGGAGTTCGTGACCTGTGCCACGGCATCGGGATCCTGACCTGGGCCGATCTGGCTGACACCGAGACGTCGCTGCTGCGGACCATGCTCGACGATGCGGGTGCCCGCTTCCAGGTGCACGATCCGACCACGTGGCAGGAGCAGGCGCGGCTGCTGGCCGATGGTCGGTGGGACGAGTTCCGTGCGCTGGCCGCCTCGATCAGATCGACCCCGCCCTCCGGACGCACGCCGTGATCGGGTTCGATCTCGACGGCACCCCCGTCGAGGTGCCCGCGGGCGGATCGCTCCTCGATGCGCTGCGCGAGCATCTCGGTGTTCGATCGGTGAAGGACGGCTGCAGCCCGCAGGGGCAGTGCGGGTGCTGCACCGTGTGGGTGGACGGTACCCCTCGCGTGGCGTGCGTGACCCCGGTGACCCGCGTGTCGGGCCGGTCGATCACGACGGTGGATGGCCTCGCCGATGCCCGGCGTTGGGCCGAGACGTTCGCCGCCCACGGTGCCAGCCAGTGTGGTTTCTGCACGCCGGGCATCATCGTGCGGTTGGCCGCGCTCACGGAGCAGCAGCGGTCGTCGCCGGATGCCGTGGCCAGGGCACTGCTCGCGCACCTCTGCCGCTGCACCGGATGGCAGACGGTCATCGAGGCCGTCGCTGCGTTCGACCGTGCGGCGGGCACCGGGCAGTGGGCGGTCTCGAACCGATCGCTCGAGCGGGCGGCGATCGAGGGCGGCGTGCCGCAGTCGCTCGGCCCCGACGTGGCACTCGGACGGGGCGGGTTCGCCGACGATCACGCACCCGGTGATGCCCTGGTCGCGGTGCGTCGTCGTGACGGCTCGTGGGCGGTGGGGGCCGACCTGGCGGCGGCCCGAGCGGCCAGTGGCAAGGTGCAGGGTCGACGGACCACGGCCCCGGTGCGGTGGCCGCTCGACCTGCCCTCCGGCTCGTGGGCCCGCACGTTGCGGACCACGTGGGTCGAGCCCGCGTACCTCGAGCCCGACGCGGCGTGGTGCGAACCCGGCGGTGAACCGGCTGGTCCCCTCGGCAACGGCGGCGCGTTCGGTGGGAAGCTCGACAGTGAGGTCTCGAGCGTGGCGCGCCGACTGGCCGATGAGCACGGTTGCTCGGTCAGAGTGCTCTCGACCCGCGAAGACGTGGTTCGGCTGGGCCCGAAGCGTCCGCCGATGGCCATCGGCGTGCGGCCCGACGGTACCGGACTCGTTCGGGTGGTGCGCACCCCCGGCGTCGTCGAGGCCATCGGTTCGGTGGCACCGGGCATCGAGGTGGAGGAGGTCGACGTGGTGGGCCCGCGCACGTCGACCCGGCTCCGAGCCGCTGGGTGGGCCGAGGTCGCGGCGGTGCTGGCCACGCTCGGCGACGGTCCGGAGTGCGTGGTCACTTCGCCAGCGGGCGCGGTGGCTGCGGCGCGGCTCTCCGACGACGGTGCGGTGCACGTGCGCGTGCGCTGCGGTGTGGACCACGACGACCCCGTCGAGTCGGTGATCACCAGGAGCTACTGCGTGGGTGCGGCGCACATGGCACTCGGTTGGGTGCGGAGCGAGGCGCTGTCGATCGGCGACGACGGGGTGCCCCTCGACCTCACGATCCGTTCGTTCGGTGTGCTGCGGGCCGTGGACACCCCGCTCGTGCACGTCGAACTCGAGGCGGGCTCGAACGATCGCGACGCAGGAGACGACATGTCCGCGACGATGGTGAACGGCTCCGATGCCGTCTTCGCGGCGGTGGCCGCGGCCGCGTGGCGTCACGCAGGCCTCCCGCCCGAGTGGCCCACCGATCGCAACGCGGAGGGCCGCACCTGACGGCTACGGTCGAGGCCATGAACAAGCCTCTCGGTCCCTACTCCCCGGTCGTTCGCGCCGGTGACTTCATCATCGTGTCCGGCCAGGGCGGCATGAAGGACGGTGCCATCGTCGAAGGTGGTGTGGCCGCCCAGACGGAACAGACCATGGTGAACCTGGAGGAACGCCTGGCGGAGATGGGCGCCGGCCTCGGTGACATCGTGAAGACCACGTGCTTCCTCACCGACATGGACACCTTCGTGACCTTCAACGCGGCGTACGGCGCCGCGCTCGGCGATCACCGTCCGGCCCGATCGACGGTGGAGGTGTCGGCGTTGCCTGCCGGGATGGCCGTCGAGGTCGAGGCGTGGGCCTACAAGCCCGAGTGATCGGGTCGTGACCACGGTGCGGTGCGACTGCTCCGGCCACGCGGAGTGCGCCGCGCTCGCGACGGCTGGCTAGCCTGGCCGTATGGTCGGACCCGTGGTGATCATCCTGGTGCTCTTGCTGATCCCGGTGGTCGTGATGATGAGCGGTGCCGTGGCGTCAGCAGTGCTCGGGTTCGTGCTCGGACGTGACGCCGAGACGCGTCACGAGGGCAGTGAACTCATCGAGCTGAACGACTAGCGCGGGCAGCTGGTGCACCGTCACGACGACGCGATCGAGGAGCTCACCCGGGCCGTCGTCCGCTATTCCGTCGAGCGGATGGCGATGGAGACGCCCCCACTCGACGCTCCTCGCACCCCCGCCGAACTGCAGGACCTCGTCGGCCCCACCATCACCGCCGCCGGCATCGGTGGACAGCGTGCGCTCGAGGTGTTCGCCGACGTGCTCGCTCCCGCGTGCATCTCCGTCGACCATCCGCGGTTCCTGTCCTTCGTGCCCGCCGCTCCCACCGAGGCGTCGATGCTGTTCGACCTGGTGCTCGGTGCATCGAGCATCTACGCCGGGTCGTGGCTCGAGGGGGCCGGTGCGGTGTTCGCCGAGAACGAGACGCTGGGGTGGATCGCCTCGCTGGCC
The DNA here is from genome assembly GCA_007693335.1 of Ilumatobacter sp. Taxonomy (GTDB): domain Bacteria; phylum Actinomycetota; class Acidimicrobiia; order Acidimicrobiales; family Ilumatobacteraceae; genus SKSP01. The sequence goes on along the minus strand of REDU01000060.1, from coordinate 28,384 downwards.
GGACTGCCCGAGGGCGCAGGCGGTGTGTTCGTCAGCGGTGGCACGGCCGGGAACCTCAGCGCGCTGATCGCAGCCCGCTGGCACTGGCGCCATCTCGCCGATGGCGCTCACGACCGCACCCGTGGCCTGATGATCACCTCATCGGGCGCGCACTCGTCGGTGGCGCAGGCGGCGCTGGCGATGGACGCCGATGTGATGGCCGTGCCGGCCGACGAGCGGGGACGCCTCGATGGCGCAGCGCTCCGTGCCACCGTGAGCGCGCTGGACCCGTCGGATCTCGACCGACTCTTCGCCGTGATCGCCACGTCGGGTACGACCAACGCCGGGGTGATCGACGACCTCGCGAGCACCGCCGATGTGTGCGCCGAGCATCAGGTGTGGTTCCACGTCGACGGTGCGTACGGCGGTGCGGGCCTCCTGGCTCCCAGCATCCGCGACCGTTACGACGGCATCGAGCGGGCCGACAGTTTCATCGTCGATCCGCACAAGTGGCTGTTCGCGCCGTTCGACTCGTGTGCGCTCGTGTACCGCGACCCGACCATCGCACGGGCGGCGCACACCCAGCACGCCGAGTACCTCGAGGTGCTCCAGGGCGCCGATCCGCTCGACGTGCCGTGGAACCCGAGCGACTACGCCCACCACCTGTCGCGTCGGGCGCGCGGGCTCCCGTTGTGGTTCAGCGTGGCCGTGCACGGGACCGATGCCTACATCGAGGCCGTCGAGACCACCCTCACGGTCACCCGGGAGGCAGCGGCGCTGGTGCGTGAGGCCCCGCACCTCGAGTTGATCATGGAGCCCGAGCTCTCGATCGTGATGTTCCGGAGGGTTGGTTGGGTCCGTGAGCAGTACCAGGTGTGGAGCGACCACCAACTCGCGACCGGGCAGTCGTTCGTGACGCCCAGCTCGTGGAACGGCGAGACCATCTTGCGCATCTGCATCGTCAACCCGCTCACCTCGGCCGACGACGTGCAGGCGATCGTCGATTCGCTCCGGGAGGAGCCGGATGGCTGATGCCGACCTACCCGGGGGTGCTGCCGACCTGCCCGGGGGTGCTGCCGACCTCGTGGTGCGGGGCGCTCGATGCGTCGCCACCATGGACGCCGATCGCCGCGAGCTGAGCGACGGATGGGTGGCCGTGACCGACGGGTTCGTGAGCGCCGTGGGCACCGGCGATGCGCCGGATGCCGCCACCGTGATCGACGCCACCGACTGCCTGGTGACACCGGGGTTGGTGAACGCCCATCACCATCTGTTCCAGAACCTGACGCGTGCGTATCCGCCGATGACCGACAAGCCGCTGTTCGGGTGGTTGCAGTCGCTCTACCCGCTGTGGCGCACCATCGACGCCGAGTCGGTGCACGTCTCGGCGTGGGTGGGTCTGGCCGAACTCGCACTGTCGGGGTGCACCACCTCGACCGATCACCTCTATCTCCACCCCCGCGGGGCCGGTGACCTGCTCACCGCGGAGATCGACGCCGCCCGTGACCTGGGTATCCGCTTCCATCCCACCCGCGGGTCGATGTCGCTGTCGGAGAAGGACGGAGGCCTGCCGCCCGACGATGTCGTGGCCGACGACGACGAGATCCTCGCGGCGTGTGAGGAGGCCGTCGCCCGTCATCACGACCGGTCGTCGGGTGCGATGACGCGGGTCGCCCTGGCGCCGTGCTCGCCGTTCAGCGTGACCGAGGACCTGATGGTGCGCACGGCCGAGCTGGCCGAGCGACTCGACGTGCGCTTGCACACCCACTTCGCCGAGAACGCGGAAGACGACGAGTTCAGCCTCGCCACGTTCGGGTGTCGACCGATGGAGTACCTCGAGCGCACCGGCTGGTGCACCGACCGCACGTGGGTGGCCCACTGCGTGATGCCCGAACCCGACGAGATCCGCCGGCTCGGCGCGGCGGGCGTGAGTGCGGCGCACTGCCCGTCGAGCAATCTGATCCTCTCCTCGGGCATCGCGCCGGTGGTCGACCTCCGTGCGGCCGGCGTCCACGTGGGGCTGGGGGTCGACGGTTCGTCGTCGGCCGACTCGGCCTCGCTGTGGCTCGAGGCTCGCCAGGCCATGTTGCTCACCAAGCTCCGCGACGGTGCCGCCTCCGGATCGGCGCGGATGGCGCTCGAGATCGCCACCCTCGGTGGCGCCGCCTGTCTCGGCCGCCAGGGCGAGCTGGGGGTGATCGAACCGGGTGCGGTGGGCGATCTGGCGGTGTGGTCGCTCACCGGTCCGAGCTACGCCGGTGCGCTGGCCGATCCCGTCGAGGCCTGGCTCCGCTGCGGCCCGGCATCGGCTCGCGACACCATCGTGCACGGCCGTCCCATCGTGCGCGCCGGTGCGCTGGAGTCGCCCGCTGTCGAGACGATGCTGGCCGAGCACGCCCGCCTCGCGGCACGTGTCCAACGTCTCGCCGAATGACCCCGAACGGCCGGTGCGAACCGCCAGAATGTGGCCCATGGTTCCCCCCGAGCGGCCGCTGCGACGCGTCCTGCTGACCGCACTGACGGCATTGACGGCGCTCGGCCTCGGATCGGTCACGGTGGGGTGTGCGTCGGCCACGTCGGCCACCGACGCGGCCGATGACCGTGCAGGTGTGGCCCGCGCCGCCGCTCCGGTCGTGAGCGTCGAGAGTCAGACCAGAGCTGGTCCCTCTGGTCTCGCCGACCGTCCCTCGACGGTGGCGATGGTGGGCGACTCGATCACGGTGGCCTCGGCCGAGCGGCTCGACGACGCGCTGTCGGCGCTCGATCTCGAGGTGCTGGTGGTCGATGCCCAGGTGGGTCGACGGATGACGGTGGGCGAGCGCGACCGGCTGTTCACCGGCGCCGACATCGTCGAGCTGGTGGCGCACGAGCACTCACCCGAACTGTGGGTGATCGCGCTCGGCACCAACGACATCGGCCAGTACGGTGACCCGGCCGAGGTGGCCGAGCAGATCGAGGTGTTGCTCTCCCGGTTGCCCGCCGGTGCGCCGGTGGTGTGGGTCGACACCTGGTTCCGCGGTCGTGACGAGCAGACCGCGATGGTCAACGCGGCCATCCACTCCGTGATCGGTGCCCGGCCCGATTCGTACGTGGTCGAATGGTCGGCCCACGCCGGCCACGAGGGTGTGCTGTCGGGCGACGGCGTGCACCTCACCACCGGCGTGGGGGTGGAGCGCTTCGCCGAGGTGGTGGCCTCGGGCGTCGAGACGCTCCTCGGTGCCCCCGATTGATCAGGAGGTCCAGCGGGACTGGCCGAAGCGATAGCCGACCGAGCGCACCGTCTGGATGAGGCCGGCGTGCTCCTCGCTGAGCTTGGCGCGCAGCCGGCGCACGTGAACGTCCACGGTGCGGGCACCGCCGTAGTACTCGTAGCCCCACACCCGTGACAGCAGGATCTCGCGGGTGAACACCTTGCCCGGGTTCTGGGCGAGGAACTTGAGCAGCTCGTACTCCATGTACGTGAGGTCGAGCGGCCGCCCGGCGATCGATGCCTGGTACGTCTCGAGGTTGAGCGCCAGCTCGGCGTACTCGACCATCTCGGGGCGGGTGCCGCCGTCGATCTGCCAGAGGAGATGTCGCACGCGGGCCTCGAACTCGGCGGGGTGGAACGGAGCGAGACAGAAATCGTCGAACAGCTCGTCGCGCAGCGAGAGGTCGGCGAGCTGACCGCCGCTCACGAGCACCAGCAACGGGAGGCTCACCGTGTCGCGCTTGCGCACGGCGCGGGCCAACGCCCAGCCGGCATCGGGGTCGGCGCTGCAGTCGACGATGGCGCCGGTCCAGCCGCTGCCGGGTTCGTGATCGGCGGCCTCTTCGGCCGAAGCGATCGACTTCCAGCGGTAGCCGGCGAGGTCGAGGGTGCGCGCCAACTCGGGCGGTACCGGGTCGCCGAACACGGCGAGCAATCCGAGACCGTCCGCCGGGCTCACGATCGACTCCCGTCCGATCGCGAGCGCCGCTGCCCGGGAGCCCGGTCGTGGGTGATCACAGCGACCTCAGGTAGCGGTCGATCTCGAAGCGACTGACGTGGGTCTTGTAGGCCCGCCACTCGTCGCGCTTGTTGCGCAGGAACCACTCGAAGATGTGCTCGCCGAGCGCCTCGTGCACGAGGTCGGACGACTCCATCACCTTGAGCGCATCGGCCAGCGACTGCGGGAGCTGGCCGATGCCGAGCTTCGCCAGCACGTCGTCGCCGATCTCGAACAGGTTGGCGTCGGCCTCGACCGGGAGTTCGTAGCCCTCCGACACCCCGCGCAACCCGGCCGCCAGCATCAGGCTGAAGGCGAGGTAGGGGTTGCACGCCGGGTCGGGTGAGCGGTACTCGATGCGGGTCGCGAGGGGGTTGTCCTTCTTCGGGACCGGTACGCGGATGAGGCCACTGCGGTTGTTGCGGGCCCAGCTCACGTGCACGGGTGCCTCGAAGCCGGGCACCAGTCGCTTGTAGCTGTTGACGGTCTGGTTGGTGATGGCGGTGATCTCGGCCGCATGGCGGAGCAGGCCCGCCATGAACGATTTGGCGAGATCGGAGAGGTTGTACGGGTCGTCGGGATCGTGGAAGGCGTTCTCGTCGCCACGGAACAGCGACAGGTGCATGTGCATCCCCGACCCCTGCACGCCTTCGAGCGGTTTGGGCATGAACGTGGCGTACACACCCTGGCTGGCCGCCACCTCACGCACCACGAGCCGGAACGTCATCACGCTGTCGGCCATCGTGAGGGCGTCGGTGTGGCGGAGGTCGATCTCCTGCTGGCTGGGGGCGTCCTCGTGGAAGCTGTACTCGACGGGGATGCCCATCTGCTCGAGCTTGCGGATCGTCTGCTTGCGCAGGTTGCCGGCGGCGTCGTTCGTGGTGAGGTCGAAGTACCCGCCGGCGTCGAGTGGCTGTGGCGCCCCACCGGGCACGGGTTGCTCGAAGTAGAAGAACTCGATGTCGGGCGCGACGTAGAACGTGAACCCCTGGTCGTGGGCCTCGCGCATGTGGCGGCGGAGCACCTGTCGGGGATCGCCTTCGAACGGCGTGCCGTCGAGGTGGTGCACATCGCAGAAGACGCGGGCCTCGGCGGCTCCCGGCTCACCCCACGGGATGAGCTCGAACGTGTCGGGGTCGGGCACCGCCAGCACGTCGGACTCCTGGACACGCGAGAAGCCGTCGATGGACGACCCGTCGAACGTCATGCCGTCTTCCAGCGCGTTCTCGAGCTCCGCCGGGCTGATGGCGAAACTCTTCAGGTTCCCGAGCACGTCGGTGAACCAGAGGCGCACGAGTCTGACACCACGCTCCTCGACGGTGCGTAGCACGTACTCACGGTGTTGGTCGAGCATTCCGCTCACGTCCTCAGTCTCGCGGGTGGATCGTTCGGTGGGAAATGCGAGAGGGGCCCCGCATCGGGGCCCCTCTCGGCTCGGATGTGCGGCGACTCACCCGGGCGGCTCAGCGCCGCACGGGTGTCACTTGCCGGCGGCGTCGGTGCACACGACGTCGGTGATGAGCCGGGCGACGGTGTACGGATCGCAGTTGGCGTTCGGGCGACGGTCCTCGGCGTAGCCCTTGCCGTCCTTCTCGACCTGCCACGGGATGCGGATCGAGGCGCCACGGTCGGACACGCCGTAGGAGAACTTGTTCCACGGGGCGGTCTCGTGATCGCCCGTGAGGCGGCTCTCGATGTCGTCGCCGTAGTTGGCCACGAGCATGTCGAACTTCTTGCCGATCGCCTTGCAGGCCTTCTCGATGGCGGCGTAGCTCTCGCGCATCTCGTTGGTGGAGAAGTTCGTGTGGCAACCGGCGCCGTTCCAGTCGCCCTTGACGGGCTTGGCGTCGAGGCTGATCACCACGTCGAAGTCCTCGGCGATGCGGTGCAGCAGCCAGCGGGCCACGTTCAGCTGATCACCCACGTCGAGCACGCCGAGCGGGCCGATCTGGAACTCCCACTGTCCGGCCATCACCTCGGGGTTGGTCCCCGAGATCGAGAGGCCGGCGTCGATGCACGCCTGGGTGTGGATCTCGACGATCTCGCGACCCATGATCTTGCCGGTGCCGACGCCGCAGTAGTAGGGGCCCTGGGGGCCGGGGAAGCCGCCACCCTCGGGGAAGCCGATGGGCGTGCCGTCGAGGCGGAGCATCGTGTACTCCTGCTCGAGACCGAACCACATCTCGTACTTGGCGTACTTCTTGGCGGTCTTGGCTGCGATGGCGCGGGTGTTGGTGGCGTGCGGCTTGAGCGTGTCGGCGTCGAGCACCTCGCACATCACCAGCTTGTTCTTCCCACCCCGGATCGGGTCGGGACAGGAGAACACGGGCTGGAGCACGCAGTCGCTGTGATCGCCGGTGGCCTGACCGGTGCTGGAGCCGTCGAAGCCCCAGATGGGCAGCTCGGTGACGTCGTCTGCCACGATCTTGGTCTTGCTGCGGAGCTGCTGGGTGGGCGTTGAGCCGTCGAGCCAGATGTATTCAGCCTGGTAGGGCACGATGTGTCCTCTTTCGGATGGAACGGATGTAGGGGCGAGCGCACCCTGTCAGCGGGCCGTTTCGATGCCGTTGCCCCCATGTGAATGCTGTGTGAACCGGCGGATCACGAGAGCGACAACCGCACTGTTGCTGGGGAGTACGGTCGGAGCATGCGTCGTGCCTGGTCGATCGTGCTCTGCTCCCTCGCCGCGACCAGTGGCGTGCTCGTCACCCAAGGTGAGCGACCGGTGACGGCGGCCGCGGTGCCCGACGGGTTCGTGGACGAGCTCGTGGCGACGGCGCCGTCACCCACGGGCATCGAGTCGCTCCCCGATGGCCGACTCGTGCTGCTCGAGCAGGGCGGTCGTGCCCGCGCCGGACAGCCGGGCACGTCGTTCGACACGGTCCTGCAGATCCCGAGCATCTGCGTGGGTCCCGAGCGCGGCCTGCTGGGGTTCACCCACGACCCCGGGTTCCTCACGAACCGCCACGTGTACGTGTACTACACCCGCACTGCGCCCGACGCGCCCGGTGGGTGCGCCAACCGGGTCAGCCGGTTCGAGATGGGTGCCGTGATCGATCCGACCAGCGAGGTGGTGCTGCTCGACGACATCTCGTCGATCAACGGCAACCACAACGGTGGTGATCTCGACATCGGATCCGACGGATTCCTCTACGTGTCGATCGGCGACGCCGGGCGCGATCCCCGCGGCATCTCCGGGTCGGGTTCGTCGAACGCGGCCGCCCGCGACCTGTCGCACCTCAGCGGCAAGGTCCTGCGGATCACCACCGACGGCGCACCGGCCCCCGGCAACCCGTACCTGGGCGCGGGGACCGACCGGTGCGCGTTCCGGGGTGCGGGGCCCGACACACCCGGCACCACCTGCCAGGAGATCTTCGCGTCGGGGCTCCGCAACCCGTACCGCTTCGCGTTCGACCCGAACGGTGGTGGTGACCGCTTCTTCATCAACGATGTCGGGCAGGTGACCGCCGAGGAGGTCAACGAGGGTGGTGCCGGTCTCGACTACGGCTGGAACCTGTGCGAGGGCCCGTGCGAGCCGGGCGTCGGTGCCGGGCTCACCGATCCGATCGCCTGGTACCCGCGTTCGATCGGCACGTACATCACCGCGGGAGCGTTCGTGCCCGACGGGTTCTGGCCGGCCGAGTACGACGGGGCGTACCTGTACGCCGACGGCGGCGCCGGCACGATCTTCCTGCTCGACGCGAACGGCTCGGTCGATCACGACCAGCCGTGGGCCACCGGCGTGTTCGGTCTGGCCGACATGCTGTTCGCGTTCGACCAGCAGGGTCGCCTGTCGCTGTACTACACGCTCAACTCCGACAACGAGCTCCGGAAGATCACCTGGACCGGCGCGGGGCCATCGCCGACTCCTGCAGACCTCTCGTTCGATCCGGTCCCGCCCACCCGCGTGTACGACTCGCGGGCGGGTCTCGGCGCGGCCGCTGGGCCCCTGCGTGCGGCCACCACCCGGTTGATCGACGTCGAGCCGCCGTCGGCGTCGGTGCGCGCCGCGCTCGTCAACCTGACCGTGACCGGCAATGCCGGGTGGGGCTTCTTGCAGGCGTGGTCACCGCGTGCGCTGCGTCCGTCCACGTCGGTGATCAACGTGGTGCAGCCGGGCGAGGACGTCGCCAACACCGCCGTGGTCACGCTCGACGATCTGGGTCGGTTCGTGGTGAGCACTTCCACCGCCACGCACCTGGTGGTCGACGTGCTGGGCTGGTTCCACGAGGGGTCGGACCAGGTCGCGGCGGGCCGTTTCGTCCCGATCGATCCGGGTCGCGTCGTCGACACCCGACAGGGAGCCGGTGCGGCGCTGGCCTCGGGTGCGTCGAACGAGTACGGGCGCACGAACGACGACGACGGCGACAGCACGGTCGACGTGCCGCTGACGGGTCGACTCGGCCTGCCCGATGATGGCGCCGTGGAGGCCGCCGTGGTGGTCCTGACGGCGCTGGGCGAGCAGGGACCGCGCTCGGGCTTCGTCACCGCCCACCCGGCGGGCTCGACGGCGCCCGACGCGTCGAACGTCAACACCAACGGCGACGGCGACATCCGCGCCAACCTCGCCGTCGTGCCGCTCGGCGCCAACGGCGCGATCGCGCTCGACCTCGTGCGGGTCGATCACGTGCTGGTCGACGTGGTCGGGTACATGACCTCGGCATCGGCGCCCGTGTCGTCCAGCGGTCTGTTCTCCGCCGTGGCACCGGTCCGCCTGTTCGACGAGCGGGCGCCGGGTTCGCCCTCGATCCCCGAGGGCGGCAGTGTCACCATCGCCCACTCCGGTGCGGTGCCGGGTGCCGGCGCCGCCGGGGCCGTACTGCAGAACCTCACGATCACCGACACGTCGGGGTTCGACTTCGCCGCTGCGTACCCGGCGGGATCGGCGCCACCCGAGGTGTCGAACGTGAACGCCACGGGCGTGGGCCAGACCAGGGCGGCCCTGGCCGTCACCCCGTACGGCACCGACGCCTCGGTCACGTACTCCCTGTTCGGTTCGTCGTCGCTGATCGTCGACGTGTTCGGCACCTTCTCCGGCTAGGGGCGGGGGCGAGGGGGTCGTAACCTGGCCGTGTGACCGTGTTGCGCGTGGCGCTGGCCCAGATCAACCCCATCGTGGGCGACCTCGAGGGCAACCTCGCTCTGATGATCGACGCCTACGACCGCGCCGAGGCGGCGGGGTGCGACGTCGTGGCGTTCCCCGAACTCGCCACCACCGGGTACCCGCCCGAGGATCTGGTGCTGAAGCCGGGGTTCGTGGCCGACAACCTGTCGGTGCTGCGCAAGTTGGCCGCCCACACCGGTCGGTGCGCCGCGATCGTGGGCTTCGTCGACGTCGATCGTGACCTCTACAACGCGGCCGCCGTGTGCGCCCGCGGCGAGGTGCTCGACACGTACCGCAAACGGCTCCTGCCGAACTACTCGGTGTTCGACGAGGCCCGCTACTTCACCCCCGGCACCGACCGCAATGGTGCGGGCAGCGATCCGCTCGAGCTCTACGTGATCGGTGGGGTGAAGGTCGGGATCTCGATCTGTGAGGACATCTGGAGCCCGTTCGGTCCGCTCGCCGTCCAGTCGGCTGGTGGGGCCGAGCTCAACATCAACCTCAACGGCTCCCCGTTCGAGGTCGGCAAGGCCGAGCTGCGCGAGCGCATGCTCGCCACGCGCGCCACCGATGCGCACAGCGCCGTCGTCTACGTCAACCAGGTGGGCGGGCAGGACGAGCTGGTGTTCGACGGGGGCTCGCTCGTGTTCGACGCCGAGGGCAACCTGCTGGCGCGGGCGCCGCAGTTCGTCGAATCACTGATGGTGGTCGACATCCCGATCCCGCCGGTGTACCGCAAGCGACTGCTCGACCCGCGCGGCCGACGCATCGACGTCGAGCTGCCGCTGGTGCACGTGAGCGACGCCCCGGTGCGCGCGGAGGCCGTGGGCGACGACCCGCCGTTGCAGCCGATCGCCGAGCCGCTCGACCCCGATCGCGAGCTGTACGACGCGCTCGTGCTCGGCACCCGCGACTACTGCCGCAAGAACGGCTTCACCGACGTGGTGATCGGGCTGTCGGGTGGCATCGATTCGACACTCGTGGCGTGCATCGCCGCCGACGCGCTCGGGCCCGATCACGTGCACGGGGTGTCGATGCCGTCGCGCTACTCGAGCGATCACTCCGAGAGCGACGCCCAGCTGCTCGCCGAGAACCTCGGTATCAGCTTCCGCACGATCTCGATCGAGCCGGCGTTCCAGGCGTTCCTCGACATGCTGGCAGAGCCGTTCGAGGGCCGTGAACCCGGGCTCACGTACGAGAACATCCAGAGTCGCTGTCGCGGCCAGACGCTCATGGCTCTGTCGAACGAGTTCGGCTGGATGGTGCTCACCACCGGCAACAAGAGCGAGCTGGCTGTCGGGTACTTCACCATCTACGGCGACTCGGTCGGTGGGTACGCCGTGATCAAGGATCTCCTGAAATTGCGGGTGTACGACCTCTGTCGGTACGTGAACGAGACGGCCGGGCGAGACGTCATCCCGCCCGACGTGATCACCAAGCCGCCCTCGGCCGAGCTGCGTCCCGATCAGCGCGACGATCAGAGCCTGCCCGCCTACGAGGTGCTCGACCCGATCCTCGAGCTCTACGTCGAGCAGGACCGCACCGCCGCCGAGATCGTTGAACTGGGTCACGACGAGGAGCTCGTGCGGCGCATCACCCGGTTGGTCGACATCTCCGAGTACAAGCGGCGCCAGACCCCGCCAGGTGTCCGGGTGAGTCCCAAGGCGTTCGGCAAGGACCGCCGACTGCCGATCACCAGCGGGTACCGGGGCTGATGGTGACCGCCCCCGAGCGCCTCGAGATCGCGGCCCCGACCGGCATCACGATCGTGGCCGACCATTGGTCCGGTCCCCGTTCTCCGGTGGTGCTGGCCCACGGTGGTGGGCAGACGCGCCACTCGTGGGGCGGCACCGCCCGGACGCTCGCCGAGCGGGGTCATCGCGTGGTGTCGATCGATCTGCGGGGTCATGGTGACTCGACGTGGGCGGCAGATCGCGATTACTCGATGGCCGCCTACCGCGACGACGCGGTGGCCGTGGTCGACTGGGTGGGCGCGCCAGTGGTCTGGGTGGGTGCATCGCTCGGCGGGATGACGGGATTGCACGCGGTCGACGCTGCGACCGATCGGTTCGCCGCCCTCGTGCTGGTCGACATCACGCCCCGGCCGGCGAAGAGGGGCACCGAGCGGATCCTCGAGTTCATGGCCGACCGTGCCGTCGAGGGGTTCGGTTCGCTCGACGAGGCGGCCGACGCGATCGCCGCGTATCAGCCGCACCGGCCGCGCCCGAAGGATCTCTCCGGTCTCGCCAAGAATCTCCGGTTGGGTGAGGACGCGCGGTGGCGGTGGCACTGGGACCCGGCGTTCCTCGACGTGCGCACGGGTGGCACGAGCGAGCACGCCCGTGACCGCCACCACGACGAGCTCGAGGCGGTGGCTCGCCGGCTGACGCTCCCGACGCTGCTCGTGCGGGGGAAGCTGTCGGACCTGGTGACCGAGGACGAGGTGGTGGCGTTCCGGGAGATGGTGCCCCACGCCGAGGACGTCGATGTCGCCGGCGCCGCCCACATGATCGCCGGCGATCGCAACGACGTGTTCACCGCGGCCGTGCTCGACTTCATCGAGCGCCACGACCCCTGAACTGTCTGTCGGGGTCGGGTGGATCCGCCGGTTCGGCGCGGACGGTTCGGAGGGGTGCTCTCGAACTGTCTGTGGGGATCGGGCGTTTCTGCCGGTCGATCGCGGACAGGTCGGAGGGTCAGACGCAGCAGCGCTGGCCGGCGTCGGGGTCGGTGGCACCCTCGCGGCCCATGCTCGTGTTCACGAGCTGCTCGCTGTCGCCGGTCTTGACGTACCACTCCCAGCGGGCGCCGTCGGGGCCGTCGAGCCAGGTCTCGGTCTTGGTGGCGTAGCAGCACATCGTGTCGTCGACGCCGGTGGTCTCGAGGCCCGACTCGGTGAGGCGGGCCTCGGCGGCCAGCACCTCCTCCGCGGTCTCGGTCTCGACGCCGAGGTGGTTGATCGACCCGGGCTCGCCGGCACCCTCGAAGAGCACCAGCTTGAGCGGGGGGTTCTCGACGGCGAAGTTGGCGTACCCGGGCTTCCGCTTGGCGGGCTCGGTGCCGAACATCTTGGTGTAGAAGTCGACGGCGACGTCGAGATCGTCGACGTTGAGAGCGAGTTGCAGGCGCATGTGGTGGTCCTTCCGGTGGGGCGATGGCCGCCCGATGAATCGATGCCTGTCGATACGTTGCCAGATGTATCGACATCTGTCAATATGTGACCATGACGTCCGATCCGCCGACCACGCTGTGCTGCCCGCCGCTGCTCGGGGCGCCACTCGACGAGCACGACGCCGTCGAACTCGCCGGGGTCCTGAAGGCGCTGGCCGACCCGGTTCGCCTGCGTCTGGTGTCGATGATCGCCGCCGCGCCGGCGGGCGAGGTCTGCGCCTGCGACCTGGCGACCCCGCTGGGGCGGTCGCAGCCCACCGTCAGCCATCACCTGTCGCAACTCGTGGCCGCCGGGATCCTCGACCGCGAGCAGCGCGGCCGGTGGGCGTGGTTCCGGGTGCGCCCCGACGGCATCGCCGCGGTGCGGGCCGCGCTCGCTCCTGCTTGTGACTCAGGGTTTGTTGAGTCAATGTTGACTGAGTAGTCTGATCTCGTGGATCCTGGCAGCGTCGACCCGGCACACGATGTGGTGCGCGACCCGACCCTCGACTCACGGGCCGCGGTGCACGCCGCGCTCGGCGAGCCCGTCCGCCTCGCGATCGTCGACGAACTGCTCCGCTCCGATCGCTCGCCGTCCGAACTGGCCGCGCGGTTCGACCTGCCGAGCAACCTGCTCGCCCACCACCTGGGCGTCCTGGAACGGGTGGGCGTGGTCGAGCGCACGATCTCGTCGGGTGATCGTCGACGCCGTTACGTGCGTGCCGTCCCCGAGGTGTTGGCGTCCACCTCCGGTCGGGTCGATCATCGTCACGGCCGGTCGGCACTGTTCGTGTGCACCCACAACTCGGCGAGGTCGCAACTCGCGGCGGCGATCTGGCGTGATCGCACGGGTGCTGCGGCCCAGAGTGCCGGAACCCACCCTGCCGAACGCGTGCACCCCGGAGCCGTCGGGGCAGCGCGTCGACGCGGGCTCGACATGACGAGCGCCGTACCACGCCGACTCGAACCCACCGATCTCGTGTCGGCCGATCTCGTCGTGACCGTGTGCGATCGCGCCCACGAGGAGATCGACCTCCCCGCCGACGCGCTCCACTGGTCGATCCCCGATCCGGTGGGTGTCGACGACCCTGCGGCGTTCGACCGCGCGGCCGACGCCATCGAGCACCGCATCGACGCTGCCACTGCCCCACGCACCATTCCGATCAACCCCTGAGGAGCTCACCATGTCCGATCAGCCCGCCGACAACGCCCCCGACAACGACAACGGCCAGGGCGTCAAGCTCTCGACCGAGCAGCTGCTGCAGATCAAGCAGGCAGCGACCCGCCTCCAGCTCGAGTTCGACGGCATGTTCAACATCGAGACGATCCAGCGGTTCATCACCGACTCGCAGACCCGGCTCGAGCACCGCGCCAAGTTCAACACCTGGCTCCCGGTGCTCATCGAGCGGTTCACCCGCGACCGACTCAACGCGCTGGCCAAGATCGAGCACGGCAGCACCGATCGCCCGTCGGTGCTGTTCCTGTGCGTGCACAACGCCGGCCGCTCGCAGATGGCCGCGGGGTGGCTGCGCAGCATCGCGGGCGATACCGTCGACGTCTTCAGCGGTGGCTCCGACCCCGGTCACGAGGTCAACGCCGCCGCCATCGAGGCGATGAACGAGGTCGGCATCGACATCAGCAACGAGTTCCCGAAGCCCTGGACCGACGAGATCGCCCGGGCCGCAGACGTGATCATCACGATGGGCTGTGGCGACGCCTGCCCGATCTTCCCGGGCAAGCGCTACGAGGACTGGGAGTTGAAGGATCCGGCCGGCCAGTCGGTCGAGTACGTGCGCGAGGTCCGCGACGACATCAAGCAGCGCGTCGAGGCGCTCGTGGCGTCGTTGCAGGTGTCGGCACCGTGACCCAACAGCACGAGCGGCCCGAGAGCGACGCCGCCACCGTGGCCGTCTCCGAGGGTGAGGCCCTCGGCGTCTTCGGTCGCTACCTCACCCTCTGGGTGGCCATCGCCATCGTCGTCGGCGTTGCGGTGGGACAGTGGTTCCCCCGCATCCCCGACACGCTCTCGGAGTACGAATACGCCAGCGTGTCGATCCCGGTCGCCATCCTCATCTGGGCGATGATCTTCCCGATGATGGTCCAGATCGACCTCGCGTCGATCGTGGGCGTGCGCCGCGAACCCCGTGGGCTCGTCGTGACCACGATCGTGAACTGGCTCATCAAGCCGTTCACGATGTTCGCGATCTCCTGGTTCTTCCTGCTGGTGGTGTTCCAGTCGTTCATCGAGGAGCCGCTGGCCCGTGAGTACCTCGCCGGGGCGATCCTGCTCGGCGCTGCACCCTGCACCGCGATGGTGTTCGTCTGGAGCCTCCTCACCAGGGGCGATCCGGCCTACACCCTCGTCCAGGTGTCGCTGAACAACTTGATCATGCTCGTGGCGTTCGCCCCGATCGTGGTGTTCCTGCTCGGGGTGTCCGACATCTCGGTCCCGTGGGACACGGTGCTGCTCTCGGTGTTGCTGTACATCGTCATCCCGCTCGCAGCGGGCTACGGCACGCGTCTCTTCCTCTTGCGTTCGAAGGGTGCGCAGTGGTTCGACGAGGTGTTCATGAAGCGCATCGCCGTCGTGACGCCCACCGGGCTCATCCTCACGCTCGTGCTGCTGTTCGCCTTCCAGGGCGACAGGATCCTCGACAACCCGTTCCACATCCTGTTGATCGCGATCCCGCTCACCATCCAGACGGTGTTCATCTTCTTCCTCGCCTACCGCTGGATGCGGGCGTGGAAGATCCGCCACGCCGTGGCGGCACCCGGTTCGCTGATCGGCGCCAGCAACTTCTTCGAGCTCGCGGTCGCGGCGGCCATCGCCCTGTTCGGGCTCCAGTCGGGTGCAGCGCTGGCCACGGTGGTGGGCGTCCTGGTCGAGGTGCCCGTGATGCTCGCGCTCGTGCGGTACGCGAACCGCACCCGCGACAAGTTCCCGACCACCGCAGCCGTCACCGTTCGATGACCACCCCGGCGGGGATCACCGGTGCGGCGCGGGAGTACCTCGCGGGCCGCCCGGTGGTGCTGCGGTCGAGCCCGCGTCACGGCTGCTGCGGTGGGACGGCATTGGTGCCCGTGGTCGAGATCGGGCCGCCTGCCGACCCGAACGGTTTCGACCTCAGCCTGCTCGACGGGGTGGAGGTCTACGTCGATCAACGGCTCGACGACGCGCGGTGGTGGACCATCGACCTCGACGGGATCCTGCGCTGGAAGCGGCTCGTCGTGGAGGCGGATGACGGCCATCGGGGGTGACCGTACGCCACACTGGCGGCATGGCCGACGTGCACGATCACGAACCCGACGCGCCCGCCCATGTGCCGGCCGAGCCGATCGTGCACGTCCACTCGCACTCCCACGACATGGACGACACGCTCGTGACGTCGCCCACGGTTCGCCGGGCGTTGTGGATCGCGGTCGCCGTGGTCGGGGTGCTCACCCTGATCGGAATGGCACTCCTGTGGCCCGGTGAACGGTCGGGGGTGACCGATCCGCTCGGACTCGGTGCGGATCCGATCCCGGCGTCGGTCATCACGTCCGATGTGGTTCCGTGCAGCTACGACCCGCTGCTCGTCTGCCGCCTGGTCGGCTTCGAGCTCGACGGCGGCAGCGAGGCCGGGACGATCCGCGCGATGGAGATGAGCATCGACAACCGCGTGAGCGTTGGCGACGGCATCTACGTGCTCGGGTACGGCGGCGCCGAGGGCGAGATCAACTACGTGTTCTACGAGTTCCAGCGCGGCACGCCGATGCTGTTGTTGCTGCTGTTCTTCGTGGCGGCCGTGCTGCTGCTGGGGCGCTGGCGCGGGGTGGGTGCGTTGGCGGGTCTCGTGGCGAGCCTCGGGGTGATCGTGCTGTTCACGTTGCCGTCGCTGCTGGCGGGCAACGACGCGGTGATGGTGGCGCTGGTGACCGCCTCGGTGATCGCGTTCCTCGCGCTGTTCCTCGCCCACGGTTTCGGCATCTCGACCGCCGTGGCCCTGTTGTCGACGTTCATCAGCCTGGCGCTCATCGTCTTCCTCGGGTGGATCTTCGTGGTGGCCACCAACCTGACGGGCTACGCCGACGACTCCAGCTTGCTGCTGGTGGGTCTCGGTTCGGGACTCGACGCACGCGGCATCGTGTTGGCCGGCCTGGTGATCGGGTCGCTCGGTGTGCTCGACGACGTGACCGTCACCCAGGTGTCGGCGGTGTGGGAGCTCAAACGGGCCCGTCCCGACCTGTCGACCGCCGACCTCTACCGCCCGGTGGTGCGCATCGGTCGCGATCACATCTCGTCGACGGTCAACACGCTGTTCCTGGCCTACGCCGGTGCGGCGCTCCCGCTGCTCCTGCTCTTCACCGAGGCCGGGCAGAGCGTGGCCGGGGTACTCACGCGCGAGGTCATCGCGGTCGAGATCGTACGGGCGCTGGTGGGCTCGATCGGGTTGGTGGCGTCGGTGCCGATCTCGACCTACATGGCGGCCCGGGTGCTGACCTCGGGCGTCGAGACGCCATGATTGACCGGTGACCGACGATGGCCCGCTGACCGCCGGCCCGCAGATCCGCTACGACGTCGCACTCGCCGAGCGGATGCGGGCCAACCTCGACGCTCACGACCGGGTGACGGTGCCCCTCGACGGTCGGCGACACGCGGCGGTGGCGGTGGTCGTGGTCGACTCCGATGCGGAGCGTCACGGACACGACCCGCACACGGTGTCGGCGGAGGAGCTGTCGGTGATCCCGGGGGTCGACCCGCGAATGCTCGACCGTCTCGACGGTCGCTTGCAGGGTGTGGCCGGCGGTGCGGCGTTCCTCCTGTGCCGTCGGGCGCCGCGCCTCAGTTCGCATTCGGCGCAGTGGGCGCTGCCGGGTGGTCGCCTCGACCAGGGCGAGTCACCCGTCGACGCGGCGTTGCGCGAGCTCGACGAGGAGCTGGGCGTGTCGCTCGACCACTCGTCGGTGCTCGGCGTGCTCGACGACTACCCGACGCGATCCGGGTACGTGGTGACCCCGGTGGTGGTGTGGGGTGGTGGCGAGCTCGACCTCCGTCCGTCGCCCGACGAGGTGCTCGCTGCGTACCGGGTCGGTCTGCACGAGCTGTGTCGCGACGACTCGCCGCGATTCGTGACGATCCCCGAGAGCGATCGGCCGGTGGTGCAGGTGCCGCTCGGCGGCGACCTCATCCACGCCCCCACGGGAGCCGTGCTCGTGCAGTTCCGGTGGGTGGCCATCGACGGCCGTGCCGGCGAGCGCGTCGCCCACTTCGAACAACCCGTCTTCGCCTGGCGATAGCCAACTGTCCGCGCCAGCGGCGTGATCCTGCCGGATTTCCGCGGACGGTTCGGGGGGTGGGGGTCAGCGGCCGGTGTGGCCGAAGCCGCCGCCGCGGTTCTCGCCGTCGAGCTGGTCGACCTCGTGCCAGGCGACCTCGGCCACCCGCTGGATCACGAGCTGGGCGATGCGATCGCCGCGCGTGATCGCGTAGTCGGTCGTGGGGTCGGTGTTGAGCAGGATGACCTGCAGTTCGCCGCGATAGGCCGAGTCGATGAGTCCGGGTGCGTTGGCCACCGTGACGCCGTGGCGGAGGGCGAGCCCACTGCGTGGGTGCACCATGCCGGCCCACCCGAGCGGGATCGCGAGCGCGATGCCCGTGGGCATCAGCAGCCGGCCGCCGCCCGCGGGCACCACCCCGTCGATCCGGGCCCGAAGATCGAGGCCGGCATCGCCCGGATGGGCGTAGGTGGGCAGGTCGAGGTCGGGGTCGAGACGGACGACGTCGATCGGGAGCTGCTCGGGCGTCACGGTCGGCAGGTTAGGGCGCTGGGAACTCGGGGAGACCTCCGGAACGGAAGGAACCTCCAGGCCGTCTCGGGCGTCACCTCTTGGTCAGAGAATCGTCCGCACGGTCGGTCGATTCTCTGACCAGGAGCGAGATGGGCAGGGGGACGAGGGGGAGGGGTGATGGGGCTCGCGTAGGCTCGGGTGGGATGACGCGGACTGCTGACCCGGACATCGCGGGTGCCTCCGGACGCCCGCCGTCGGTGGATGTACTCGCCCGGTCGTTGGCAGCGAGCGGACTGCCGCACCCGGTGCTGGTGGACGTCGCCAGGGCGGCCATCGCCGACGGGCGGCCCGACGAGGCCCCCGCCCGCGCCGAGGCGTTCCGCCGCACCCTGCTGACCCCGGTGGTGAACGCCACCGGGGTGCTGCTCCACACGAACCTCGGCCGGGCACCGGTGGCGCACACGCAGGCGGCCCGGGCGCAGACCGTCGAGTTCGACCTGGCCACCGGGGAGCGGGGATCGCGTCAGCGCGCCGTGGGTCAGCTGTTCGCCCGGTTGTGCGACGCCGAGGCGGCGATGGTCGTGAACAACAACGCGGCAGCGGTGCTGCTGGTGGTGGCGGCCCTGGCGGAGGGGCGCGAGGTGGCGGTCAGCCGGGGCGAGAGCGTCGAGATCGGCGGCGCGTTCAGGGTGCCCGAGGTGATGGAGCAGTCGGGTGCCCGACTGGTGGACGTCGGCACCACCAACCGCACACGTCTGGCCGACTACCGCCGTGCCGTCGACCGCTCCGGTGCCGACGTGGCGATGGTGCTGAAGGTGCACCCGAGCAACTACCGCGTCGAGGGGTTCGTGGAGGACGCGCCGGTGTCGCAGCTCGCCACGCTGGAGGTGCCCGTCGTGGCCGACATCGGCAGCGGGCTGCTCGATGCGAACGTGCCGTGGTTGAAGGGAGCGCCGCCGGCGTGGCTGGCCGACGAGCCGGCTGCACTGCAGACCCTCGCTGCCGGCGCGTCGCTCGTGACCTTCAGCGCGGACAAGCTGCTGGGTGGTCCGCAGGCCGGCATCATCGCCGGCGACGCCGAGCTGGTGGCCCGGTGCGGGGCGCATCCGCTGGCCCGGGCCCTCCGTCCGGGTGGACTCGTGTTGGCCGCCCTGCAGGATCTCGCCCTCGCCTACCTGCGGCGCGACGTGACCGACCACGTGCCGTTCTGGCGGATGGTCGCGGTGCCGGTGTCCGAACTCGAAGAGCGCGCCGGGAACGTGATCGAACAGGTCGGGACTGCCGGTGGCGGCGCCGCGTCGGCGGGGTTGCGAGCCGTGCCGACCGAGGCCCTTCCGGGTGCGGGATCGGCGCCCGGCATCGTCATGCCGTCGTTCGGTCTCCAACTCGACGGTGATCATCTGACCGCACTGCGGGCCGGCGCCCTGCCGGTGATCGCCCGGGTGCGTGACGGTCGCACCGTGCTCGATCTGCGCACCGTCGACCCCGGCGACGATCAGACGGTGGTCGATGCGCTCCGAGCCCTCGGATGAGGCGCGACACGATGAGGTCACGGCGATGAGAGTGGTCGCGACCGCCGGGCACGTCGATCACGGCAAGTCGTCGCTCGTGCTGGCGCTCACGGGCACCGATCCCGACCGGTTCGAGGAGGAGAAGCGTCGCGGGCTCACGATCGACCTCGGGTTCGCCCATGCGACCCTGCCGTCGGGTGCCGGCATCAGCTTCGTCGACGTGCCGGGCCACGTGCGCTTCGTGCGGAACATGCTGGCCGGCGTGGGTGGGGTGGACGCCTGCATGTTCGTGGTGGCTGCCACCGAGGGCTGGAAGCCGCAGTCGGAGGAGCACCTCCGCATCCTGGAGCTGGTCGGGCTCCGTCGTGGGCTGGTGGCGCTCACGAAGGTCGACCTGGTGGACGACGAGACCCGTGAGATCGCCGAGCTCGACGTGTCGGATCATGTGGCCGGTACGTTCCTCGCGGACGCCCCGGTGGTGAAGGTGTCGGCCACCACGGGCGTCGGCCTCGACGAGCTCCGGGGTGCGCTCGACACCCTGGTGACCGCAACGCCCGGCGCACGCGACCGCGATCGTCCCCGTTTGTGGATCGATCGGGTGTTCTCGCCGGCCGGCAGCGGCACCGTCGTGACCGGCACGTTGACCGACGGCGAGCTCGCGGTCGACCACACGGTGGTGATCGAGCCCGGGAGCCAGGACGCCCGCATCCGGTCGATCCAGACGTCGGGTCGGGCCGTCGACCGGATCGGCCCCGGTCACCGGGTGGCGCTCAATCTCGCCGGTGTGGCGAAGTCCGACCTCGGCCGCGGCGACGTGGTGGTGACCGCTGATCGCTGGCATCTCACCGACCGGTTCGACGCCCGGCTCGACGTCTTGGGCTCGCTCGACCACGATGTGTCGCGGCGTGGCGCCCACCTCCTCTACGTGGGTGCTCGCGAGGTGCCGGTGAAGCTCCGGGTGCTCGGTCCCGAGCAGCTCGCGCCGGGACAGTCGGGCACGGTGCGGCTGTTCCTCCCGGTGGAGCTCCCACTGTTGCCGGGTGATCGCTTCGTGATGCGCGAATCGGGTCGCGACGAGACGATCGGCGGCGGTGAGGTGCTGGACGTGGCGCCGGTGCTGCCGGCGTCGAGGGCCAGGCCCGACCGTTCGGTCGATCGGGTGGTGGCCGAGCGCGGCTGGGTGGAGGTGCACGAGCTGGAGCTGCTCACGGGTGAGCGGCGCGAGCCGATCGTGGGTCGTTGGGTGGCACCGCCCGAGTTGGTGGACGCGATCTCGGCCGAGCTCATCGAGGCGGTCGCCTCGGCGGGTGACATGGGGTTCGACGTGGCAGGTCTCGACGAGCGCGAACGCGCCGTGCTCGACACACTGGAGGGGGTCGAGGTGGAGGCGGGACGGGCGCGGCCGAAGGGTGTGAGCGATCCGCTGGCCGATCACCCCTACGTGGCCACCGTGCTGACCGGCGGTTTCGCGCCGCCCCCGCCCGACGACGTCGACCGGGGTGAGCTGCGTGAGCTGATCCGTCGGGGTGACCTCGTGGAGCGTGACGGCATCGTGTTCCATCCCGACGCCATCGAGGGTGCCGCCCGCATCGCCGCGGGTCTGCTGGCTGCGAGCCCGGACGGTTTCACGGTCTCGGAGCTGCGCGACGCCCTCGGCGTCACCCGGAAGTTCGCGCTGCCGCTCGCGGCGGAGCTCGATGCGCGTGGGATGACCCGTCGTCGCGGGGACCTGCGCATCGCCGGCCCACGTCTGCCCGATCCGTGATCGTGCCGGTTCAGGCGCTGCGGGGGAGGTGCCGACGTTCGACGTCGGTGAGCCCGCCCCAGATGCCGTACCGCTCGTCGTGGCGGACGGCATGGTCGAGGCATTCGGTGCGGACCGGGCACGAACGACAGACCGACTTCGCCTCACGCTCGCGCTCGACCCGCTCGGACTTCGATTCGGGTCGGAGTGGGGGGTAGAAAGCGGCGGCCAACTCGCCCCGACAGGCGGCGTCGTGATGCCAGTCGAGTCGATCAGCTGCCACCGGGGGGTCGGTGCGCTTCATCTGCTGCCGAAAGTAGGCGCAGTCGGCCCGGGTCCGCAAGGGTCAGTTCGCGGATTCTCCGGAGCCCTCCCCGCGATCTCGCATCTCGCGGTAGTCGCGGGCTGCACCCTCGAGCGGCTCGACCTCGAGGGTGACGCCGTCGATGGCGGCCACTCGCACCTGCGCTCCCGCCTCGACGGGTGTTGCGCGGTTGGTGCGGGCCCGCCATTGCGCCTCGCGCACCTCCACGATGCCCTCCGGGCCGATGCGTTCGACGGCCGTGCCGAACTCGCCGATCATCCACTCGCGTCCGATCGTGGGGGTGGCGAAGCGGGTGCGGACCATCGACGGCATGCCGACGATGAAGGCGAGCATGACGCCGCCGATGCCGGCGATGAGCGTGATCCACGAGGGGCGCAGCGACACACCGGGGAGCGGTTCGAACAGCCACCAGCTGCCGACGATGGTGAGCACCACGCCCACCCCGGTCCACACCCGTGGGAGCCCCACCTGGACATCGACCGCGAACGCGACCATCGCGAGCACGAGCAGCGCGACCGCCCACCACCGCGTCGGGAGCGCCGCCAATCCGGAGGCCGCGAGCACGAGCGAACCGGCGCCCACCACACCGGCGATGCCGATGCCGGCGGTGTAGAACTCGAACACGAGCAGCGCCATCCCGATGAGCAGCAGCAGGTATGCCACCGGGGGGCTCGCCACGGTGTGGAACAGCTGGTCGACCAGGCCGAGCTTGGCGAACCGCACGGTGGCCACGGTGTCGCGCTGCACGGTGCCCTCGTCGGTCACGGTCTCGACCGTGGTCTCGAGGACCACGCCGTCCTTCTCGTACCCGTCGAGGGCATCCACCATGTTCACGATGGTGGCGATGCCCTGGTCGGAGATGCGCTGGCGGAACACGCCGAGCTCGCGAGCCTCGGACAGCCCGACCGACCGGTTCCGGATCTCGGCGGCGGCGTCGCCGAAGTCGACGGTGGCATCGGGGAGCTGCAGCAGCGGTCCGGTGTGGCCGACCCGGGCTCCGGGAGCCATGCCGGTGACATCGGCCACGCCGAGCATCTGGGCCGACTGCCCGTAGAGGCGGGCACCGGAGGGACCCACCCAGATGCCGATCGTGACGGGCGAGTCGGCGATGCGCTGCAGGAGCGCCACCATGTCGTCGGTGTCGACCACCGCCCCCTGCGAATCGACCTGGAGGATCAGCGCCTGCGAGCCCTGCGTGACGGCGCGGTCGATGGCCTCGTGGATCTCGTCGACCAGGATGGCGCCGAGGAGTCCGTCCACCTGCAGCACGTCGACGGGTGCGGGCCCCGCCTCGGCCCCGCCCTGGCCGGCGTCGGTCTGGCCGGCGTCGGTCTGGCCGGCGTCGGTCTGGGCGCTCGCGGATCCAGCGAACCCCGCCAGCGCGGCGGAGCAGAGCAGGGCGATCGCTAGTCTGCGCACAGGTGCCTCCGGAAAGCGTGAATCAGTTGGCCGTGTCGGCCACGGATGCTGTCGCGTCGTTGACCGCATCACGGGTCGTGGTGGTGGCCGGCAAGGGGGGTGTCGGCAAGACCACGGTAACGGCTGTTCTGGCGCGAGCCGCAGCCCGTCGCGGACTTCGGGTGCTCGTGGTCGAGCTCGACGGCAAGCCCACCCTGGCCGAGCTGGTCACGGGTGACGGACGTGCCGGTGACGAACGTGGCAGCGACGACGCGCCGGCGATCGAGGTCGTGGCGATCTCGGCGCCCGATGCCCTCGACGAGTACCTGCGTGAGCACGGATTCGGACGCATCGCCAAACGCCTGTCGGCCACGGGGGTGATCGACGTGGTCGGCACCGCCGCCCCTGGTATCGACGACATCGTGGTGCTCGGCAAGATCAAGCAGCTCGAACGGTCGGGCGACTGGGATCTGATCGTGGTGGACGGTCCCGCCGCCGGACACGCCATCACCTTCCTCACCTCGGCCAGCGGGATGCTCGACGCGATACGGGGTGGCCCGGTGCGGGCCCAGGCCACCGATGTGCTCGAGCTGCTCCGCGACGCCGAGCGGTGCCAGGTGGTACTCGTGACGATCCCCGAGACCACCCCGGTGAACGAGGCGATCGAGACGGCGTTCGCGCTCGAGGACCAGGTCGGGGTGCAGCTCGGACCGGTGATCGTCAACGGTGTGGACCTCGGCGTCGAACCCCCCGACCCCGACGACCACGAGGTGCTCGCGGCCCTCGCGGCGGGCGTCGGGCCGCACGATGTCGGGTCGCACGATGTCGGGGTGCTCCTGGCGGCCGCCCGCTTCCGCCGCTCCCGGCGCTCGATGGAGCGCAGCGAGATCGAACGGTTGGCCGCGGAGCTGCCGCTGGCTCAGGTGCATCTCCCGGCCCTGGGCGTGGCGGGGTTGTCGGCGATCGACATCGACGAGCTGGCATCGCGACTCGTCGACGGGGCGGACCCGACGTGAGCGCCCCGCTGCTCGGTGGCGCCCTCGACGACGCGTCGGTGGTGGTGTGCTGTGGATCCGGCGGCGTCGGCAAGACCACGACGGCAGCGGTGCTGGGGCTGGAGGCGGCACGTGCCGGCCGACGGGCGGTCGTGGTGACGATCGATCCGGCGCGACGCCTGGCCGATGCGCTCGGGCTCCCGGGCGGGCTGGCCGACACCCCGACCCGGGTCGAGCTGCCCGACGTGTCGGGAGAGCTCTGGGCGATGATGCTCGACACGAGCGCCATGTTCGAGTCGGTCGTGCGCGCCAACGCCGGCAGCGACGAGCAGGCCGACCGCATCGTCGAGAACCGCTTCTACCAGAACATCGCCGGGACGCTCAGCGGCACCCAGGAGTACATGGCGTCAGAGGCCCTGCACCAGCTCCACGACGACCCCCGCTTCGACCTGGTGGTGGTCGACACCCCGCCGAGCCGCAACGCACTCGACTTCCTCGAGGCGCCCGGCGTGCTCGCCCGGTTCCTCGAGCACCGGGCGTTCCGGTTGCTGATGCTGCCGGCCCGCGGTGGGCTGCGCGTGTTGAACACGGCGGCCCAGCCGATCCTGCGGGCGATCGGCAAGGTGGTCGGCTCCGATGTGCTGGCCGATGCCGTGGCGTTCTTCCAGGCGTTCTCGGGGATGGAGGTCGGGTTCCGCGAACGGGCCGAGGATGTCATGGCGGTGTTGCACTCGCCCGACACCCGATTCGTGCTGGTGGCGTCGCCGCGCCGCGACACGGTCACCGAGGCGGTGTGGTTCGCCGATCAGCTGGTCGAGCAGGGGCTCGAGGTGGCGGCCGCGGTGGTGAACCGGGCGCACCCCCGCTTCGGGACGGGCGACGCCGCCCAGGCGGCCGACGAGGCGTCGCGATGTGCCGCCGACGGTCAGGCCGCGGTGGCCGCACTCTGGGCCAATGTGGCCGAGCTGCGACTCGTGGCCGAGCGTGAGCACGCCGAACTCGGCCCCCTGGTCGAGCGTCTCGGCGACGCGCCGCTGCTGGAGGTCCCGTTGCTGGACGGCGATGTGCACGACCTCGCCTCACTCGCCGAGATCGGCTCCCATCTGACCGGACCCGGGTGACCCGGGTAACGTCGCTGTCGTGCACATCCTGCTCGCCACCGATGCCGATTGGATCGTCGACGAGGTCACCGCCGCCCTCGGCGGACCCGACACCTCGTTCACCGTCTGCCGTGAAGGGCGGGTGGTGACCGACGTGGTCGAGCAACGTACGCCCGATCTCGCCGTCCTCGACCTGCAGATCGGCTCGATGGGGGCCATGGCGGTCACGATGGCGTTGCGTCTCGACGAGTCGTCGGGTGCGCTCCCGCACGTGCGGGTGCTGATGCTGCTCGACCGGGTGGCCGACGTGCACCTCGCCCGCCGATCCGGTGCCGAGGGGTGGCTGGTGAAGCCGCTCGACTCACTGCGTCTCGCCCGTGCGGCGGCAGCCGTGGTTGCCGGCGGGACCTTCACCGAGGGCGTGCCCAGCCCTGCGGTCACACCCGATCCGGACCCCGCTGATGTGTCCGACGACGCCGGGGCCGCCGAGGAAGAAGCCGTCCCGGCCGGATAGCATCGGGCCCGCTACGGGGTGTAGCGCAGCTTGGTTAGCGCGCCACGTTCGGGACGTGGAGGCCGGGAGTTCAAATCTCCCCACCCCGACCAGGGCCCACTCGGTGGGTCCGCACACCTGCTCGGCGGTCGAGCACACCCCCAGACGCGAGTCTGGGCTGCAGCTCCGTGAACAGGTTCACGAAACCACAGCCCAGAGCGGATTCGCGGTGGGGTCAGCGGTTACCGATCTTGTTGAAGCGGCCGCCGATGTAGCGAGCGATCACCGTGAGGGTGAGCACGAGCACCAGGAGGCACAGCGCCCCGCCCCACGCCCGCTCGATGCCGGGGGCGAACGGCTGCCGGGCGCCGTTGTAGATCTGGAGCGGGACGGCGCCGATGGCCACGTTGAACAGATCGGTGATGATGTTGATGTTGCCGAACGCCGTGAGGATGAGTGGTGCGGTCTCGCCGGCGGCACGGGCCACGGCCAGCATGGCGCCGGTGGTGAGGCCGGGGGCGGCGGCAGGGAGCACCACCTTCATGGTCGTCTGCCAACGGCGCGCGCCCATGGCCAGGGATCCCTGGCGGAGTTCGTCGGGCACCGTGCGCAGGATCTCCTCCGACGACCGGACCACGATCGGCAGCATGATCACGCCGAGGGCGAGTGCACCCGGGAAGGCACCGAACGTGAACCCGGTGTTGGCGATGATCAGGAAGTAGATGGCGAGACCCACGAACACCGAGGGGATGCCGGTCATCACGTCGGTGAAGAAGCGGATGGCCGCAGCGAGCGGGCCGCGACCGACCTCCACGAGGTAGACCGCGGCCAGGATGCCGGTGGGCACGGCCATCAGCGCCGCCCACGTCACCATGATGCCGGTGCCGACGAAGCCGGCGGCGTAGCCCCCACCCTCGCGGGCCGGGGGGAACTCGCGAGCGGTGAGGAACTCCCAACTGATCACGCCCGCGCCGCGTTGGATGACCTGGTACATGATCAGGAACAGCGGGATCGACGCGACCACCATCAGGAACGTCAAGATCACCCGCAGGACGCGATCGCTGTTCTGTCGGCGCCGGGCGTTTCCCTGCTTCATCCGCAGAGGCTTGACCTCGGGTCGTTCGAGGGTCGGGTCGGTGGTGAGGCTCATATCGCGTCTCCCGTCGCCTTGAAGCCGAATCTCCAGACGATGCCGCGGGCCACCATGTTGACGACCATGGTGACCAGGAAGAGCACCACCCCGATGCCGAGGAGGGCGGTGATCGTCTCGGGTGCGGCGTCCTGGAAGGTGGCCGCGATGTGGGCGGCCATGGTGTCGCCGGAGAAGAACAGACGGAAGCCGTAGCGCTGCGAGCCACCCACCAGCATCAAGACGGCGATCGTCTCACCCAGCGCCCGGCCGAGCCCGAGCATCGAGGCGCCCACGATCCCGGAGAAGCTGCGGGGCAGCACGACCGATCGGATGACCTCCCACTTGGTGGCACCGAGGCCGTACGCGGCTTCCTGTTCGCTGATCGGCGCGGCGGCGATGATCTCCCGGGTGAGCGCCGTGATGATCGGCAGGATCATGATCGCCAGCACGAAGCCGGCGTGGAAGTAGTTGACGTTGGCGACCGGGCCGTCGAGGAACGGGATGAAGCCGAGGTTCCGGGCGGTCCAGTTCGAGACCGGCTGGATGAACGTGGGCACGAACCACAGCAGGCCCCACAGACCGAAGATGATCGACGGCACGGCGGCCAGCACCTCGACCACGTACGAGAGCGACGTGCGCAGCTTCAGCGGTGCGTAGTGCACGATGTAGACGGACACGGCGATCGCCAGGGGGAGTGCGAAGACCAGAGCGATCCCCGCCACGAACAACGTGCCGAACACGAACGGGAATGCTCCGTAGGTGCCGGTGAACTCGTTGCGGGAGAATCCAGCGCGCCACTCGGTGCCGGTGATGAACGAGAAGAAGCCCTGGTACTGGAACACCGGCCAGGCGTCCACGGTGGTCCGGATGACGATGGCGGCGAGGATCACGAGGACCGAGAGGCCCGCGCCGAGCAGCACCAACGCGAACGCGCGATCGGCGAACCGGCCGAGGCCGCGTCCGGCGAGTTGGGGCCCGGGTGGGGCGGGCGTATCGGTTGTCGTCACCGGGATGGCCTCCTCGTCGATGGGGTGAGTGATCGAATGGTGTGGAGAAGGGGGTGGCGCCAGCCGGCGCCACCCCCTCACCTCACGTCAGGTATGGAGTGACTGGTTCAGTCCTCGATGCCGATGCGCTGGATGGTCTCCAGCACCCGGCCCCGGAGGCCCGAGCCGAGGGGTGCGTACCCCAGATCGGTGGCCAGGTTGATCGCGGTGTCGCTGGCGATCGCCCAGGTCCAGTAGTCGAGGAGCATGTTCTTGGTGTTCTCCTCGTAGCCACACTCGTAGAAGAAGGTCCACACGGCGCCGGTGATCGGGAACCCGTCGCCGCCGACACCGAGGATGTCGAACTGGTAGGTGTCGGGAACCTCGAGCACCTCGAGGGCCTCGGTGGTGGCCTCGATGGTGGCTTGTACGGCGTTGCCGTCGGAGTTGATGACCGCAGCGGTGGGCAGCTGGTTGATCAGGGCGTACGCCTGGTTGACGTAGCCGAGACCGCCCGGGTTCTGCTCGATGCCGGCGGTGACGCCCTCGTTGCCCTGGCCGCCGATCGTGCCGGCCACCCACTGGACCTCGGTGCCGTTGCCGAGTGGCCAGTTGGAGCCCTCGACACCCTCGAAGTCGCCCGAACCGTCACCGACGGCCCAGTCGAGGTAGGTCGTGAACACCGACGTGGTGCCCGAACCGTCGGAACGGTGCACCGGGATGATCTCCA
>REDU01000054.1 GCA_007693335.1 Ilumatobacter sp. | reverse complement strand
GTGTTGCCGGGGGTGTTGCCGGGGGTGTTGGACGGCACGATCGCCCGGGTGAAGCCCAGCCTGACCGCCTCGGCCAGACGCCGTGCGGCGTGGGGGACCTGACGGAGCTCGCCGCCGAGGCCGACCTCGCCGAAC
Source organism: Ilumatobacter sp. (assembly GCA_007693335.1). Taxonomy (GTDB): domain Bacteria; phylum Actinomycetota; class Acidimicrobiia; order Acidimicrobiales; family Ilumatobacteraceae; genus SKSP01. The sequence continues at coordinate 6,531 of REDU01000054.1, read as the reverse complement.
ATCACGAGGTCGGCGGGCAGCGGTCGGTTGGTGACCGCGCTGACCACGGCGGCGCACAGCGCGAGATCGAGGCCGGGTTCGGTGAGCTTCACCCCGCCCACGGTCGAGGCGTAGACGTCGTGCTGGCTGAGCGACACACCCGCACGCCGCTCGAGCACGGCGAGCAGCAGCGCCAGTCGACCACCGTCGATGCCCTGCGTGGTGCGCCTGCCCGGTACGCCCTGCGGTGCCGGCGCGGTGAGCGACTGGACCTCGACCACGATGGGACGGTGCCCCTCCATCGTGGGCACCACGGTGGAGCCGGCGATGCCGGTGCGCCGATCGGCGAGGAACAGCCGGCTGGCGTCGGGAACGCCCACGAGGCCAGTGCCCGCCATCTCGAACAGCCCCAGCTCGCCGGTGGGACCGAAGCGGTGCTTGGTGGCCCGCAGGAGGCGGAGCGCGTGGTGTCGGTCACCCTCGAAGGCGAGCACGGTGTCGACCACGTGCTCGAGCACGCGGGGCCCGGCCAGGCCGCCGTCTTTCGTGACGTGACCGACCAGCACGATGGGCAGGTTGCGGCGCTTGGCCTCACCCACCAGCACGTGGGCGCACGCCCTGACCTGGGCCACGCTGCCCGGAGGTGAGCCCACCGCGGGATCCGACACGGTCTGGATGCTGTCGACCACCACGAGCTGTGGCTCGATCTGTTCGATGGCGGCCAGCACCTGCGGCATCGTGACCTCGGCCAGCAGCCACAGCTCGGGTGCGGTGGCGCCCAACCGCTCGGCGCGCAGCCGCACCTGCTGACCGCTCTCCTCCGCGCTCACGTACAGGGTGGTGCCGGCGGAGCCGCCCAGCAGCTGGAGGAGCAGCGTCGACTTGCCGACGCCCGGTTCGCCGCCCAGGAGGGTGACCGACCCCGGGACGAGCCCGCCGCCCAGCACGCGGTCGAGTTCGGCGATGCCCGTGGGGCGTGGATGTCCGACGGCACGGTCGACCTCGTGCAACCGGACCGGTCCGTTGCTGCGCGGGGGAGGCCCGGACGCTTCGACCCCCACGATCTCCTCCACCAGGGTGTTCCAGCCCCCGCACCCGGTGCACTGGCCCACCCATTTCGGATGCGGCGTGCCGCACTCGCAGCACGACAGCAGCGGTGATGGTGGGGTCGCGGTCTTCGCCATGCGTGCGATCATGACGCAGGGGTGTCACAGCCGGGTGTGATCGCCCCACAGAACGGGTACGATGTTTGCGAGCGCAAGGAATGGAGCCCGAGATGAGCACGAACCCCAGCACCACCGACACCGGCACCACCGGCACCCGGACCACCGGCACCCGGAACGGCCGCCCGGCCTGGATGGGCCTCAACCATCTCGCCCTGGTCACCACCGACATGGACGCCACGACGCGGTTCTGGCACGAGGTGATGGGCGCCGAGATCGTCGCCACCGTGGCCACGCCCGATTTCAAGCACTACTTCTTCCGGGTGGGCGACGCGCAGACCATCGCCTTCTTCCAGTACCTGAACGCCGAGGTGGAGACCTTCGCCAAGCCGGCGGGTATCCCCTACGAGCACGCCTCGCAGTTCGATCACCTGTCGCTCGGCCTCCCGAGCGAGGCGGCGCTCGAGGAGCTGCGGGCCCGCCTCGAGAAGTACGGCTGCGAGGTGACCGAGGTGGTCGACCACGGCTTCATCCGGTCGATCTACTTCTCCGATCCCACGGGCATCGCCCTCGAGGCGTCGTGGTGGACCACCGACCTCGCCGAGCCCGGCTACGAGGTGGCCGATCGTTTCCTCGACCCCGACCCCGTGCCGGCGCTGCGCGAGCTGATCGAGAAGGGTTCGATCGCCCGAGTCCCCCAGACGAAGCTGGTCGACGATCTCGTGATCGAGCCCGGCGTCACCGGCATCTGACGGTCCGCGACCCACCCCACCGCCATTCTCACCCCCGGAATGTCAACGGGGAGCAGCGCGAACTGCGTCAGTTCGCCGCGGTGGGGGTGGGGGTGGGGGTGGGGAAGGTGACCTCGCGACCGCGATCGATGCTGACCCAGTCCCTCGCCTCGAGGTAGGGGCGGAACGTCTCGGCGATGGCGCGGCCGTGGTCGGCGGTCTTCGGACGCTGGAGCTCGAACAGGTGGGGGAACTCGAGCCAGCTCGTCACGGTGGCCCACAGGCGCAACGCGGCATCGCCGGTGGGCGGATCGATCAGCACGGGACCGAAGAGGCACTGGTGGCCGTGGTCGGGGAAGAACAGCGTCGGCACCCCGTACCCGCCGGCCGCCACCACGCGGTCGTGGTCGGTCCTGACCTCGTCGTGGGTGGTCGGATCGGCGATGGCGGCGTCGACGATGCCGGGGTCGAGGTCCAGCTCGGCGAGCAGGTGCCGGGCCACGTCGGGCTCGTGCGGCTTGTGGCCCTCGACGTGCAGCGCGCGTGCGGCCCGCTCGTACCACCGGTCGAGGTCGTCGTTGCTGGAACGGCGGAGCAGCGACCCCACCCGCATCATCGACCACCCGTACGACCACTCGCGCTCCCACGGGTGTTTCTTGCCCTCGCGCCGGTTGATCTCCTCGAGGCTGAAGAACTTCCAGTTGACCGTGAGTCCGAGCTGGTCGCGAACGTCGCGCATCCACACCGAGGTCTGGTAGGCGTAGGGGCACATCACGTCGAAGTGGAAGTCGACGGTTCGGACCTCGGGGGAGTCGGACGTCATGCCGTACGTTGGCACACGCGGCACGGGTACCGTCAGATCGTGGGCCACGTGATCGGGCAGGGACGTGTGATCACCCCCGATGGGGTGGTGTCGGGCGAGGTGTGGACCGACGCCGGGCGGATCATCGAGGTGCGCCCGGTGGACGACGTGCCCGAGCAGTGGGTGTGCCCCGGCTTCATCGATCTCCAGATCAACGGGACCCACGGGATCGACGTCGGCGCCGCTCCCGAGCGCGTCGGCGAGATGGCCGAGCGGTTGCCGGGCGAGGGCACGACGGCGTTCCTGCCCACGGTGATCACCTGCGACGAACCACGCCGATCCCGTGCGATCACCGCGGCAGCCGGGGGGTGGAGCGGCGCCGGCACCCCCCGGGCGGAGCCGCTCGGGCTCCATCTCGAGGGCCCCGTGATCTCGTCGGTGCGGCGCGGCGCCCACCCCGCCCGCCATCTCGCGGGCGCCGCGTCGGTCGCGGGGGAGGACTGGTCGCCCGACAGCGGCGTCGTGATGGTCACACTCGCACCCGAGCTGCCCGGGGCGCTCGAGCTCATCGCCGAGCTGACCTCGGCGGGCGTGGTGGTGGCGCTCGGGCACACCGACGCCACCGCCGAGGAGTTCCAGGCCGGTCTCGATGCCGGTGCCACCCATGTGACCCACCTGTTCAACGCGATGCGACCGTTCGGACACCGTGATCCGGGGCCGATCGGGGTGGTGCTGGCCGACGACACCGTCACCGCCGGGCTGATCTGCGACGGACTCCACGTCGATCCCGTGGCCGTCCGCATGGCCTGGCGAGCGCTCGGTGCCGATCGCCTGACCCTCGTGACCGACGCCGTCGCAGCTCGCGGGACGAGGCCGCACCGCGATGGGATCCGTACCGCTGAGGGTGTGTTGGCCGGCAGTGCGATCACACTCGACGTCGCGCTGCGGAACCTGATCGCCGCCACCGGCGCCCGTGTGGCCGAGGCCGTCGCCACCGTCACCTCGACACCGGCACGCGTGCTCGGCCTCAACGATCGCGGCGTGATCACCCCGGGAGCCCGCGCCGACGTGACGGTGCTCGACCGCGAGCTGCGGGTGCTCGAGACCCACGTGGCCGGCGTGCGGATCGGCTGAGCCGTCCGTTGGGCGGTTGCTGGGCGGTGGCCGGGCGGTGGTCGGCCGCTCGCCTCAGCGAGCGGCGTGCGAGGGAGGTCGCGGCGGTCGGCGACGTCGGCGCCGCTGTTCGGCCCTCTTCCGACGGGCGATCAGCACGAACACGATGAACGCGCCCGACAGCACCACCCAGACGGCGAGGGCCACCAGCGCGGCGGTCGCGAGCGGACCGGCCCAGGCGCCACCCTCGGGTGGACGCTGCACCGTCGATGCCGCCACCTCGAGCGAGGAGCCGTCGAGCGGTGCCTCCCACTCGAACACCTCCGGCTGGACCTCCGCACCCGTCGAGGAGATGACCTCGCCGGGGAGCGCGAGTCGCAGCGTGAACGACATCGCGTCGGGCGGAGTGGCGCCGGTCTCGGCGAAGCGATCGGCGAACGGGAGACCGCCGGCGGCCTCGATGAGGTCGGCGTCGGCGAACGACTCGAAGCCGTCGGGGAGCACCAGCACGGCCCTGACCTCGTTGGCGGTCTGCTCGCCCTCGGTGACCCGGCCGGCCAACACGTCGGACAGTGGCGGTCCGATGCTGTTGAGCACGTTGGCGAGTTCCTGCGCTGACTGGAAGGGGTGGGTGAACGTGGCCACCAGACCGCCCTCGTCGGTCGGGGTGGGGCCGTCGATGGTCCATCCGCCCTCCGCCACGTCGTCGAACACCAGCTCCGCCGCGAGGTTCTCGACCTGGCCGACCAGGCCGGCATCGGCCTCGGCCACCACCGTGACCATGCCGGTGCCATCGGGTTCCATGACGACCGAGACGTCGACATCGAGCCGACACGACACCAGTGCGAGCGCGCCGAGGAGCAGGATGACGACTCGGCTGAACACGCCACCATCTTGGCCGGTCATGACGTCGGAGTGGTGACAACTCCGAGGCGTCGGGCCGCCCTGATCGGTTCGATGCGACGCTCAGTCGGCCGAAGTGGTGGGCGGGGGCAACTCACCCTCGCCGCCGGCCTTCGGCACGTCGGTGCCACCGGTGGTTGCGAGCTCGACCGCGGCCGGGGGCACGAAGCCCTCGACGGCGTTGAACGTGAAGCGTTGCTTGCCCTCACGCTCGGGATCGGGCTCGACGTCGACCACGATGATCTCACCGGCCGAGAACTCCTTGTAGAGGATCTTCTCGGACAGGGCGTCTTCGACGTGGCGCTGGATCGCGCGCCGCAACGGACGAGCACCCAGTTGCGGGTCGTAGCCGATCTCGGCCAGCAGCTCCTTCGCGGGCTGGGTGATCTCGATGCCGAGCCCCTGACCCTCGAGCTGACCGGCGAGCCGCGAGGTCATCATGTCGACCATCTGCACGACCTCGTTGCGCGACAGCTCGTGGAACACGATGACCTCGTCGATGCGGTTCAGGAACTCGGGACGGAAGTGCAGCTTCAGCGCATCCATCACCTTCTCCTTCATCCGCTCGTAGCTCATGGCCGAGTCGTCGGTGGTGAAGCCGACGTTGGCCTTGCGCAGATCCTGCGTGCCGAGGTTCGAGGTCATGATCAGCACCGTGTTGCGGAAGTCGACCGAACGGCCCTGGCTGTCGGTGAGCCGGCCCTCCTCGAGGATCTGCAACAGCGTGTTGAACACATCGGGGTGGGCCTTCTCGATCTCGTCGAACAGCACCACGGAGAACGGCTTGCGCCGCACGGCCTCGGTGAGCTGGCCGCCCTCTTCGTACCCGACGTATCCGGGGGGCGAACCCACGAGCCGGCTGACCGTGTGCTTCTCCATGTACTCGGACATGTCGAGCGTGATCAGCGCGGAGTCGTCGCCGAACAGGAACTCGGTGAGCGTCTTGGCGAGCTCGGTCTTGCCGACGCCGGTCGGGCCGAGGAAGATGAACGAGCCGCTCGGGCGCTTCGGGTCCTTCAGACCGGCGCGGGTCCGGCGGATCGACTGGCTGACCGCCGAGATGGCGTTCTCCTGGCCGATGATCCGCTTGTGGAGCTCGGCCTCCATGTTGAGGAGCTTCTGGGTCTCTTCCTCGGTGAGCTTGTACACCGGGATGCCGGTCCAGATGCTGAGCACCTCGGCCACGGCTTCCTCGTCGACCTCGTCGTACAGGTCGACCCCTGACGCCTTGACCTCGTCTTCCTTGGCGGCCTTCTCCTCGAGGAGTGCCTTCTCCTGATCGCGGAGACGGCCGGCCTCTTCGAACTTCTGGTCCTCGACGGCGGTCTTCTTGGCCTCCTGCACCTGGTCGAGCTTCTGCTCGATCTCACGCAGGTCGGGCGGGGTCTGCATGCGCTTGATGCGCAGACGACTACCGGCCTCGTCGATCAGGTCGATGGCCTTGTCGGGCAGGAAGCGGTCGGAGATGTAGCGGTCGGCGAGGTTGGCCGCGGCCACCAGTGCCTGATCGGTGATGGTGACCCGGTGGTGCGTCTCGTACTGGTCGCGGATGCCCTTGAGGATCTCGATGGTGTGGGCCAGTGTGGGCTCGTCGACCTTGACGGGCTGGAAGCGGCGCTCGAGGGCGGCGTCCTTCTCGACGTGCTTGCGGTACTCGTCGAGGGTGGTGGCGCCGATGGTCTGCAGCTCACCACGGGCCAGCATCGGCTTGAGGATCGACGCAGCGTCGATGGCGCCCTCGGCGGCACCCGCACCCACGAGGGTGTGGATCTCGTCGATGAACAACACGATGTCGCCGCGGGTCTTGATCTCCTTGAGGACCTTCTTCAGGCGCTCCTCG
>REDU01000037.1 GCA_007693335.1 Ilumatobacter sp. | reverse complement strand
GGATCGAGATCACCTACAACGCGTTCGAGGTGCCGGGGGAGTCGGTGGAGATCCTGGTCGATGTGGTCGGTTTCTACGTGGCCGGCGGCGCCGGCGGTGGGCCGGCGGGTCCGGCGGGACCGCAGGGTCCGGCGGGTGCGGCAGGGACGCAGGGCCCTGCGGGTTCGCAGGGAGCGGTTGGTCCCGCCGGTCCGCCCAACCGGATCAGCGACGAGCAGATCGCGATGCTGCAGTGGTACGAGGATCCGGGCGCCGCTACCACTGTTCCGCTGGGCCCGAATCCGACAGGAATCGCGTTCGACGGCTCCGACATCTGGGTCGCCGCCTCGAACGCCGTGGTGAGAGTCGACCCCGTGACCGGCGGCATGACCGCAATCGTCGTGGTCGGCTCGTCGCCGATCGACCTGGCATTCGACGGGTCGTACATCTGGGTGAGCAACCGGAACTCGGACACGGTCTCGAAGGTGAACCCCGAGAGCACCAGCGTCGCAGCGACAGTGCCCGTCGGTGAGAACCCCATCGGGGTGGCGTTCGACGGATCCCACATCTGGGTGGCCAACAACGAGTCGAACTCCCTGTCGAAGATCGATCCGACAACGAACGTCGTGGTTGCGGACGTCGTCGTCGGACCCTTGTCGAGGTACATGGCCTACGACGGCTCGCACCTCTGGGTCTCCCATGGCGCCAACCAGCTCTCGAAGATCGATCCGGCGACGAACACCGTCATCGACTCCGTCACGGTTGGATCGACACCGTACGGCGTGGCCTTCGACGGAACGAGCGTATGGGTCGCCAACGCCGACAGCGGCAGCCTCTCGAAGGTTGATCCGACATCCAACTCGGTCGTCGGCTCGGTGGCGGTCGGCTTCCTCCCGTTCGGCGTCGCATTCGACGGCAGCAGCATCTGGGTCACGAACTTCGACTCGGGCACTGCGTCGAAGGTCGACCCGGCGACCCTCTCCGTGGTTGCGACCGTCCCCATCGGTGAGAAGCCGCAGGGGGTGGCGTTCGACGGCACCAACATCTGGGTCACGAGCTTCGGCGCGAACACCCTGAGCAAGCTGCTGCCGTGATCTCCGAGGGGCGGGCTCCGGGGACCGGGCACCGCACCGGTCATCTCGCGGCGAGCATCGGTCGGCGTAGCCTGGCGGCCATGGCAGCGTGGTTGGTGGAGCGGCGGCTCACGCAGGTGTCGTCACGGTTGAAGGACCTGCGCGACGAGTTGTCGATGATCGACGAGCAGCTCGACGTGTTCAGCGACGACGCCGACAACGCCGACATCCGGGCGCTGGTGTCGGAGACCCCGGGGGCGGCGTTCGAGGCCAACGACGCCCGCAAGCACCGTGACGCGATGCAGAAGCACCGCGCCCATGTCGTGGAGAAGATCGCCGAGCTGGAGCAGCGCCAGGACGACCTGCTCGACCAGCTCTCGTCCTGACCGGGGCACGACGTCCGCGCGCCCACCTGCTTGAATGAGCGCCATGTCCATCCGTGTCGTGATCGCCGAGGACGAAGCCATCATCCGGATGGACCTGCGCGAGACCCTCGAGGAGGAGGGCTACGAGGTCGTGGGCGAGACCGGACGTGGCGACGAGGCCGTCGAGCTGGTGCGTGGTCTCCAGCCCGACCTCGCCATCCTCGACGTGAAGATGCCCGGGATGGACGGATTGACGGCGGCCGACGTCATCAACAAGGAGAAGATCTGCGGGGTGCTGATCCTCACGGCGTTCTCGCAGCGCGAGGTGGTCGAGCAGGCCCGCGATGCCGGCGCCCTGGCGTACCTCGTCAAGCCGTTCCAGAAGAGCGACCTCATCCCCGCCATCGAGGTGGCCATCGGCCGGTTCCGCGAGCTGCGCAACCTCACCGGTGAGATCGACGCCCTCGGTGAGCAGCTCGAGGCCCGTAAGACCATCGACCGGGCCAAGGGTCTGCTGATCGACGAGTGCGGGCTCAAGGAGGCCGACGCCTTCACGTTCATCCAGCGCACCGCCATGAGCGAACGCACCCGGATGCGCGATGTGGCCGAGCGGATCCTCGACGGCTCCCTGCGGCCCGGCTGACCCGGAGCACCATCGATGTCAAGGGTCATCCTCGTCGACGGCAACTCGCTCACCTATCGGGCCTTCTTCGCGCTCCCCAGCGACATGGCCACCGCCAGCGGGCAGATCACCAACGCCGTGTTCGGGTTCACCTCGATGCTCATCTACGTGCTCAACGAGCACCAGCCCGACGGCGTGCTGGTGGCGTTCGACCGACCCGAGCCCACGTTCCGTCACGACGCCGAACCCGAGTACAAGGCCCAGCGCGAGGCCGCCCCCGACATCCTGCGTCAGCAGATGGGTCTGGTGCGCGAGGTACTCGACGCGCTCGGCATCCAGACGGTCGAGGCCGTGGGGTGGGAGGCCGACGACCTGATCGCCACCGCCACCGAGCAGCTGGTCGGGCGCGGGCACGATGTGATGATCGTGACGGGCGACCGCGACAGCTACCAGCTCGTGAGCGATCCGCACGTGAAGGTGCTCTACAACAAGCGCGGCGTGAGCGATTATGCGCTGTACGACGAGGCCGGTATCGCCGAGAAGACCGGCGTCACCCCCGCGCTGTACCCGCAGTACGCGGCGCTGCGTGGCGATCCCAGCGACAACCTGCCGGGTGTACCGGGGGTGGGGGAGAAGACGGCCGCCAAGCTGATCGTGAAGTACGGCGGGCTCGACGGCATCTTCGAACACGTCCACGAGCAGACCCCCAAGCTGCGCGCCAACCTGGCCGAGCACGAGGAACGGGTGCGCAAGAACCACGAGCTGATGATCCTGCGCTCCGACGCCCCGCTCGACGGCGTCGATCTCGACACGCTGGCGATCGCCCCGAAGCCCGACGAGGTCAAGCGGTTGTTCGACTTCCTCGAGTTCCGCACCCTCGCCGACCGCCTGGCCGCCGCCCTCGGCGACGGTTCGGGCATCGTGGTCGACGAGGCGCGCGACGAGCTCGTGGCCGAGGTGACGGTGATCGACACGGCCGAGGCCGCCGCCGCGCTGATCGCCGGGCTCGACACGCTCGACATCGGCGCCGCCTGGACCGGTGAGCCCGGCCGATCGCCCCTGACCGGGTTGGCCGTGGTGACCGACCCGGAGTCGGCCGATGTCGCCTGGATCGCCGCGGACCTGCTCGACCACCCCGACGTCCGCGCCGCGCTCGAGGCTCACCGCAGCATCCGCGGGCACAACGTCAAGCCGGTGATGCGCTCGCTGCTCGAAGCCGGCACCGATCTGCGCGGGCTCGTACTCGACACGGCCATCGCCGCCTACCTGATCGACCCGGCCGAGGCCCGCTACGAGATGGCCGACCTCATCGTGCGCTTCACCCCCTTCGCGCCGCCCGCCGACGCCCCGGCCGTGACCGGGCAGCTCGACCTCGACGGCAGCGATCTCGACGACGCCCATCGGGCGGCGCGCGACGCCTTGGCCGTCCACCATGTGGCCGGTCCCGTGCTCGCCAGCCTCGAGGCGCACGGAATGGTCGAGCTGTACGAGACCATGGAGAACCCGCTCGTGCGGGTGCTGGCACGGATGGAGCACCGTGGGGTGGCGGCCGATGCCGACACGCTGCGCGGCATCAACCAGCGGCTCAGCGACGAGGTGCAGCGGCTGGCGGCCGAGCTGCGCGAGGTGGCCGGTCGCGACGAGCTCAACCTCAACTCGCCCATCCAGCTGCGCGAGATCCTCTACACCGAGCGTGGCCTCACGCCCGCGAAGAAGACCAAGACGGGCTACTCCACCGACGCCGCCACGCTCGAGAAGCTGCGCGATCAGTGGCCCGAGTTCATCGAGCCGCTCCTGCGCCACCGCGAGGTCGAGAAGCTGCGTGGCACCTACGGCGAGGGCCTGCTGCACGAGATCGGCCCCGACGGTCGCATCCACGCCACGTTCAACCAGACCGTGGCCCGCACCGGCCGCCTCAGCTCCGATCAGCCGAACCTCCACAACATCCCGGTGCGCAGCGACGAGGGGCGGGTGTTCCGCACGGCGTTCGTGCCCGGCGAGGGCTTCGAGCTGCTCGTGGCCGACTACAACCAGATCGAGCTGCGCTGCATCGCCCACCTCGCCCAGGACCCCGGGCTCATCGCCGCGTTCACCAGCAACACCGACATCCACAACGCCACGGCGGCGCGGGTGTTCTCGGTGGAGCCGTCGGCCGTCACGCTCGACCAGCGATCGAAGGCCAAGATGGTGTCGTACGGGCTCGCGTACGGCATGGAGGCCTACGGGCTCGGTCAGCGGCTCGGGATCCCCACCGACGAGGCCAGCGTGATCCTCGACGCCTACTTCGAGGCGTTCCCGAACGTGAAGGACTACATGGACCGCACGGTGGCCGAGGCCCGCACGCGGGGCTACACCGAGACGCTGTTCGGGCGTCGCCGGCCCATTCCCGAGCTGCTCGACTCGAACTTCCGGATCCGCCAGGCGGGGGAGCGGCAGGCCATGAACGCCGGCATCCAGGGCCTGGCGGCCGACATCTTCAAGATCGCGCTGGTGCGCATCGACCAGGCACTCGAGTCGAGTGATCACGCCAGCCGACTCATCCTGCAGGTGCACGACGAGGTGCTGGTCGAGGTCGACCCGGCCGAGCGCGACGAGGTGGGCGACCTCGTGGTCGACCTGATGCGCGGCGCCGCCGAGCTCGACGTCCCACTCGAGGTCAACGTGGCCCGTGGCGCCACCTGGGCCGACGCCAAGAACTGAACGACGCCGAGAACTGGACGAGGGGGGAGCCGAGCCGTGCCCGACCACTGGTTCGAACCGATCGCCGAGCACCTGGGCGAGGCCTACCTGCGGTACTCGTTCACCAAGGGCACCGTGCAGGAGGTCGATCATCTCGTGGGGGCCCTCGGGTTGTCCGACGGTGACCGGGTGCTCGACGTGGGGTGCGGGCCGGGGCGGCACGCCCACGAGCTGGCACGGCGGGGGATCGTGGTGCACGGCATCGACATCAGCCAGCCCTTCGTCGACCTGGCCGAACGCGACGCCCCGCCCGGCGCCACGTTCGAGCGGTTCGATGCCCGGTCACTGTCGACACGTGCCGACCTCGCCGGTGCCTTCGACGCCGTGATCTGCCTGTGTCAGGGCGCGTTCGGGCTGATGACCACCGACGGTGGCGACGATGCGGTGGTGGCCGGGATGGCTCACGCGTTGCGTCCCGGTGGGAGGCTGTTGCTCAGCGCCTTCAGCTCCTACTTCGTCGTGAAGTACCACACCGAGGCCGTGTTCGACGCCGACACCGGGTTGTCGCACGAGCGCACCGAGGTGCGCGACCCGGCCGGCAACGTGGCGGAGGTCGACCTGTGGACCGGCTGCTACACGCCCAGGGAGCTCCGCCTGCTGCTCGACCGTCACGGCCTCACGGTCGACCGGATCTCCAGCGTCGAGCCGGGTGCGTACGGCGATGCCGCTCCCACCGTCGAGTCCGCTGAGTTCCTCGTGCTCGCCCACCGCTGAACGCAGCATGATTCGCGATGGTCGCTTCGCCACACCGCTGTTAGCATGAATGCCCGCACACGTCCAGCGTGTGCTCACGTCCCGTCCCTCAACGTTCCCGTCCCGAAAGAGCTCCCCTTTGTCCGACACGATCAGCACCTCCGTCACCGAAAGCCCCGAGATGGGCAGCCCCGAGATGGGCACGTTCGACGACGAGGGCAACTACACACCTCGCCAGGTCATCGACGACGACCTCGGCATGTCCTTCGCCGACGCCATCGATGGCACCATCGTCGAAGTCGAAGACGGCCAGATGGTCAACGGCACCGTCGTCAAGATCGACAAGGACGAGGTCCTGCTCGACATCGGGTACAAGAGCGAGGGCGTCATCCCGTCGCGTGAGCTGAGCATCCGCAACGACGTCGATCCGTCCGAGGTCGTGAAGCTCGGTGAGGCCGTCGAGGCCCTCGTGCTGACCAAGGAGGACAAAGAGGGTCGCCTCGTCCTCTCGAAGAAGCGGGCGCAGTACGAGCGTGCCTGGGGGACCATCGAGGCCAAGAAGGAAGCCGACGAGGTGGTCGAGGGTCCGGTGATCGAGGTCGTCAAGGGCGGTCTCATCGTCGACATCGGTCTGCGTGGCTTCCTGCCCGCATCGCTCGTCGAACTGCGCCGTGTCCGCGATCTCCAGCCCTACGTCGGCACCACGGTGCAGGCCAAGATCATCGAGCTCGACAAGAACCGCAACAACGTCGTGCTCTCCCGCCGGGCCTACCTCGAGGAGACCCAGAAGGAGACCCGCGACCAGTTCCTCAACAACCTCAAGGTGGGCGAGGTCCGCGAGGGCACCGTGTCGTCGGTCGTCAGCTTCGGCGCCTTCGTCGACCTCGGCGGCATGGACGGCCTCATCCACGTGAGCGAGCTGTCGTGGAAGCACGTCGACCACCCCGGCTCCGTCGTGGCGGTGGGTGATCCCGTCAAGGTGCAGGTGCTCGACGTCGACTTCAGCCGCGAGCGCATCAGCCTCTCGCTGAAGGCCACCCAGCAGGATCCGTGGCAGGAGTTCGCCGAGAGTCACCAGGTGGGCCAGCTGGTCTACGGCCGGGTCACCAAGCTCGTGCAGTTCGGTGCGTTCGTGCAGGTGGGCGACGGTATCGAGGGTCTCGTGCACATCTCGGAGATGTCGGCGCACCACGTCGATTCGCCCGAGCAGGTCGTCACCCCCGGTGAGGAGCTGTGGGTCAAGATCATCGATCTCGACCTGGCCCGTCGCCGTATCAGCCTGTCGATCAAGCAGGCCGCCGAGGGCGGCGAGCTGGCCGAGGAGTACCGCGAGCACTTCGAGGTCGACGAGCACGGCAACTGGACCGCCGGCAATCCCGACGAGGTCGAGGCCGCGTGGGCCGAGTACGCCGGCAGCGAAGCCGGTCTCGCCGAAGCCGCCGAAGCCGCCGAGACGGAGGCTGCAGTCGCGGCTGCCGCTGCGGGCGAGCCCTCCGGAGAGGCCGCTGCGGTGGCTGCTCCCAGCGAGACCGAGCCCGTCACCGAGTGATCCTGGCCCGATGATCCTGGCCCCATGATCCTGGCCCCATGATCCTGGTCGGCCTGACCGGCGGGATCGGTTCCGGCAAGTCGACGGTGTCGGCCATGCTCCTCGAGCACGGGGCCGTCATCGTCGACGCCGACCGGATCGCGCGTGAACTCCAAGAACCGGGCTCGCCCCTGCTCGGCCGCATGGCCGAGCGTTTCGGCGCCCACATCATCAGCGACGACGGCTCGCTCGATCGCGGTGCCGTGGCCGCGATCGTCTTCAACGACAAGCAGGCGTTGGCCGACCTGAACGGCATCGTCCACCCGGCGATGCAGGCCGAGATCGAGGCCCAGATCGACGCGCACCGCGACAGCGACCGTGTGGTCGTGCTCGACTTCCCGCTCCTGGCCGAGAACCCACGGAAGGGCCTGGCGGCCACGATCGTGGTCGACGTCGATCCGGAGCTGGCGGTCGAGCGCCTCGTCGCCCAGCGCGGCATGGACGAAACCGACGCCCGGGCCCGGATCAACAGCCAGATCGAGCGGCACGACCGCCTCGCGATCGCCACACATGTGATCGACAACTCGGGCTCGTTCGAAGCACTCGAGGAGCGCGTCGACGAGGTGTGGCGCGAGCTCACGGCACTGCCCCAGACGTCGAGCTGACCCGCGCCGGGCACGCCCGTTGACCGGCCGTGCCCCGGTCCCGCTCGCGAGGGCTCCACGGCCGTTCGTTGACGGCGGCGGCGCGCTGCACGCGCGATGCTGTGCCTTCTCATCGCCGGCAGCAACGGGGCACCATGGCCATCGATTTCAGACGCAACGACCGTCCCACCGTGGGCGTGGAACTCGAACTCCACCTCGTCGACCCGGAGACGGGCGAACTCGCGCCCGTCGCCTCCGACATCCTGCGAGAGATGGGCGCGCCGTTCGCGCCAGCGGAGCATCCCACCGCCAAGCACGAGCTGTTCGAGAGCACGATCGAGATCATCACCAACATCTGCGAGAACCCCGACGCGATCCACGCCGACCTGTCCGCCACCCTCGACGAAGTGAGGCGCGCCGCCGAGCGGAGGGGATGCACGCTCATCAGCGCCGGCACGCATCCGTTCGGGTTGGCCCGCGAGCAGGTGGTGAGCCCTGATCCCCGATATCAGGAGTTGATCGAGACGATGCAGTGGCCTGCTCGGCGGCTGCTGATCTGCGGTACCCACATCCATGTGGGCGTGAGGGACGGCGCCACGGCCATCGCAGTGATCAACGAGATCAGGCGTCACCTCCCACTGTTCCTGGCGCTCTCGGCCTCGAGTCCGTTCTTCGAGGGCGAAGACTCCGGCCTGGCATCGGCGCGAGCCAAGGTGTTCGAGTCGCTTCCCACTGCGGGTCTGCCGCCCATGCTCACCGGCTGGGCCGACTTCGAGATGTTCATGTCGACCCTGCTCGAGTCGGAGTGCATCGCGTCGATCCGCGAGGTCTGGTGGGACGTACGGCCCCATCCGAACTTCGGCACGGTCGAGTTCCGGATGTGCGATGCCACCCAGACGCTGCGAGAGGCCACGGCACTGGCAGCGTTGGCCCAGGCGCTCGTGCGGTGGTGTGAGCTGCGTCTCGTCGAGGGCGATCTGCCCGACCCACCGCGTGAGTGGACCGTGCGCGAGAACAAGTGGCTCGCCGGCCGCTACGGCACCGAGGCGAGCCTGATCGTCGAACACGCCGACACCGGCCATCCGGAGCGTCGGCCCGTCGCCGAACTGGTCGACGAGCTCATCGAGATGCTCGCACCGGTGGTCGACGAACTGCGCACCGAGCCGTGGATGGACGAGGTGCGCACGATCCTCGCCACCGGTTCGGGAACCGCGCGGCAGCGCCGCCTCGTCGAGGCCGGCGGTACGCTGCCCGACGTGGTCAGGTATCTCATCAGAGAGCTGGCGGCCGACGCCGCCATCGGCGGATGACGGGCCTCGGGCCCGAACCGGGGCATGTTGAGTCGGGGCAGGTCGAGATCGCCCAGCGCAACGACCGGCTGCGGTCGTGGCTCGACGAGCATGGCGCCGAGCTGGTGGCGTTCCGCCGCAACCTCCACGCGCATCCCGAGCTCAGCAGGCAGGAGTTCGCCACCACCGATCTCGTTGCCGAACGTCTGGAACTGGCAGGGCTGGCCGTGCGAAGGATGTCGGTCGGTACCGGGTTGATCGCCGATCTCGTTCAGGGCGACGGCCCCACCATCGTGTTGCGAGCCGACCTCGACGCACTGGCGATGGACGACGACAAGGACGTCCCCTACGCCAGCATGGTGCCGGGAGTGGCTCACGCGTGCGGTCACGACGTCCACACATCGGTGGTGCTCGGGGCTGCGCTGCACCTGGCCCACCATCCGTCCGGTGTCAGGGGCAACGTGCGCTTCGTGTTCCAACCCGCCGAGGAACAGGTGCCGGGTGGAGCGCTCGACGTGCTCGCCGACGGCGCCCTCGACGGCGCCCGGGCGGTGGTGGCGCTGCACTGCGAGCCGAAGCTCGACGCCGGGGTCATCGCCGTTCGCGACGGCGCCATCACGTCTGCGGCAGACAGCGTCACCATCACGCTGCGTGGTCCCGGCGGACACACGGCACGCCCCGAGCTCACCGTCGACATCGTCGCCGTGGCGGCCGATCTGGTGGTGGAGCTCCCGCGACGGGTTCGCGCCGCCGTCGATGGTCTCGGCGAGGTCAAATTGGTGTTCGGTGCCGTGCATGCCGGCGATGCCGGCAACGTGATCCCCACCCACGCGACGCTCCGGGCGTCGGTGCGCACCCCGTCGCTCGAGATGTGGGAGCAGTTGCCCCGGGTGGTGACCGAGGCCATCGATGAGCTCGTGGGGCCCAGTGGCGCCGCGCACGACATCACCTACATCCACGGTGTGCCGCCCGTCGTCAACGATGTCGAGGTCACCGATCTGGTGCGGTCAGCAGCCCGTCTGGCGCCGAGCCCGATGACCGTCGTGGAAGCACCTCGCAGCTGGGGTGGCGACGACTTCGCCTGGCTCACCCGCGCGGTGCCTGGTTCCTACGTGCGGTTGGGCGTGCACGACGCCCAGTGGGGTCGCACGCGGCTCGACCTGCACGCCGGGCTGTTCGACGTCGACGAACAGGCCATCGGCGTCGGGGTCGAGCTGCTCGTCGGCACCGTCCATCAGTTCTTCGACCGGGGGGAGCACCTCGCGTGACGCCGTCCACATGGGTGTTCGGCTACGGCTCGCTCGTGTCGCCGGCATCGCTCGCTCCCACCCTCGGTCGCTCCGGTCCCGACGACATCCGAGCGGTACCCGCCGAGTTGACCGGGTTCGGGCGGCGTTGGAACTACGGCTCGCTCACGCTGCGCGGATCGTGGCGGCACGAAGATGTGCTGGTCGATGGCATCGTGATCTCGCTGGGCCTGGAGTCAGCCGAGGCCGAGATCTGCAACGGTGTGCTGGTGCAGGTGACCGACGACGAGCTCGCCCGGCTCGACTGGCGCGAACGCGACTACGAACGCACCGATGTCACCGATCAGATCGGTCTCGGCCACGGTGCCGGCGGCGAGCGCGCCGCTGTCGACGGCCGGATCGTCACCTACGTGCCACGCCCATCGGCGGTCGACCGCTATCTGGCCGCCCGCGACGACGGTCGCGCCGCGGTGAGGCTGGAGTACTGGAATCTGGTCCACGACGCATTCTCCGAGCTGGGTCGGTCTGCCCTCGACCGCTTCACGAGCCGCACCCCCGCGCCCGACGTTCCCATCGCCGACGTGCAGCTCGCGCCCGTCGAGCGCGCCACCAGCGCATCGGTCCTGGCGCCTGCCCCCGGCAACCGAACATGCGTACCCGGTATGCTCTCGGGGTGACGAACGCGCCCACCAGGAACGAGGCCGATCGCGACGAGGTGTTCCGGGTGGTGGCCGACTACGAGCCGGCGGGTGATCAACCCGCAGCCATCGCGGCGCTCTCGCAGAGCATCATCGACGGCGAGCGCTTCCAGACGTTGCTCGGCATCACCGGGTCGGGCAAGTCGGCCACGATCGCCTGGACGATCGAGCAGGTGCAGCGGCCCACGCTCATCCTCGCGCCCAACAAGAGCCTGGCCGCACAGCTCGCCCAGGAGATGCGCGAGTTCTTCCCCCACAACCGGGTCGAGTACTTCGTCAGCTACTACGACTACTACCAGCCCGAGGCGTACATCCCCTCGAGCGACACCTACATCGAGAAGGACAGCTCGATCAACGACGAGATCGACCGGCTCCGTCACTCGGCCACCGCCGCCCTGCTGACCCGGCGCGACACCATCGTGGTGGCATCCGTGAGCTGCATCTACGGCATGGGGAACCCCGAGGAGTACAAGGGCCAGTTGCTCGACCTGAGCGTGAACGTCGACTACGACATGCGCGCCATCCTCCGGCGGTTGGTCGACCTCCAGTACGACCGCAACGACATGACGCTCGGCCGAGGCAAGTTCAGGGTGCGGGGCGACACCATCGAGGTGCACCCCGCGTACGAGGAGTCCGTGCTGCGCATCGAGATGTTCGGCGACACCGTCGACCGCCTCACCCGCATCGATCCGCTCACCGGCGAGACGCTCGAAGAGCTCAGCCGCACGTACGTGTTCCCCGCCACCCACTACGTGACGGGCGACGAGCGCATGCGATCGGCCATGGTGAAGATCGAGGCCGAGCTGCAGCAACGGCTCGCCGAGTTCGACGAGCAGGGCAAGCTGCTCGAGGCGCAGCGATTGCGCATGCGCACCCAGTACGACCTCGAGATGATGGCCGAGGTCGGTTACTGCAACGGGATCGAGAACTACTCGATGCACATCGACGGTCGTGAGCCCGGTGAGCCGCCGTTCACGCTGCTCGACTACTTCCCCGACGACTTCCTCCTCGTGGTCGACGAGAGCCATGTGGCGGTACCTCAGCTGCACGGCCAGTTCGCGGGCGACCGCAGCCGGAAGGACGTGTTGGTCGACCACGGGTTCCGGCTGCCGTCGGCACGTGACAACCGTCCGCTCACCTTCGAAGAGGTGCTCGAGCGCATCAACCAGTGCGTGTTCCTGTCGGCCACGCCCAGCCAGTACGAGCTGCGGGTGTCGTCGAAGGTGGTCGAGCAGATCGTGCGCCCCACCGGCTTGGTCGACCCCGAGGTGATCGTGAAGCCCACCAAAGGTCAGATCGACGACCTGATGGAGATGGTGAGCGGACGGGTCACCAAGGGCGAGCGGGTGCTGGTCACCACGCTCACCAAGAAGATGGCCGAAGACCTCACCGACTACCTGCTCGAACAGGGCCTGCGGGTGCGGTACCTCCACTCGAACATCGACACCATCCAGCGCATCGAGATCCTCCGCGGTCTCCGACTCGGCGACTTCGACGTGCTGGTGGGCATCAACCTGCTGCGTGAGGGTCTCGACCTGCCCGAGGTGTCGCTGGTGACGATCCTCGATGCGGACAAAGAGGGGTTCTTGCGGAGCGAGACCTCGCTGATCCAGATGATCGGACGTGCGGCGCGCAACGTCGACGGTCAGGTGGTCATGTACGCCGATCGCGTCACCGACTCGATGACGCGAGCCATCGGCGAGACCCAGCGTCGGCGGGCGCTCCAGATCGCGTACAACACCGAACACGGCATCGATCCCCAGACCATCCGCAAGGCGGTGGGCGACATCCTCTCGCTGCTCCGACCCGACGGCGGTTCACCGGTACCCGGGAAGGACCGTCGCCGGCAGCGTGAGCGCGACACCGTGCAACGCGAGCTCAAGTCGTTGCCGGAGCAGGAGATCACGCGGTTGATCCAGACGCTCGAGGAGGAGATGCACGAGGCGTCGGCCGAGCTCAAGTTCGAGTACGCCGCCCGCCTACGCGACGAGATCAACGAACTGAAGCGAGAAGTGCGCGACGCTGGTTGAGTCGTTCCCCGCTGGGGTACACCCCGAACAGTCATGGCCGACAACGAGGACCGTCCCGACCCACAGCCGCCCGAGGGCGAACCCACCATGAGAGCGGCGGGTCGCCGCATCGACCAGCACCGGCTGACGCGAGCGGGCATCTTCGCCTGGAGTCTGCTCGGCCTGTTCGGCACCCTGGTCGTCTTCGTCTACCTGCTCGACATGTTCAAGCTGGTCGTGATCCCGCTGGTGATCGCGCTGTTCCCGGCGGCGCTGCTGTCGCCGCTGTCGTCGCGGCTCAAGCGGTGGGGCTTCCCGCCGCTCGCCGCAGCCGCCGTGGTGGTGGTGGGGTTCCTGGTGATGTTCCTCGGGCTGCTGGCGGCGTTGATCTGGTTGATCGTGGGCGAACTCGACGATCTGCTCGAGACCCTCGAGCAGGCCTACGCCGACGTGGCCAACTGGATCGACGATGTCATCGGCTGGACCCCACCGTCGCTCGACGAGCTCTTCGAGCGCATCCAGAACTGGGCGATGGAACTCGAGGTCGGCAACACCGCGTCGACCGTGGCATTCACAACGTTCGAGGTGATCGCCGGTGTCCTGTTCGGTGTGATCGCGCTGCTCTTCTACCTCAAGGACGGTGAGCGGATGACCGGCGTGGTGCTGCAGCTCACACCAGCACGGCTCCGCGACGACGTGGCCGAGGTGTTCCGTCGGGTGTGGGACACGCTCGGTGGGTACTTCCGGGGTCAGATCCTGGTGGCCCTCGTCGACGCAGTGGCCATCGGGATCGGTCTGTTCCTGCTCGGTGTGCCGCTGGCACTCCCGCTGGCGATGCTCGTGTTCTTCGGTGGGCTGTTCCCGATCGTGGGTGCGTTCACCGCGGGCGCCGTGGCCGTGCTGGTCGCACTGGCCGACGGCGGCATCGGGCTCGCGCTCGCGGTGCTCGTGCTCAACGTGGCGGTCCAGCAGCTCGAGGGCAACCTGCTCGAGCCGCTGATCGTCGGTCGGGCCACCCACCTGCACCCGTTGCTCGTGCTCGCCTCGCTCACGGCAGGGGCGGTCACGCTCGGAATCCTCGGCGCCTTCCTCGCCGTGCCGATCACCGCAGCCATCGTGCGGGCGGTCACGTACGTGCTCGAGCGCGACCCCGAACTGGCGATCGAGTACCACGCCGAGCTCCCGCGCCTCGAGGACCACGTACCCGACCCCGACGACTGACCGGTCGATCTTCCGGTCGCGCGATCGACGCCTCTGGAACACCTGTTCGGTGGTAGCCTCTCACCCGATGCCCCCCACGAAGTCCACCGCTCGCAAGCGTTCGACGGGCCCCGAGCAACCCACCATCTCGGTTCGCGGTGCGCGTGAGCACAACCTCAAGAACATCAACGTCGAGATCCCTCGCGACAAGCTGGTGGTCTTCACCGGTCTGTCGGGTTCCGGCAAGTCGAGCCTGGCGTTCGACACCATCTACGCCGAGGGGCAGCGCCGCTACGTCGAGTCGCTGAGCTCGTACGCCCGGCAGTTCCTCGGCCAGATGGACAAACCCGATGTCGACGTGATCGAGGGTCTGTCACCCGCCATCTCGATCGACCAGAAGTCGGCCAGCCGCAACCCGCGCTCCACCGTCGGCACCATCACCGAGGTCTACGACTATCTCCGGCTGCTGTACGCCCGCATCGGCATCCAGCACTGCCCCAACGACGGTACGAGGCTCCAGCGACAGACGCCGCAGCAGATCGTCGACCGCATCCTGCAGCTCGACGAGGGCACCCGTTTCCAGGTGCTCGCGCCCGTGGTGCGCGGCCGGAAAGGCGAGTACCACACGCTGCTCGAAGACCTGTCCGGTCAGGGCTATGTGCGGGCCCGCGTCGACGGCGAGACGGTCCAGATCGACGAGTTCCTCACCCGCGACACCAAGCTCGCCCGCTACGAGCAGCACACCATCGAGGTCGTGGTCGACCGGCTCGTGCTGCGCGAGGGCATCGAACGTCGTCTCACCGATTCGCTCGAGACCGCGCTCACCCTCGCCGAGGGTGTGGCCGAGGTCGAACTGGTCGCCCGCGAGGGTGGTCCGGGTGCGGGTGACCCGCAGAGTTCGGAGAGCGAGACGCTGACGTTCAGCCAGCACCTCGGCTGTCCCGTGTGCGGCACCAGCTACGACGAGCCGGCGCCCCGCAACT
The DNA here is from genome assembly GCA_007693335.1 of Ilumatobacter sp. GTDB lineage: Bacteria > Actinomycetota > Acidimicrobiia > Acidimicrobiales > Ilumatobacteraceae > SKSP01. The sequence goes on along the minus strand of REDU01000037.1, from coordinate 12,785 downwards.
TCTCGTTCAACTCCCCGTACGGCGCCTGTGCCACGTGCGACGGTCTCGGCACCACCTTCGAGGTCGATCCCGAGCTGGTCGTCCCCGATCCCGAGGCGTCGATCGCCGATGGCGCCATCGCACCGTGGCGCAGTGCCCACACCCAGTACTTCACCCGCATGCTCGAATCGGTCGCGGAGCAGCACGAGATCGATCTCACCGTGCCGTGGGAGTCGTTGTCGGCCAAGCAGCAGAAGGTCGTCCTGCACGGCACGTCCGGGAAGCTGACGGTCAAGTACAAGAACCGCTACGGCCGTTCGCGGTCGTACTCCACCGAGTACGAAGGTGTGATCCCCTGGATCAAGCGCCGCCACGAGGGCGCCGAGAGCGACTGGTCACGCGAGCAGTACGAGGGCTACATGCGCGAGGTGGCGTGCAGCGCCTGCGGTGGAGCCCGGCTGAAGCCGTCGTCGCTCGCGGTCACCGTCGACGACAAGCACATCTCCGAGGTGTGCGACATGTCGATCGGCGAGTCGGCGAAGTTCCTCGCGGCGCTCGAGCTCAGCGAACGCGACCGTCTCATCGCCGAGCGGGTCACCAAGGAGATCAACGCCCGGCTCGGTTTCCTGCTCGACGTGGGGCTCGACTACCTCACCCTGTCGCGGGCCGCGGGCACGCTCGCGGGCGGCGAGGCGCAGCGCATCCGGCTCGCGAGCCAGATCGGTTCCGGCCTGGTCGGTACGCTCTATGTGCTCGACGAACCCTCGATCGGCCTGCACCAGCGCGACAACCGGCGGCTGATCGACACCCTCACCCGCCTTCGTGACCTCGGCAACACCGTGATCGTGGTCGAGCACGACGAGGAGACCATCCGCGAGAGCGACTGGATCGTCGACATCGGGCCCGGCGCCGGCGAGCACGGCGGCGACATCGTCTACAGCGGTCCGGTGAAGGGGCTGTCGAAGGTCAAGGAGTCGATCACCGGGCAGTACCTGTTCAACCGCAAGACGATCCCGGTTCCCGCCGAGCGTCGTACGCCCGGCGGTGAGCACCTGCGTGTCATCGGTGCCCGCGAGCACAACCTGTGCGATCTCGACGTCGACATCCCGCTCGGCTGTTTCGTGGCCGTCACCGGGGTGTCGGGGTCGGGTAAGTCGACCATGGTGCGCGACATCCTGCTCCCGGTGCTGATGCAGCGCATCTACAAGTCGAAGATGCCCGCCGGCAAGCACAAGCGCATCGAGGGCATCGAGCACCTCGACAAGATCATCGACATGGACCAGTCGCCCATCGGGCGCACGCCCCGGTCCAATCCGGCCACCTACACCGGGGTGTTCGATCACATCCGCAAGTTGTTCGCGGCCACCAACGAGGCGAAGGTGCGTGGGTATCTGCCCGGTCGCTTCAGCTTCAACGTGAAGGGTGGTCGCTGCGAGGCGTGCGCCGGCGATGGCACGATCAAGATCGAGATGCACTTCCTGCCCGACGTGTACGTGCCGTGTGAGGTGTGCAAGGGCGCCCGGTACAACCGCGACACCCTCGACGTGGAGTTCAAGGGGAAGAACATCGCCGACGTGCTGGACATGCCGATCGCCGAGGCCGTCGAGTTCTTCGGTAACCAGCCGGCGATCGCCCGGCACATGAAGACGCTCATGGACGTCGGCCTCGGGTACGTGCGGCTCGGACAATCCGCTCCCACGCTGTCGGGCGGCGAGGCACAGCGCGTCAAGCTCAGCACCGAGCTCGCCAAGCGCTCCACCGGTCACACCATCTACCTGCTCGACGAGCCCACCACGGGCTTGCACTTCGACGACGTCCGTCGGCTGCTCACGGTGCTGTCGCGTCTGGTCGATCAGGGCAACACCGTGCTCGTGATCGAGCACAACCTCGACGTCATCAAGACCGCCGACTGGCTGATCGACCTCGGGCCCGAGGGTGGTTCGGGGGGCGGGATGCTGGTGGCCGAGGGGCCGCCCGAGCACGTGGCCACCGTCGACGCCAGCCACACGGGGCGGTTCCTGCGCGAGATGCTGTCGTGAGCATCGTCGGCTCTGGTGGTCCGGGGGGCGCCAGCTCGCCGCACACCGGATCCTCGGGGGTCGAGGCGCTCGATCCCGCCGAGCGTGAGCTGCTGCAGCGGCGCACCATCCGCACGCTCCGCATCTCGCAGGTGCCCGGACAGGCGGCCGTCGCCGGCTCGGTTGCGGTGGTCTCACTGCTCGCCAGCGATCTGCTGGGCTCCGACCGCTGGGCGGGTCTCGGCGGCGCAGCCTTCACGGCCGGAGCCGCGATCACCGCAGTACCTCTGGCCGCGACGATGCGCCGCCGTGGGCGTCGACCCGGTCTCGTGGTCGCGTTCACGGTGGCAGCCCTCGGTGCCCTCATCACGGCACTCGGCGGTCAACAGCGGTGGTTCCCGGTGTTCATCGTGGGTCTCGTGCTGTTCGGCGCCGGTCAGGCGGCCACGCTGCAGGGTCGGTACGTGGGTGCCGATCTGGCGCTGCCCTCCCAGCGGGCGCGAGCCATCGCCGCCATCGTGTGGATCGGCACGCTCGGCGCCGTGCTCGGTCCGGTGCTCGCTCCGGCTGGTCGGCGCTTCGCCGAGTCACTCGGCCTCGTCGACCTGATCGGCCCGTACCTGGTGGCGGCCGCGCTCTTCGCGCTGTCGGCGGTGATCGTCTTCGTGCGGCTCCGTCCCGACCCGCTGGTGGTCGTCGGTGGCACCGACCGCCACGCGGACCGGGCTCGGCCGTTCCGACAGCTGCGCGTGTCGTTCGGCGAGATCCGCGGATCGCGGCCCGCGATGCTCGGGCTGGCGGCCATGGCGGGCTCGCAGGCGGCGATGGTGGCCGTGATGACCATGACGCCGCCGCACATGAAGGATCATGGCCACGCCGATCTCTCGGCGCTCGTGATCGCCGTCCACATCCTCGGCATGTTCGGCCTCGCTCCCGTCGTGGGGCGGTTCGTCGACCGGGTCGGCCCGGTCACCGCCATCCAGTGGGGTGCGGTGGTGCTCGGATCGGGCACGGTCGTGTCGGTGGTGGCCGGGTACGTGCCGGTGCTGATGTTCGTCGGCCTGTTCCTGTTGGGTTTCGGCTGGAACATCGGTCTGATCGCCGGCACCGCGCTGCTCACCGCGTCGGTCCGCGCCGACTCGCGGGTGCAGGTCCAGGGCACGGGTGACCTCACGATGAGCATGTGTGGTGCCGTGGCCGCTCTCGGATCCGGGTTCGTGAAGTCGTCGTTCGGCTTCCACGTGTTGGCCGACGCCGCCACGGTGCTCGCCGCGCTCATCCTCCTGGCCGCCTGGGCCGAGCGTGCCCGCCTCCGCCGCCTCGCCACCGCCTGACGAACTGTCTGTGGTGATCGGGCGGATCCGCCGGTTTCGCGCAGACAGTTCGGGGGTGTGCTGACGAACTGTCTGTGGTGATCGGGCGGATCCGCCGGTTTCGCGCAGACAGTTCGGGGGTGTGCTGTCAGCGGAGGCGTTTGGAGAGGTCGTTGAGGCGACGCTTCTCGTCGTTGCTGAGCGAGTCGATCCCGCTCGCCGAGATCTTGTCGAGCAGACCGTCGAGCTCCGCCTGCATCGAGACGGAGTCGGCGCTCGGGACCGGCGATGCGCCACCCCACGGACCTTCGACCACCGTCCGACCGGAGCTGCGGGCGGGGCGCGAACGCCTCTGTTTGGGTCGCCGCTCGGACGCGGCGTCGGAGCCCGGGACCGGGAGGGCCGGTACGAAGCGGGCCAGCGTGGGAGCGAGTCCGTAGCTGCGTGCCACCACGGCGGCCGTGGCGAGCGTGACCAGCAAGAAGATCAACCCGCGAGTGTCGCGGAGGCCGAGCAGCTGCAACGTCTCGAGTGCGAGGAACACTGCGCCGAGGGCCCACGCCGGGATCCCGAAGAAGAACCGGGCGAACGGATACTGGGCGATGAACGTGAGGAACACCGCGAACTGGATCGGCCGGAGTCCGAATTGCGGCAGGTTCACCAGCGTGGCGATGATGCCCGGGATCACGGTCACCAGCACGAGGAACCATGCGAACCGGTTGCGGCCGAGGAGCCCTTCGATCTCGCGTCCGAAATACCAGAAGATCGCAAGCGTGATGATGGTCCAGAACGTGGGCTGGGTGGGGATGGGCCAGGTGACCACCCGCCAGAGCTGCAACTCGAACACGCGGCTCGGGATCAGGGCGAGCGGCTCGAGGAACCGGGGGTTGATGGCCCAGACCACCATCGACATCGCACACATCAGCGTGACCAGCACGGTCGTGCTGACGTCGAGTTGTCCCAGTCGGAACCAGGGCTGACTCTCGTGACGCCGCTCGGGCATCTGGAACGCGAAGCGACCGGCCATCGACCCCAACCGTATCCTGGGATCTGCATGGTGATGCGTCCCCCGGCCGGCACGATTCCCGATCAGCCCGGCTCCTACCAGTTCAAGGATGCCCAGGGCCGCGTGATCTACGTGGGCAAGGCGTCCAACCTGCGCCAACGCCTGTCGAACTACTTCCAGGCGCCCCACAACCTCCATCCGCGCACCGCCCAGATGGTCGAGACCGCCGAGACCGTCGAGTGGACCATCGTGCGCAACGAGGTCGAGGCACTCATGCTCGAGTACTCGCTCATCAAGCAGCACCGGCCCCGTTTCAACGTCCGGTTGCGGGACGACAAGAGCTATCCATTCCTGGCGGTCACCGTCGACGAGCAGTGGCCGCGGGCCATGGTGATGCGGGGCCACAAGCGCAAGGGCACGCGCTACTTCGGTCCGTACGCCCACGCGTACGCGATCCGCGACACGCTCGACCTGTTGCTGCGCAGCTTCCCGGTGCGAACGTGCTCACCGTCGAAGTTCAACCAGCATCACCGTCTCGGCCGCCCCTGCCTGCTGTTCCACATCGAGAAGTGCGCCGGCCCCTGCGTGGGTGAGATCGACGAGATGCCCTACCGCCAGCTGGTGACCGAGCTGTGCGACTTCCTCGACGGGAACACCGACGAGATCGTCCACCGGCTCGAGGCCGAGATGAAGACCGCTGCCACCGAGCTCGAGTTCGAGCGGGCCGCCCGGCTGCGCGACCGGCTGCACGCGGTTCGGCGGGCGATCGAGAAGCAGCAGATGGTCGCCGACCGCGACGAGGATCTCGACGTGATCGGCATCGCCGAGGACGAGCTCGAGGCCGCGGTGCAGGTGTTCTTCGTGCGCAAGGGGCGCATGGTGGGTCGCAAGGGGTTCGTGCTCGACAAGGTCGAGGCGCTCACACCGGGAAAGCTGATCGACCGCATCCTCGAGAACCTGTACGGCGACGAACCGGTGACGGGCGTGCCGAAGCAGGTCCTCGTGCCCGTGGCCGCCGATGATCTCGCCACCTACGAGGAGTGGCTCGCCCACCTGCGTGGCTCGCGTGTGCAGATCCGGGTTCCGCAGCGTGGCGACAAGCGCTCGTTGATGGAGACCGTCACCAAGAACGCCACCGAGGAGTTCAACCGGCATCGGCTACGGCGGGCCAGCGATCACAACACGCGCAGCCGGGCGCTCACCGAGCTGCAGGACCTGCTGCAGCTGCCCGAGGCACCGCTGCGCATCGAGTGCTACGACATGGCCCACCTGCACGGCACCGATTACGTGGGATCGATGGTGGTGCTCGAGGACGGCCTGCCGAACAAGCGGGAGTACCGCCGGTTCAAGGTGAACGACGTGGCCGGCAACGACGACTACGCCGCGATGGAGGAGGTGCTCACCCGGCGTCTCACGGCCTACATCGACGAACGCGACCGACCGGTCACCGAGCGCGGCGATCGACCCGGCAAGTTCGCCTACCCGCCCCAGTTGCTGGTGGTCGACGGTGGCAAGGGGCAGATGGGAGTGGCCAAGCGGGTGGTCGACTCGCTGGGTCTCGGCGACGAGATCCCCGTGGCCGGACTGGCGAAGCGCTTCGAGGAGGTGTTCGTGCCGGGTCGTTCGGATCCGGTCGAGGTGCCGCGGGGGAGCGATGCGCTCTTCATGCTGCAGCGCATCCGCGACGAGGCTCACCGCTTCGCGAACACGTTCCACCGCGAGCGCCGCAGCAAGCGGATGACCGTGAGCTCACTCGACGGCATCGCCGGGCTCGGTGAGGTCCGCAAGACCAAGCTGGTCAAGGCGATGGGCGGCGTGAACGCCGTCAAGCAGGCCGAGCTCGAGGATCTGAAGGCGCTGTCGTTCCTCCCCGACGCCGTGGCCGAGGCGATCCACGCCAAGTTCCACCCCTGAACCCACCCAACTGTCCGCGGGATTCCGGCAGATCCACCCGGTCCACACAGACAGTTCGGGGTGTCGCGTGCGTTCTGTCCGCGTTGGATCGGTGGAACCGGGCGCTGGCGGCAGACAGTTCGGATCAGGCGAGGGCGGGGACGACCTCGGCCACGAGGCGCCGGTAGCTGTCGTGGCGTTCCTGGGTGTCGCGGCCGAGGGTGAAGTCGGGGATGATCAACTCGTCGACACCGAGCGCCTGGTAGCCGGCCATCAGCTCGATGAGCTGCTCCGACGATCCGATCAGCGATCGGTCGGCGGGTGCGTTCTCGCGTACCTTCGCGGCCCGCTCCTCGTCGTCGGTGAGGAACACCAACGCCTGCGCTGATCTCCAGACCGTGGCCGGGTCACGCTCGACCGCTGCGCAGGCCTGCTCCATCGCCGCGGTGCGGTCCGCGACCGTCTCGGGTGTACCCCAGGTGTTCCATTCGTCGGCGAACCTGGCGGTGATGCGCAGCATCCTCGGTCCACCGGTGCCCACGAGGATGGGGAGGTGCTCCTGCACCGGCGCGGGATGACAGGGTGCGTTCGTGACCTGGTAGTAGGTGCCGTCGAAGCTGGTACGAGGTTCGTCGAGCAGCGACCGGACGATCTCGATCGCTTCTTCGAACCGGTCGACACGCGGGCCGGGCTCCTGGAGCTCGATGCCGTAGGCGCGGTGTTCGTTGATCTGCCAACCGGCGCCGAGGCCGAGCACGAACCGGCCGTTGGACACGTGGTCGATCGACACCGCGCGATTGGCGAGCAGTGCCGGGTGGTGCACCGAGGTGGGGGAGACGAGCGGACCGATGCGGACCCGCTCGGTGGCGGCGGCGATGGCCGGCAGGATCGCCCACGCCTCGTGGGTGTCGCCGTCGTCGACCTCCTCGGTGCCCGTGTTGGGCATGTAGTGGTCGGCGAACCACACGCCGAACCATCCGTCGGCGTCGGCCATCCGGGCGGTGTCGAGGATCTCGGACACGGGTCGGGTGGGCGACGGCCAGACCGAGAAGCGCATGCGCCGACCGTAGCCTGCGAGCCGTGGAGAGAGATCCGTCGCGGGACCTGTGGGAGACGCACGCCGGGTGGTGGATCGACGGGTTCACCGACGGGGCCGATCCCGAGTACACCGAGCAGATCCTGCCGCTCGTGCACGAGCACCTGGTCGGCAGCCGGCGTGTGCTCGACGTCGGGTGCGGTGATGGTCAGATCGCTCGGATGCTCGCTGCAGGTGGTTCGCGGGTGGTCGGGGTCGATCCGACCTGGAACCAGATCCGGATCGCCGGCGCACGCGGCGGGGGACCGTCGTACGCGCGGGCGGCCGCCCACGAGCTGCCCTTCGCCGACGCGTCGTTCGACGCGGTGGTCGCGTGCCTCGTGTTCGAGCACATCGACGACGTGGACGGTGCGATCGCCGAGGTGGCACGGGTGCTCGAACCCGGCGGTCGCTTCAGCTTCCTCCTCAACCATCCGCTGTTGCAGACCCCCGGGAGCGGATGGATCGACGACCAGATCCTCGACCCACCCGAGCAGTACTGGCGTATCGGCCCGTACCTGATCGAGGCCGAGACCATCGAGCAGGTGGAACTGGGCGTCTACATCCGGTTCCTGCACCGGCCGCTGTCGCGCTACCTGAACACCCTGTTCGACCACGGGCTCGTGCTGGAGCAGATGATCGAACCGACCCCACCCCCCGGTTTCGTGGCCCGCGCACCCGAGTACCACGACGCGGCCACGATCCCGCGGCTGCTCGCTCTCCGCCTGCGTCGCGTCGAGCATCGCTAGGGTTGTCGCGCGTGGCGTCTGTCGTACTCATCACGGGTCTCTCGGGTGCCGGACGCTCCGGTGCTGCGGCCGTGTTCGAGGATCTGGGCTGGTACGTGGTCGACAACCTCCCGACATCGTTGGTTCCGACGATCGTCGAGCTGGCGTCGAAGCCCGGCGGTGGGATCGAGAAGCTGGCACTCGTGTCGGGGCGGCAGCACGCCGACGTCCTGCCCCATGTGGGGGCGATGCGTGCGGCCGGGCACGACGTGACCGTGCTCTTCCTCGGTGCATCCACACCCGTGCTCGTGAAGCGCTACGACGCCACCCGACGCAAGCATCCACTGGCCGATGAGGCGGCGGGTCTCCTCGAGTCGATCGAACTCGAACGCGAACGGCTGTCGGGGCTCCGTGATGCCGCCGATCTCGTGATCGACACCAGTGACCTCAACGTGCACCAGCTGAAGGAGAAGTTGCTCGCCTCGTTCGAGACGTCGGGGAGCTCGCAGCTCCAGGTGGCGGTCGAGAGCTTCGGCTTCAAGCACGGTCTCCCGCTCGACGCCGACATCGTCATGGACGTCCGCTTCCTCCCGAACCCGCACTGGGAGGAGGATCTCCGCCCCCTCACCGGCCACGATCCGGCAGTACGCGACTACGTGCTGGAGACGTCGGTGGCCGCCTCGTTCATCGACCATCTCGACGCGCTGCTCTCCGATGTGCTGCCGGCGTACCAGGCCGAGGGTCGGAGCTACCTGACCGTCGCCATCGGCTGCACCGGCGGTCGTCACCGGTCGGTGGCCGTGGCCGAGGAGATGGCGCGTCGATTCCGCGAGCGGGGCGTCGCGGTGCGCACCAGCCATCGCGACGTGTCGGCCGGCGGTTGAGCGACGGCTGACGGTTCTGGCCTCCGACGGTCCAACGTCGTGGGGCTCCCGGGTTGGCTAGTGTGGCCGGCGTCGCTCCGTCAACCCGAAAGGACACCCCCGACATGACCGTGCGCGTGGGCATCAACGGCTTCGGCCGCATCGGCCGCAATCTCCTCCGAGCCGCCAACCAGCGCGGCGCCGACATCGAGTTCGTGGCGGTGAACGATCTCGGCTCACTCGACGCCATGGCGCACCTGTTGAAGTACGACTCGGTGCTCGGCACGCTGCCCGAGAGCATCAAGGCCACCAAGAACGGGATCAAGATCGGCACCAACGAGCTGAAGGTGCTGTCGGAGCGTGACCCCAAGGCACTTCCGTGGGGTGATCTGGGCGTCGACCTGGTGGTCGAGTCGACCGGCATCTTCACCTCGCGTGACAAGGCCGCGTACCACCTCGAGGCCGGAGCGCCGCTCGTGGTCGTGTCGGCCCCCTCGTCGGGTGCCGACGCCACGTTCGTGTACGGCGTGAACCACAAGGACTTCGATCCGAAGAAGCACCAGGTGGTCTCGAACGCGAGTTGCACCACCAACTGTCTGGTGCCGATGGTGAAGGTGCTCGACGATTCGTTCGGTGTGGTGAACGGACTCATCACCACCGTGCACGCCTACACCGGCGACCAGAACCTGGTGGACGGCCCGCACAGCGACATGCGACGCGCCCGCAGCGCCGCCATCAACATCGTGCCCACCAGCACCGGAGCGGCGCGCGCCACGAGCCTCGTGATGGAGACCATGAAGGGCAAGCTCGACGGCACCGCGCTCCGGGTGCCGGTACCGACCGGCTCGATCACCGACTTCACCGCCAACCTCCGCCGGAAGGCATCGGTGGAGGAGATCAACGAGGCCTTCTCGGCAGCGGCCAAGAAGGAGCTCAAGGGGGTGCTGCGCTACAGCGACGAGCCCCTCGTGTCGAGCGACATCGTGACCGACCCGCACTCGTGCATCTTCGATTCCGGTCTCACCATGAGCATGGGCAAGCTCGTGAAGGTCAACGGCTGGTACGACAACGAGTGGGGATACTCCAACCGGATGGTCGACTTCGTGCTGTACGCCGGTTCGAAGAAGCGCTGAGCCGCATGCCGCAGATCCCCACGCTCGACGATCTCGGCGATGTGGCCGGCAAGCGGGTGCTGGTCCGCACCGACTTCAACGTGCCACTCGAGCAGCACGAGGGCGGTCCTGCCACCGTGACCGACGACTTCCGTATCCGCAGCGCGCTCCCCACGATCGAGTGGCTGACGTCGCGTGGCGCCGAGGTCGTGTGCGCCAGTCATCTCGGGCGGCCCAAGGGCGAGCCGAATCCCAAGTACTCGATGGAGCCGGTGCGCGAACGCCTCGCCGAGCTCGCTCCCGGTGTCGAGCTGCGCGAGAACCTCCGATTCGATCCGCGTGAGGAGGCCAACGATCCGTCGTTCACCGCCGAACTCATCGACGGCATCGATCTGTACGTGAACGACGCATTCGGTGCGTCGCACCGCGCTCATGCGTCGATCGTCGGGCCACCCACCGAGTTGCCGTCGGCGATGGGTCTGCTCTTGCAGCGCGAGGTCGAGGTGCTGCTGGGGTTGCGTGAGCAGCCGAAGCGGCCGTTCGTGGCAGTACTCGGCGGCGCCAAGGTCTCCGACAAGCTCGGGGTGATCGAAGCGCTCCTGAAGAACGTCGACGCACTGGCGATCGGCGGGGCGATGTGCTTCACGTTCTTCGCCGCCCAGGGCAAGCCGATCGGCGATTCGCTGTTCGAGCCCGATCAGGTCGACTACTGCGAACGCTTGCTCCGTGGCCCCGGCACCATCCACCTGCCCGACGACATCACCGGGCTCGATGCCGACGGGAACTTCGCCACCTACGGAACCCGATTGCCGGGTGGGGCGAAGGGCTTCGACATCGGCCCCGGTTCGGCTGCAGCGTTCAGTGACGTGATCATGGATTCGCGCACGGTGCTCTGGAACGGTCCGATGGGCATGTTCGAAGACGAGCGGTTCGCAGCCGGCACCCGCACGGTGGCCGAGGCGATGGCCGCCACGAAAGCGTTCACGGTCGTGGGGGGTGGCGATTCCGCTGCTGCGGTGGCCCAGTTCGGTCTCGACGATCAGATCGACCACGTGTCGACGGGTGGTGGGGCGTCGCTGGAGCTGCTCGAGCACGGCGATCTGCCGGGCCTGGCCGCACTCCGAGACGCCCACGACGCACGGTCCGGAGGTGCCACATGAGACGTCCGCTGATCTCGGGCAACTGGAAGATGAACCTCAACCACTACGAGGCCATCACCATCGTGCAGAAGCTGGTGTACACGATCCCGAACGAGACCTACGAGACGGTCGACGTGAGTGTGCATCCGCCCTTCACCGACATCCGGAGCGTGCAGACGGTCATCGAGGCCGACTCGCTCGACATCTTCCTCGGTGCACAGCACTGCCACTGGGACGACCACGGCGCCTACACGGGCGAGATCTCGCCGGTGTTCCTCGCCAAGCTCGACGTCGACTACGTGGTGTGCGGTCACAGCGAGCGGCGTGAGCTCTTCGGTGAGACCGACGAGATGGTGGCGGCCAAGGTCGAGGCCATCCTGCGTCACGAGATGCTGCCGATCATGTGCGTGGGCGAGACCCTCGACGAGCGTGAGGCGGGAGTCACCGAGGACAAGGTGCTCGCACAGGTGCGCGCCGGTCTGGCGGACCGCTCGGCCGAGCAGGTCGCCTCGCTCGTGATCGCCTACGAACCGATCTGGGCGATCGGAACCGGTCGTACCGCCACTGCCGACGACGCCCAGGCCGTGTGTGCCGCGATCCGGTCGGTGGTGTCGACCGACTGGGGGAGCGACGCCGGAGCAGCAGTTCGCATCCAGTACGGCGGATCGGTGAAGTCCGGCAACACGACCGAGTTGATGGCGATGCCCGACATCGACGGTGCCCTCGTGGGTGGTGCGAGCCTCGACGCCGACGAATTCGCCCGCATCGTGCAGTTCGCCGCCGGCTGACCCGGATCCTCGCCGGTGCTCCCAGCCCGACGTCGCGCGCACAGTTCACGTGATCGAAACTGGGGACGAAAGGTGCTGAGGGTCGGCAGCTGACGGACACTGCTATGGTTCGCGGGCCCGATTCGATCGGGGAGGACGAATCGAGCGCACTGGAGCGGTTGAACGTCGGATCCAACGTCGCTGAAACGGCGGCGGGTCCGGGCGGTTCTCGCCCTGGACCAACCACCTCCCTCCAAGTACATCGGAGGACATGAATTGACTCACCGAAGGACGACCAAGTTCTTTGCCGTCTTCGCCAGCGTGGCGCTGTTCGCAGCCGCCTGCGGGGGCGACGACGACGCAGCGGCACCCGATCCAGCGCCCGACACCGAGGCGCCTGACACCGACGAGCCCGATACTGACGAGCCCGACACCGACGACCCCGATACCGACGACCCCGATATCGACGAGCCCGACACCGACACGGTCGGCTTCGTGTGCAACCGCGAAGACGGTCCGATGGGCTTCGCCCGAGCGGCCACGAGCCCAGCCGTCGCCTCGCCCGCTCCGGTCGCCACGCCTCAGGCGGCGACCGCTGCGGCCCGCCCGTCCACACCGGCACCGGGTGCCGATGGTGGCACGCTGGTCTGGGCCCACGAGCAGGAGCCACCCGACCTCCACCTCGACGATCCGTCGAACAACCTGACGATCACGTCGTGGATCCAGCAGGCGATGGTCGAAGGTCTCTACGGCGTGAGTGAGGCCACGACCTTCATCCCCGAGCTGCTCGACGGTGAGCCCGAACTGGTCACCAGCGATGATGGCTCGGTCACGGTGGAGTTCGTGCTGCGCGACGGTCTGACGTGGAGCGACGGGACGCCGCTCACCACGG
>REDU01000023.1 GCA_007693335.1 Ilumatobacter sp. | reverse complement strand
CCCCCCCCCCCCCCCCCCCCCCCCCCCCCCCCCCCCCCCCCCCCCCCCCCCGCATTTCTCTGACCAAGCCGAGACGGTCGACGACGGGCAGCGGCTGACGTCGTCAGTAGCTGCCGGCGAGTTTGGTGTGGTCCCAACTGGTCACGTGGGCGATCTCGATCACCACACCCACCCGCTTGGCGGCCTGGGCCTCCAGGAACGGGAGCGCGTCGGCGCTGACGGCCGCCGCACCGGTGTACTTCACCCCGACGGCCTTGCCGATCTCGAGCACCTCGGCCGGCTCCTCGACCAGCCGGGCCGTGCCGCGCAGCTCGACACCCTTCAGCTCGCCGTACGAGTCGCCACTCTCGACCAGGGCGGAGACGCGGGGATCTCGGCGGATGTTGACGACCTTCTGGCTCTTGGCGAACGTCCAGAACGTGGGCTGTCCGTCGCGGACCACGTACCACATGGCCATGAGGTGCGGATGGCCCGTCGGTCCGATGGTGGCGACGTTGAGGATGCGCTGCTGGGCGAGGTACTCGTCGACCTCGTCGGCGTCCATGGTGATCTGCTCACGACGGGTGCTGGCCATGGACCGACCTTACGACGTGCGCCGGATCGGGCGCCCGGCCGGGGTCACATGTGGCTGGGGCGGAGCAGCTCGGGCGCCATCGGGCACTCGGGCTCGATCAGGGCCGCTGCACCCACCGCCGGATCGACCACATCCAGCCCGGCGGCACCCACCACATGGCTCACCTGATCGACGGGTACCACGTCGTGCTCGGCGTGCCACGGCACGTCGACGGCCGCCGCCATGCGCTCGATCATCGCGCCGACGTAGTCGTCGGGGAGTCGACGGCCCACTCCTGCAGCCAGCCACACGGGTACACCCGACCGGGAGCCGACCATCGCGGCGGCGGTGCTGCCCATCGGCGCGATCAGGCGTTCGGGTGAGACGGCCAGCGCGTCGACCAGCACCAGATCCGAGGCGGCGATGGCAGCAGCGAGACCCTCGGCGGGCACGAGCTCGCACGGGACGTCGTGTCGTTCGAGCCGCTGCACGAACGACGAACCCTGGTGGTGCGAATCGACCACGTACACCGTGACGTCGCCACGACGGGCGAGGGCTCGACCCACGACATCGGGCCATCCGACGGTCACCACGATCGAGTCATCGGGGATGCGGCGGGACAGCTCGACCGGTGTGGGGTCGTGAGCGATCTCGTCCGCGATGTCCCATGCCATCTCGAACGGGTCGGAGGCGGTGAGCATGCGTGCGCACAGCCACCAGAGCGGACCGCAGTCGGGATGGCGCTCGACGATACGACGGCACGCCACCACGAGACCTGAGGGATCGAAGCGCATCGACGTGAGCGCCTGGGCGGTCTCGCGGACGAGCGACGCCGGATCCGCGCCCCGGGCACGGGCCACGTAGCGGAGGTGCTCGATCGGGTGCACGCGGCCGACGCTACTCCTGCACCGGCACCGGCGCCCCTCGGACGACGGGGATCACCGGGCCCGACGAGAGCAGTGTTGGGTGCGGGCCCGCACGGGTCGCTACCATCGCTCGCCGTGGCAACGAATCCGCCGATCGACCTCGTGCTGACCCCGTTGGGCGCCGAGGGACGTCCGCTCTCGGACTGGCTGACGACGTTCCACATGGCCACGGTCGTGCTCGATCCGTACACCAACGAGAGTTCGTGGATCCTCAAGACCGCTGTCAGGGTGCTCGACGGGTTCCGTGACTCCCACGCCCGCGTGAGCCTGACCGTGACCGCCGACGCCGACGACACCCGGGCGTTCCTCGGCCCCATCGCCGATCGGTTCCTCGTGTACTGCGACCCCGACCGTGCCGCCGTGCGCGCCTACGGGCTCGGGGCCCTGCCGGCCTTCGTGTTCATGTCGGTGGACGGCAACGTGGTCGCCTCGGCCGAGGGGTGGAACTCGGCCGAATGGCGGGCTGTGGCCCAGGAGATCGCTCGCTGGACCAAGTGGCAGGCGCCCGCCATCCCCGCGGCGGGAGACCCGGGGCCGTTCCGGGGTTCCGCGGCGCTCGGCTGAGCGTGACGCCGCTCCCCGACCTCCCCGTCGGCGAGATCCTCGACCCCCTCCGACACGCCCTCGCCGTCCATCGGCGCGCCGTGCTCGTGGCGCCGCCGGGTGCGGGCAAGACCACGGTGGTGCCGCTCGCGCTGCTCGATGAGGCGTGGCGGGGCGACGGCCGCATCGTGATGCTCGAGCCGAGACGACTCGCGACGAGGGCGGCGGCGCGACGCATGGCCCATCTCATGGGCGAGGACGTGGGCGACACCGTCGGCTACCAGACGCGCGACGAACGGCGGATCGGGCGGTCCACACGCATCGAGGTCGTGACGGAGGGGGTACTCACGCGGCGTTTGCAGAACGATCCGGAGTTGCCCGGCGTGGCCGCGGTGATCTTCGACGAGGTGCACGAGCGCAACCTCCCGACCGATCTCGGGCTGGCGTTCACGCTCGACGTGGCCGACACCCTCCGACCCGACCTGCGCGTGCTGGCGATGTCGGCCACGGCCGACACCCGCACGCTCTCGTCGGTGCTCGGCGACGCGCCGGTGATCGAGAGCGAGGGGCGGATGTTCGACGTGGACGTCCGGTGGCTGCCGCGTCGGCAGCGCGACCGTCTCGAGGGCGCCGTGGTGGCAGCGGTGCAGCGGGCGCTGCGCGACGACACCGGCGACGTGCTCGTGTTCCTCCCCGGCATCGGCGAGATCATGCGCACCGCGTCGCAGCTACGCGAGTGGATCGCCGGCACCGGCTCGCTGGCCGATCACGTGGACGTGCATCCGCTGGCCGGGGCGCTGTCGCTGGCAGAGCAGGACGCGGCGCTGGCACCCTCGCCACCCGGACGGCGCCGAGTGGTGCTGTCGACCGACATCGCCGAGACCTCGCTGACGGTCGACGGTGTGCGCATCGTGGTGGACAGCGGACTCGCCCGGGCACCACGGTTCGACGTGCGCACCGGGATGAGTCGGCTCACCACGATCGCCACCAGCCGATCCTCGGCCGAACAGCGCGCCGGGCGGGCGGGGCGGGTCGAACCGGGCGTCTGCTATCGACTGTGGAGCAAGGTCGAGCACGGCACCAGACCGGCCCATCGCGCCCCGGAGATCACCGAGGTGGACCTTGCCGGGTTGGCACTCGAGCTGGCGGCATGGGGCGGCGATGCGAGCGCTCTCGCGTTCCCCGACCCGCCCCCGGCCCGTGCCCTCGACGCCGGCCGGTCGCTCCTGACCGACCTGGGCGCGCTCGACGACCACGGCGACATCACCGATCTCGGCCGCACGATGCTGGGGCTCCCGGTGCACCCACGGCTGGCCCGCATGATCGCGTCGTCGCCCGACACGCTGTCGTGCATCCTGGCCGCCGTGGTGGACGAGCGCGACGTGATGCGCGGCCGCCCCGACGACGTACCGACCGATCTCTCCCTGCGGGTACGGCTGGTGTGTGGCACCGATTCCCACGATCGGGCCGACCGGCGTGCCGTGCAGCGCCTGCGCGACCGGGCCGCCGACATCGCCAGGCGGGCCCGGATCCGGTTCGACACCGCCACCGTCGATCCCGACCGGGCCGGTGCCACATTGCTGCTCGCGTTCCCCGACCGGCTCGCCGGACGGCGCCGACCGGGCCAGTTCCAGCTGCGCACCGGATCCGGCGCCTGGCTCCCCGACACCGATCCGCTCGCCCACGAGGACTTCGTGGTGGCGGTCGATCTCGACGGCAAGCGCGACCGGAGCCGCATCCGCCTCGGCGCGGCACTCGACGCCGATGACGTGGCCGCGGCGTTCCCCGACGACCTGGCCGAGACCCGAGCCCTCGAGTGGGACACCGACCGCGACGATCTCGTCGAGCGGGTCGAACGACGGCTCGGCTCGATCCGGCTCGGCGTGATCACCCGCCCTCCGACTCCGGGCGACGAGACCACCACGGCCATCGTCCGCCGGGTGGTGGCCACCGGGCTGGCCCAACTCGACTGGACCCCCGACGCGATCGCGCTGCGACGGCGCGTCGAGTTCCTCCACCGAACCGTGGGCGATCCGTGGCCCGACTGGAGCATCGACACGTTGGTGCGTTCGGTCGATCAGTGGCTCGCTCCCTACCTCGCCGGGGTGACCGGTCGCAGCGATCTGGAGCGTCTCGACCTGACGATGGTGCTGCAGTCGGAGCTCGGATGGGACCTCGGCACGCAGCTCGGCTCGCTCGCGCCGCGACACCTCGATCTGCCCACGGGCCGTCACGTCGAGATCGACTACGACGGCGACGCCCCGTCGGCCGCGGTGCGCGTCCAGGACCTCTTCGGCGTGACCGAGCACCCCACGGCCGGCGGCCACCCGATCGTGCTGCACCTCCTGTCGCCCGCCGATCGACCCGTGCAGGTCACCTCCGACCTGCCGGGGTTCTGGGCCGGGAGCTGGGCCGAGGTCCGCAAGGAGATGGCCGGGCGCTACCCCAAACACCAGTGGCCCGCTGATCCGGCCGCCGCGCGACCGAAGCGGCTGAAGGACCGCTGACCGATGATCCTCGACATCGCCTGGCCGATCGCGCTCTTGTGCGTGCTCATGGTGTTCCTCGGCGCGGTCGTGCAGGGCACGCTCGGGATCGGTCTCGGGATGATCGCCTCGCCGATGCTGGCACTTGCCGATCGCGACTTCATCCCCGCCGCCGTGCTGATCGCGGTGATCCCGCTGTCGTTCGGCGTGGCGTTGCGCGAGCGCGCCGAGATCGACAAGCGGGGTGCCGGTCTCGCCCTGCTCGGGCGCATCCCGGGCGTGATCGTGGGCGCGGCCGCGGTGGCCTGGATGGGACCACGCTTCCTGGCCGTGCTCGTCGGGGTGTCGGTGCTGCTGGCGGTGGCGGCGTCGCTCGCGAACGTGCGCTTCCATCCCTCCGACCGGGCGATCTTCACCGCCGGCCTCGCCTCGGGCTTCACCGGGACCACGACCGGCGTCGGGGGACCGCCGATGGCCCTCACCTACCAGCACTCCGACCCGGCGGTGATGCGCTCGACGATCTCGGCGTTCTTCACCGTGGGATCGATCATGTCGATCGCCGCGCTGATCGTGTCGGGCGCGCTGGGGACCCGACAGTGGCAGCTCGCCGGCCTGATCCTGCCGGGGGTGATCGTGGGCTTCCTGGTCTCGCAGCGGTACGCCCACATCCTGCGCGACGACCGCGCCCGGGTGGCGATCCTGGCGATCTGCGCAGCATCGGCCATCGCCTTGCTCGTCGAGGAGTTCACCTGAGGTCATCGGGGGGAGACAATCGGCGGTCACGCAGCGCGCGCTCGGCGTGCATCCTCAACGTTTGAGCAAGTACTGCCTCGAGCTCGGCGCGCTCAACCGCAGGTCATCCGTGGTGTTCAGCACTTCGCCGGCCCCAGCCCTGTGGTGAAATGACCACTGTGCGTGACTCAAGGATCAAGGATCTCCTGGCTCCTGCGAGCAGGAACTGTCACAATGAGACGTCGGGATCAGCGGGTTCCGTCACAACGTCGAAAGAGCGGACACAGCACATGCGCACACGTTCCAGAAATCGCGTCGGGATCGGCGTGGTGGCCGGCTTCCTCATCACCGGAATCGTCGGCATCAATGCCCTGACCGTCTCAGGCGAAGGACCCTCAACCGATCAGCCGGTGGTGGCGGTGGGCACACTCGTCCTCGATGTGCCGGGCGGAGATGGCCGCACCGGTACGGTCAAGTACTTTGCCGCTGGCAACAAAACCGCCGAGGCCGATGCCGTCCAAACCATCTCAGCATCCGGCCCGTGTGAAACGATCACGAACACCGGTGCTCCGTTGCTCCGGATCGACACGACACCGCCCGATAGTCGGCCCGTGTTGCCGAATGACGGGCTCGGAATCCTGACGGGAAACCAGAACTGCGGTACCGCAGGGGTGATCGACAGGAACGAATCGATGGTGCTGAGCCTGGACGAGTTCTTCGTCGACGAGTTCTTCGTCGACGACGTCTACGTCTCCACGACGGACCTCGTCGTCTTCCGCCCGGACAACCAAGGCGGCAACCTGACGGTTGGTATCGACGAGGGGGATTTGAAACGAGTGTCCCCCGACCTGGTGAACGGTCTGAACGAGAGAACGGTGAACGGTTTCAAGCACGAGCTCGCTGTCTCGTCGACCTCACCGCGCTTCAACAAGGGGATCTATCTGAGAGGCGCCACGTTCCACCTCGTGGCCCCGGCACCTGCGACCGCTCCTGACGCTCCGACCGACGTCACCGGTGTCGCCGGGAACGGCCAGGTTGACGTCTCGTGGAAGGCTCCCACCGACGATGGCGGATCAGCCATCATCGACTACATCGTGGAGTACCGTGAAGGCGACACCGGCGACAACTGGACGCCATTCGCTGACGATGTGTCTACCACCACATCGGCAACCGTCACCGGCCTCACCAACGGCACCGAATACACATTCCGGGTCGCCGCAGTGAACGAGGTGGGCACAGGTGAGTTCTCGGTCCCGTCGGAACCGGTGACCCCGAGACCTTCCGCGGACATCACGGGACGGGTGGACTGCGGTGAATCACTATCCGTTGCGGACGAGATCGACGACGTCGACCTCATTGCGGGCACAGGGACGTTCGAGCGCCTCGCCAATGGCACGGCGAAGGGTGGCGACCCAGAGGACGGTTGCGAGTTGATCGACGTCACGATCTCGATCACTGAAGGCTTCGTCTTCTGGGACAACGACGAATCGGGCCAGGACGTGCAGGCCTTGTTCACGATCGAGTGGGCGGGCGTTCTGGCCGAGGGGTACGAGACCC
>REDU01000094.1 GCA_007693335.1 Ilumatobacter sp. | reverse complement strand
CGTGCGCGGCGACATCGCGGCCACCGGCCCGATCGTGGTCGAGGGCACGTACGAGCTCGGGATGCAGGACCAGGCGTTCCTCGGACTCGAGGCGGCGCTCGCTCTGCCCGATCCGGGCGGTGGCGGTGTCGAGCTCCACGTCGCCACCCAGTGGCTCCACGAGGATCGCGGTCAGATCGCGGCGTGCCTGGGCCTGCCGGACGACGCGGTTCGTCTGGTACTCGGGGGCGTGGGCGGAGCGTTCGGCGCGCGCGAGGACATCTCGTTGCAGGTGCACTCGTGCCTGCTCGCGCTGCGTCTCGGCAAGCCGGTGCGGATGGCCTACGACCGTGGCGAGAGCTTCCTCGGCCACGTGCACCGTCACCCCGCCTCGATCTGGATGCGGCACCACGCCACCGCCGATGGCGAGATCGTGAAGATCGAGGCCCGGTTCGTGCTCGACGGCGGTGCCTACGCCTCCACCTCGTCGGCGGTCCTGCTGAACGCGATCACCCACACCCAGGGCCCGTACCGCTGCGCCAACGCCGTGGTCGACGGCTACGCCGTGCGCACGAACCATCTCCCGTGTGGCGCGATGCGTGGCTTCGGCGTGGTGCAGGCGTGCTTCGCCCACGAGAGCCAGATGGACCGACTCGCCGAGGCCTGCGGGCTCGATCCGGTCGAGATCCGGCTCCGCAATGCCATGCGTACCGGTGATCCGCTCATCACCGGTCAGATCGTCGAGAGCGTGGCACCGGTCGAGCGCTGCATCCGCGAGACGGCTGCGCTGCCGCTGCCCGACGAGCCGATCGGTGGGCTCGACGGCGATCCGATGCGCCTCCCGGGAGGGGCCGGCCGCACTGCCGACGCCTCGAACATCCGCCGCGGCATCGGCTGGGGCGTGTCGATCAAGAACCTCATGTACTCGGAGGGCTTCGACGACTACTCGACGGCCCGCTGCCGACTGGCCGACGGCCGGGTCACCCTCAAGTTCGCGACATCGGAGGTGGGCCAGGGCTTCGTGACCATCGCCGGCCAGATCGCCCGGTCCATCCTCGGGGTTGACGACGTCGACCTCGACCCGATCGACACCTCGATCGGGTCAGCCGGTTCCACCTCGGCGTCGCGGCAGACGTGGATGAGTGGCGGCGCGGTCGACGCAGCGTGTCGTCGGGTACGAGAGCGCCTGTTCGAACACGTCGGCCGGATCCACGACCTGGATCCGTTGCAGCTCGAGATCGACGGCACCGACGTGGTCGACACGCTCGGCGACCTCCGTCTCCCCGTCGCAGTCGCGACGTCGGGCATCGAGTTCGACGAGACGGTCGAGTACCACCATCGACCCACCGAGGAGCTCGACGAGCAGGGGCAGGGGAACTGCCACACGGCGTTCGCGTTCGTGGCCCACCGTGCCGTGGTCGACGTCGATCCCGACCTCGGTCTGGTCAAGGTGGTGCAGATCGCCACGGCCCAGGACGTCGGTCGGGCCCTCAACCCGCTGTCGGTGATCGGGCAGATCGAGGGTGGCATCGCCCAGGGTCTCGGTCTGGCCGTGATGGAGGAGATCATCCAGGTGGACGGCCGGATCCGCAACGGCAACTTCACCGACTACCTGCTCCCGACGTTCCTCGACATGCCACCGGTGCTCGCCACTCTCGTCGAGGAACCCGACCCGCAGGCTCCGCTGGGGGCGAAGGGCGTCGGTGAACCGCCGTGCATCTCCTCCACTCCGGCCATCGTGGCGGCCATCCGCGATGCGCTCCGCGACGAGCTGGGCCGAGCACGTCCGCTCACCCGCGTGCCCGTGCGCCCCGCCGACATCGCGCTCTGAACGACGGACCGGGTCGACGAGCAGGCCGGAGCGGTAGTGTCGGCCGACGTGACGGAGCAGCGCGAGATCATGACCTGGGACGTGTTCGGCACGGCGTCGCGCGAGCTCGCGCAGATGATCGCCGACGACGGCTACGAGCCCGACATGATCCTGTCGATCGCCCGGGGCGGGCTCCTGATCGGCGGAGCGCTCGGCTATGCGATGTCGGTCAAGAACACCTACACGATGAACGTCGAGTTCTACACGGGTGTCGACGAACGGCTGGAGGTGCCGCGGATCCTGCCGCCCGCCCCCGACTTCGTCGACCTCCACAGCGCTCGCATCCTGATCGCCGATGATGTGGCCGACACCGGGCACACCTTGAAGAGCGTCGAGGGCTTCTGCGAGGGCAAGGTGGGCGAGGTGCGGACGGCGGTGCTCTACGAGAAGCCGCACTCGGTCGTGAAGTGTGACTACGTGTGGAAGCGCACCGACCTGTGGATCAACTTCCCGTGGAGCGACCAGCCGCCCGTGGCCGTGCGCGATTGGACCGTGCCCGACGCCTGACCGCTGGCCCGCTCAGCCGTGCTGGGCGGCTCGCAGGCGCTCGTGCAGGCGGGCCGGCGGTACCACACCGAGCAGGCGGTCGTCGTGCCACACCGTCACCAAGGGCCTCGAACGGTCGAGGCGTGGCAGCACGGCCGAGAGCTCCTCGTCGGGTTCGGCCCGCGCCAGTCGGGACACCGGGATCATCAACTGCGTGAGCATCACCCATGGGCGTTGTTCGGCCGGGATCGCCCAGAGTTGGTCCTCGAGCACGAGACCCTCGGGCTGACCGTCGGGCCCCTGCACCACGACGGCGCCGGCGCTTCCGAGTCGCTGACGCTCCCACAGCATCGAATCGGCATCCATGTGCTCGTCGGTGGCCGCCAGACCGAACCAGGTGAGGTCGCGCACCTTGACGCCGTCGAGACGCTCGGCGATGTACGACGACATGATCTCCGCCCTGGCGTTCACGGCGATGAACACGCCGGTGATGACCAGCCAGATGCCCGGTCGACCGGTGAACGTGAGCCAGAGCCCGAGTCCGCCGAGTCCCCAACCGAGGTAGCTGCCGGCCTGACCGGCATCGCGCATCGCCCGGAAGCGGTTGCCGTGCCGCCCCCAGCGGACCGCCTTGACGATGCGCCCACCGTCGAGCGGGGCGCCGGGCAGCAGGTTGAACACGGCGAGGAGCAGATTCACGAAACCCAGCCAGAAGACGACCCGCACCCCGGCGTTGCTGACGCCGGAAGCTTCGAGCGCGTACCAACTGCCGATGCCGATCGCGGCCAGCCCGAAGCTCGCGAGTGGACCTGCCACGGCGATCCACCCCTCGGCGCGCGGTGTGGGGGCCTCGCGGTCGAGGCGGGCGATGCCACCGAGTGCCCACAGCTCGATCGACTGCGTGCCCACGGCGAAGCGTCGCGCCACGAGGGCATGTGCCATCTCGTGGACCAGGATCGACACCAGGAAAGCGACGATCGCCACTGCGGCGGCGGGCCAACCCAGCGCCGGAGCGAGCCCGATGCCGAGGATGACCCCGATCAGGGCCACGCTCCAGTGGAGGTTCACGGCGATGCCGGAGATGCGACCGAGCTTCAGTGAACTGGTGAACATGTCCTCTCGATCAACCGTTCGATGGGGTCCGCTATTCCGGCGGTCATGAGCGCTGGTCGAGCACCACGGTGGCACAGTTCCGGCCGCTGGCTCCCCAGACCCCGGCACCCGGGAACGTCGCAGCACCGGTGAGGTACAGGCCCGACACGTCGGTTTCGTAGTTCGTGAGCTCGGGGTTGCGGTTGCGGAACGCCGCGAGCGGCCCACCGGCGAAGCTCGTGGCGTGGCCGGCCGGGAGATGGAACTCGGTCTCGTAGACGTCGGGGGTCATCGCCCGCCACTCGACGATCGACTCGAGGAAGCCGGGCTCGCACAGATCGGCGAACCGTTCGAGCCAACGCCACGGTTCCTTCGATCCGTCCCATCCGCCCTGCAGGCCGTACGGGGTGAACAGGGCCTCGAGGCTGAACACGTGGCGGCCGTCGCGTCCCCCGTCGGGGGCCATCGACGGATCGAGCAGCGTTGGGACGTTCACGAGCATGCCGGGCCGGTCGAGCACCGCACCCATCGCCATCATCCCGTGGCCCCGATGGATCTCTCCGAGGCTCGGGGCGATGGTGGTGGTCGCCGCCGGTGGGTGGTCGAGACCGCGGATCCGGGGGACCTCGCTGATGATGGCGTCGATCTTCGACTCGTAGCCCTGGGCGTGCGGCACGTCGCGCCAGCGCTCGACCAGACGCCGGGCCGAGGACGGGGGGTGCTTGAGCCAGGACAGGAACGTGCGGTGCGGATCGCACGCCGAGATGACCACTGGCGCGGTGAACTCGGTGCCGTCGTCGAGGGCCACGCCGCGGACCGCACCGCCGGCCGAGTCGGGCTCGCACATGATCGTGTCGACCCGGCTCGCCGTCCGGAGGGTGCCACCGTGGTGTTCGAACGCCCGCAGCAGTGACGTCGGCACCATGCCGCTCCCCCCCACCGGGCGACCCACCTTGCCCACATGGCGCATGGCGTGCGTGAGGGCTCCCAATCCGCTCCCGGGGAACTCTGGGCTGATGCCCCACACCATCGGCCCGGTGACCATGCCGGTCCCCAGCAGGGCGTCGTGCCGGAAGAACGACCGCATGACATCGGCGGCGCTCCGACGACTCCAGCGCAACAGGGTGGGGACACCGGCCATCCGCCGACGCAGCGCGTGCTTGGTGAGGCCGACGGGGGACGGCGGCTCGGCGGCGGCGGCGAGGATGAGCTCGATGGCCGGTCGGGCGGCACGCACGTACCGCTGGTAGCCCTCGACCTCGTCGGGGAACGTGGCTCGCAGCGATTCGATGGTGTCGTCGATCGAATGGGAGGCGGTCCAGGCCGGCCCGCCCGCCCAGGCCAGGTTGTGCTGTGACGGATCGACGTCGAGATAGGTCAGTCCGTGCTCGCCGAGCGCGAGCTCGTCGATCACGGGCGTGGTGCGGAAGGTGAGGTGGTCGCAGTTGCAGATGTTGACCGTGCCGCCACCGAACGGTTCGCTCGCAGCGGTGCCGCCCACATGGTCACGGGCCTCGAGCAGCAACGTGCGCATCCCGGCACGGGCGAGATATGCCGCCGTGACGAGCCCGTTGTGGCCGGCACCGATCACGATCGCATCGACGTCGCCGCCAGATGGTGCAGTGCGGGTGGGGGATGGGGGAGACATGCCCACATTCTCGCCCACCGGTAGTGTGCGTGCCGTGCCCCCGACCAGGAATCTCAGTGAGCTCCGCGGCCCCGACATCGCGTCCGCCATCGGCTCCGACTCGATCATGGTGCAGCCCCTCGGGGCCATCGAGCAGCACGGTCCGCACCTGCCGTTCAACACCGACCTGCTCATCGCCGAGCGGGTGGCCACCGATGCCGTCTCCCGGGTGGGCCGAGAGCTCGACGTGTGGCTGCTGCCACCCCTCGCCTACACCAAGTCGAACGAGCACGCCTGGGCGCCGGGCACGATCTGGTTGTCGGCCACCACGCTGCTGGCGGTGCTCGACGACATCGGACGGTGCATCGCCGAGACCCGGGCTCGGAAGCTGGTGTTCTTCAACGGTCACGGCGGCAACTCGGCGCTCGTCGGGGTGGCCAACCGCGAGATCCGGTTGGCGCACGGCCTGATGACGTTCTTGACGCACCCGGGTGTGCCTGCCGATCAGGGCGGCTCGTCGCCGGAATCCGAGCTCGGCATGGGAATCCACGGGGGCACCGACGAGACGTCGATCATGCTGCACCTCGCGCCCGAACTCGTCGACATGGACGCCGCGACGCGCAACGTGCCCGAGCACCTGGCCGACAACCGCTACGTGCGCTTCGGCGGACGGGTGGGCTTCGGGTGGCTCTCGAACGACTTCGGTGCCACCGGTCACATCGGAGATCCCACCGCGGCCACGCCCGAACGGGGGGCGGAGCTCTACGAAGGTGCGGTCGCGGCCTTCTGCGAAGCGCTCGCCGAGGTGCGGGCCTTCGAATTCCAGCCGTGACGACCTCGTCCGTGCCCGTCTCCGTCGACCGCGATCGGTTGTGGGGTCGAATCGAGGCCCTCGGCGAGATCGGGGCGGTGCACGGTCCCTCCGGCGAACGGGGTTCGGCCCGGCTCGCGCTGACCGACGCCGACCGCGACGGACGCGACCTCGTGGTGTCATGGATGCGTGATCTGGGGCTCGACGTGGGGGTCGATGCGGTCGGCAACGTCTTCGCCACGTTGCCCGGGAGCAGGGAGGATGCAGCCGCAGTGATGACCGGCTCGCACATCGACACCGTGCGCACGGGCGGCCGGTTCGATGGCGTGCTCGGGGTCCTGGCGGGCCTCGAGGTGATCGAGACGCTGATGGCTGCGGGCGTCACGCCGCACCGTCCGATCACGGTGGCCGTGTTCACCGACGAGGAGGGGGCGCGATTCCCGCCCGACATGCTCGGCAGCCTCGTGTACGTGGGCGGGATGCCGCTCGAGACCGCCCTCGACGTGCGGTCCGTGGACGACGGTGCCCGCCTCGGCGACGAGCTCACCCGCATCGGGTATGCCGGACCGCTCCCGTGTCCGGCCGCGACGTCTCCGCACTGTTTCGTGGAGCTGCACGTCGAACAGGGCCCCGTCCTCGAGGACTCCGACACCACGATCGGTGTGGTCGAGAGCGTGCAGGGCATCTCGTGGACCGAACTCACCATCACCGGCCGGTCAGCGCACGCCGGCACCACCCCGATGCGGCTCCGTCGCGATCCTGCGTACGCCGCCGCGGTGATCACCACGTTCGTGCGGGACCTCACCCGGCGGTTCGGAGGCGCCCAGGTCGCGACCGTCGGACGCATCGACGTGCACCCGAACCTCGTGAACGTGGTGCCCTCCACGGTCACCATGACCGTCGATCTGCGCAACACCGACGATCGGGTGCTCCTCGACGCCGAGCGGCGGCTCGCGGAGCTCTGTGACCAGATCGCAGCGGACGAGGGCGTGACGATCGAGCGCCGGTCGCTCGCCCGCTTCGAGCCCGTCGAGTTCGACCAGGACATGGTCGAGTGCGTCGAGCGCAACGCCCGGTCCCTGGGCCACTCGACGGTCCGGCTCCCGAGCGGGGCCGGCCACGACGCCCAGATGCTGGCGCGGGTGTGCCCCGCGTCGATGATCTTCGTGCCGAGTGCCGACGGACTGAGTCACAACATCGCCGAGTACACCGCACCGGAGCTGATCGGCGCCGGCGCCGACGTCCTGCTGGCGGTCATCACCGAACACGCCGTCACCGATCACACCATCCCCGATCACACCATCACCGATCACACCATCCCCAGGGAGGGAACCCCGTGAAGCTCACCATCACCGCCTCGATCCATGCCCGCTGGGGCCATCGGGTGGACGACCTGGTCCACACCCACGCATGGGGTGTGGAGGCGACCGTGTCGGGTGATCCTGGGTGCGACAAGGTCTATCCGGCTGATGAGCTCGAGGCCCGGTTGCTGGCTGCCGTGGAACCGTGGAGCGGTCATTACCTGACCGTGACCGACGTGGGGGAGTGGAAGGGCTACACCCCCATCGTGTGGGACCGTGAACCCACCGTCGAGGAGATCGCCCGCCGCCTGTGGTCGGTCCTCGAGGAGCAGGTGCCCGGTCTCGAGGAGGTCGCGTTGGTGGAGTCCACCGAATTCGACCGCTGCCGCACCGTCCGTCTCGGCCGCTGAGACGCGCACCGGCCGGGCGCCGCAGCGCCCGGCCGGATCACATCGAACGCTGACCGCTCAGCGGTCGACGAACGGGTTCAGTAGCCGATGGACGGATCGAGGAACTCGTTGGTGAACATGTCGGACGCCTCGAGGTCGTCGGGCAGCGAGATGCCGGCTTCACGGATGTCGTCGATCACCTTCTGGATGCGGGCCTCGTCCATCGTGCCGACGGTGTCGTCGTGCCCGTTGCCCTTGAGCCCGAGCTCCTTCATGGTCTCCACGGCGTAGATGGCGATGCCCTCGTCGTACACCCAGAAGTCGTCGAACTGCTCGACGGCATCGATGATGATGGCGTTGGCCCGGTCGGGGCTCTCGACGTAGTCGACGGAGGCCTGCTGGATCACCGGGATGACCTGCTCGAGGCACGGACGGAGCTCCTCGAGGCGGTCGGTGCGCACACCCAGGGTCTGGGAGTAGCCGACGTAGCCGGCGTCGTGGAGGAGTTCGAACCGCGGTGCCCTGCCGAACTCCTCGAACACGAACTCGTAGTTGTACGGCTCGGCCGACGCGAAGCCCTGCTGGGCGATGTTGCCCTCGGCGATGAAGCGGGCGGGTGATCCGTCGTACGACGGGTCGACCTGATCGGCCGACCAGATGCCCTGGGCCACGAACACGTCGGAGAAGCCACCGCCGCCGAACACGTTGACGGTCATGCCGGCCTCGCCGACGTCGGCGATCGTCTCGACGTCGGGCCACACCTCGGGGTCCCACATGATGATCTGCGGGTTCTTGTCGAGCGGCGCCATGACCGAGATCACCGGAGCGTCCTCGAAGCCGATCGCCTGGGAGTCGTTGGTCGAGTAGGCCAGGGTGATGCTGTCGTCGGTGTACATCTGGACGCGGGGATCGGAGAAGCCGATGGCGGGACCACCCGTGCGGACCTCGACGTCGATGCCGACCTCCTGGCCCTGGGAGACCATCGGGCCGCTCACGGTGCGCTCGCCGGTGTCGACCGAGTAGGGCTCGCCGATCAGCTCGTACATGGCTCCGTGCTCCGACTCGGGGAACCAGTCGGTCTGGATCACGAACGGTGAGGGACACACGTCGGACAGGTCGACGGCCATCGCCGTGTCGTCGATGTCGGTGTCGTCGATGTCGGTGTCGTCGGTGTCGTCGTCGTCGGGTGCCGGTGCCTCGGTGACTGCCGGGGTGGCGTCGTCGTCGCCACCGCATGCGGCGGTCACGAGACCGAGTGCGACCAGTCCGCCGAGCAGCTTGGTCGTGCGTGTACGTGTCATTGTCTCCTCCAGGAGCGTGGTGTAGGGGTAGAGGGGTAGAGATGTGGTGGGCAGATGTGGTGGATGGATGGGGACCGGATCAGTTCGCTGCCCCGTCGTGCCACTTGCCGATGGCACGGGTCTGGATCAGGCCGAACGTCCAGAACACGGCGACCCCGAGGAACGAGGTCATGATCACGGCGGCCAGCAGCTCTTCACCCTGCAGACGGCTCGCATAGCGCCGCAACAGGTTGCCGATGCCGACATCGCCACGGCCGAAGAAGAAGTCGCCCACCACGGCGCCGATCACCGAGAGTCCGGCAGAGATCCGGAGGCCGGCGAAGATGGCCGGCAGCGCAGCCGGGAACATGAGCTTGCGCAGCCGCGTGACCCGATTGGCCTGGTGGAGCGTGAACAGGTCGTGGGCGCCGCGCTCGGCCGACTGCAGGCCGAACAGGGTGTTCACGATGATGGGGAACAGCGAGATGATGACGCACACGACCACTCGCGAGGTCTGGCCGGTACCGAACCAGAACGAGATCAGCGGCACGATCGCCAGGATCGGGATCGCCTGCAGGGTCACCATGTAGGGGAAGATGGCTCGTTCGGCGATCTTGGTCTGGCTCATGATGATCGCCAGCCCCATGCCGAGCACGATCGAGATCGAGAGTCCGATCAGTGCCACCCGGGTGCTCGACCACAAACCGCTCAGGATCTCGCTGAACGTGCCCCAGTCGAGGAATCCCTTCTGCACCACCTGGTGTGGTGGTCGGAGCAGGAAGCGGCGCTGCTCCTCGAGCAGGCCGTACGAGATCGCGTACCACCCGATCAGGATCACGATGCCGAGCACGATCGGCGGCAGCACCACCGTGGCGAACCACTTGACCCCGCGACGCCTGGGCTCGTGAGGCGCCGGCGCGCCGGGGTCGCCGACCGGTGCTGGGGCGGACGCCACCTCGGTCTGGGGGGAATCTCGGGTGAGGCTCATGAGTGCGCTCCTCTCAGGGCGTGCGACACCTCGCCGCTGAGCTTCGCGAATTCGGGATCGAAGCGGAGGTCGGGGCTCCTCGGATAGTCGAACGGCACCTCGAACTCGGCCACGAGCCGGCCGGGCCGCGCCGACATCACGAGCACCCGCGTGCTGAGGAAGACCGCCTCGCTGATGGAGTGGGTGATGAACAGCCCGGCGAAGCCCTCGAGGCGGAACAGGCGCTGGGTCTCCTCGTTGAGGTGCTCGCGTGTGATCTCGTCGACGGCGCCGAACGGCTCGTCGAAGAGGAACACCGGTGGCTTCAGGGTGAGGGTGCGGGCGAGTGAACAACGCATCTTCATGCCACCCGACAGCGACTTGGGGTAGTGATGCTCGAAACCCTTCAGCCCGACCATCTCGATGGCGTCATCGGCCAGTTGCTTCCGCTCGCCTCTGGGGACGCCATGCAGTTCGGCGAGCAGTTCGACGTTGCGCTGCACCGTTCGCCACTGCAGCAGGGTGGCGTCCTGGAAGACGTAGCCGAGACGGGAACGGTCGACCTCGACCTGACCGCGGGTGGGTTCGAGCAGACCGGATGCGATCTTGAGCAGGGTCGACTTCCCACAGCCCGACGGACCCACGACCGTCACGAACTCGCCGCGCTCGACGGTGAACGACGCCGAGCGCACGGCTTCGGTGCCATCAGGGAAGACCATCCCGATGTCGTCGAACACCAGGGAACCGGTGGTCGTGGTCTGCAAGAGTCTCCCCACTCGTCGATGTGGCCCCGACGAGGTGTCAGGGCGGGTGTCCGCTACTGCGATGCACACCGTAGTGGTCCGGAGGGGATCGTTGGTCCACCGAAACTTGACGTTCACACAGCCGTGACAGGATCGACGCCCCGGACCGGGGCGTCGTACGGGCCAGACTGGTGTCGTGGATCCAGTTCCGATCATCGACATCGGCCCCCTGATCGGGTCGCCGATGGGCGTCGCGACGCCTGACGCGACCGGGGCGGCCATCCACGAGGCGTGCCTCGACACGGGGTTCTTCGTCGCCGTGGGCCATGGTTGCGCCGAGCACATCGCCGCGACCTTCGACGCCGCGCACCGCTTCTTCGATCTCCCGCAGGCCACCAAGGAGACCCTGGCGATGGTCGACCGCCGCGGGTACGTGCCGCTCGAGCGCGACCGGCTCGATCCTGGCCTGCACGCCTCGCCGATGGAGTACTACGACCTCGCGCTCGACGGCGAGAACCCGTGGCCGCCCATCGAGGGGTTCGCCGCGGTGCTGCAGGCGCACCAGGACGCCGCCCTCGGTGTGGCCGCCGCGGTGCTCCGCTCCCTGGCCGTGTCGCTCGAGCTCGACCCGGCGTTCTTCGCGGACCGGATGCGTACCCCCCAGTGCTTCCTCCGGCTGATGCACTACGTTCCCGAACCCGACGGCCGGACACCGGTGCTGACCCATCCGCACACCGACTACGGGGCCATCACCCTGCTCGCGACCGACGGGGTCGGCGGTCTCGAGGTGGAGCACCCGCGGCTCGGTTGGTTGCCGGTCGAAGCGCCCGCTGGCTCGTTCATCGTGAACCTCGGCGACATGCTGGCCCGCTGGACGAACCTGCGGTACGCATCCACCCCCCATCGGGTGCTGGCGCCCACTCACACCGACCGCTACTCGATCCCGTTCTTCGTCAACCCCGACCCCGCCACGGTGGTCGAATGTCTCCCGTCGTGCGTGTCGGTCGATCGACCCCCACGGTTCGAGCCGGTGACCGCCGGTGAGTTCCTGGCCAAACGCATCGCCGACGGCGGCTACATGAGGGGCTGACGGTCAGCTCGCAGTGGCCCAGGCCGGTCGCCACGTGGTGGCGGGACCCACCGGGCTGAGGTGCGACACGAAACCGTGATCGGGGTGCCAGCGGTGAACGGCCACGGCGGCGGCTTCCTCCACGTATCGGTAGCGATCGCCGTCGAGGGCCAGCGCCACCTGGGCGCCGGTGCTCGGCCAGCAACTCGCGACGGTACCGCCGAACGGCGCCGTGATCGCACGGTGCACGTGCCCACACACCACGCCGACCACGTGGTCGTGCGCAGCGAGGGTGGCAGCCTCGAGCTCCCGACCGTCGAGGCCCACGTCGTCCATCCAGTCGATGCCCGTGACGAAGGGGGGATGGTGCTGGAACACGAGGGTGGGACGTGCCGGATCGGCCGACAACACCCGGTCGAGCCAGTTCATCTGCGACGTCGTGACCCGTCCACCGTGTTCACCGGGGACGGTGGTGTCGAGCCCGATCAGCCGCACCGGGTACCGGTCGATCACCTGGTCGAGACGACCCTCGGTGTCGGCGCCGTCGGGGAGGTCGGGAACCACCCTTCGGAGTCCCTCCCGGTCGTCGTGGTTCCCCGGCACGGCGAACAGCGGGAACGGGAGCCGACCGAGGATCTCCGCCAGCTGGTCGTACTGGGCCGGCCGACCGTCGTTCACGAGGTCGCCGGTCGCCAGGACCACGTCGGGCGCCGGCGACATCGCCAGCACGTGGTCGACCGCTGCATGCAGCGCCGCGGCGGTGTCGACACGGTCGGCCAGACGTTCGCCCGGCTCGACGATGTGACAGTCGGTGAGGTGGGCGATGTGCATCGACGGTGGGGCCACGGACCGCGATCGTAGGGGGTACCTTCACCCGCATGAGTGGCCGGCCCCCCGTGATCGAGTTCCTGACGTTCCGCGTCCCGGTGGCGGAGCGAGAGGAGTGGCTGCAGGTCGAGGAGCAGCACTGGACTCGGTACCTCGAGCGTCAGGACGGGTTCGTCCGCAAGGAGATGTGGATGTCGGCCGACGACCCCGAGTCGATCCACGCCGTGATCTGGTGGTCGTCGTTGGAGCAGTGGAAGGCCATCCCCGCCGATGAGTTGTCGGCGGTGGAGCGAGCGATGGGGGAGCACGAGCGCACCGCCACCTGCGACACCTACGTGCTGCTGCGCGAGTCCTGAAGCATCTCGGCGGCGCGGACCACCATCGACACCGCCGAACAGGCGCGAGCGTCACCACCGGGCGGTGGGGCCAGGTCGACGAGATTGACCCCGATCGAGGTGGGCCCGAACCGCTCGACGTCGGCGGTGAGCGCAGCCGCGATCCGGTCCCACCCCACCACGTTCGGGCCTGATGGGCGGTCGCTGACCGATTGGTAGATCGCCACGCCGATGGGGACGACGTCGTCGGCCTCGATCACGCCGTCCACCTGCTCGAGGATCTGCTGGTGCTGTTCGGGAGTGCACCCCGACAGGAACACCCCGTCGGCCTCGCGAGCGGCGAGGCGGACGAGTTGCGGCCCGCGGGCTCCGACCCAGATCGGCACGGTGCGCGGCGGCATCGCGTGCGCCGCCGGTTCGTAGCCGTCGCACGGCCGGCCGTCGAACACCCCCCGAGCGATCCTGATCGCATCGCGGATCACCCCCACGGGGCGTTCGGTGGCGATGCCGAACGGACCGAGCGACTCGTGGCCACCCACGCCGAGACCGAGCACGGCGCGACCGCCGCTCAGCTCGTCGAGCGTGGCCGCGGTCGCGGCGATGGCACCCGGGTGCCGCAGCAACGGCGACGTGATGCCCACCGCCAGGCGGACCCTGCTCGTGGCACGCGCGGCGGCCGCCAGCACCACCATCGGCTCGCGGGCGATGCCCTCATCGGCGATCCACACCTCGTCGAGACCGTGCTCGTCCGCGGCCACCACCGCCTCGACCAGTTCTCCGGCGGGCACGCCCGGGTACATCCACACTCCGCGACGCATCGAGGTCGAGCGTAGGCGTGCCGCTGCTCGCGTGCGCTGTCTACGCTGCCGTCGATGACCACCCCCTCCCACACCGGCCACACCCGCATCGGCCGCTCAGAAGCGACCACCGTGCTCGCTGGCGCTCACCTGCCCGATGGCCGTCAGGTCGACGTCCACGTGAGCGACGGCGTGATCACCGCGGTCGAGACGCTCGGTCGCGAACGTCCGCCCGGCGCGGCGATCGACGATCTGACGGGGTTCATGCTCCTGCCGGCGCTCGCGGAACCCCACGCCCACGTCGACAAGGCCCTCACCGCTGATGTCGTGCACAATCCGACCGGCGACCTGCTGGGTGCCATCGACGGCTGGATCGCCGCATCGAAGCGGGGCCAGTTCACCCACGACGACATCGTCGACCGGTCGTCGCGAGCCATGGAGCAGCTCGTGCTGAGCGGCGTGACCGCGGTGCGCAGCCACGTCAACGTCGGCGAGGAGATCGGCATCTCGTACCTGCGCGCCGTGCGGGAGGCTCGCTCGCGGTTCGCTGGCATCCTCGACGTCCAGCTGGTGGCGCTCACGGCGGCGCCGATGACGGGTGTCGACGGTGCCGGGAACCGTGCGGCACTCGCCGAGGCACTGGAGCTGGGCGTCGATCTCGTGGGGGGCTGCCCGCACCTCGACCCCGACGGGCCGCAGCTGATCGGCGACGCCATCCGCGCGGCCACCGAGGCCGGGCTCGGGCTCGACCTCCACACCGATGAGACGCTCGACCCGACCATGCTCGAGCTGCGGGACGTCGCGCGGCTCGTGATGGATGCCGGCTTCGACGGGTCGGTCACCGCCAGCCACTGCGTGAGCCTGGGGATGCAGTCACCCGAGATCCAGCGCGAGGTCGCCCGCGAGGTCGCGGAGGCCGGGATCTCGGTCGTGCCGCTGCCACAGACCAACCTGTTCCTCCAGGGTCGTGAACATCCCACCGCCACACCGCGTGGCCTCACGGCCATCGCCGCTCTCCGGGAGGCGGGCGTGGTGGTGGCGGCCGGTGCCGACAACGTGCAGGATCCGTTCAACCTGATGGGTCGCAGCGATCCACTCGAGACGGCCGCCCTGCTCGTCATGGCCGGTCATGTGCAGCCCGACGACGCCCTGCACATGGTGAGCAACGCCGTCCGTGGCGTGATCGGCCTCCCCGAGGTGCACATGCGCCCCGGCGATCCCGCCGACCTCCTCGCGATCGCTGCACCCAGCGTTCGCGGCGCCATCGCCGAAGCGCCGCACGATCGGCGGGTCTACCGCGCCGGCCGTCTGGTGGCTCGGTCGAGCTCGGATCGGACGCTGATCCGCTGACGAGCGGCGCGCGGCCCCGCGCGTGTGGGACCATGGGCGGAACCTCCAGAAAGGACGAGTCATGAAGGTCGGAGCGTTCTTCTTCGGCGGCGTCGAGATGTCCGATGCGGGCGCTGGGGCGCCGGCCCCGATGGACCGCCGCTTCACCAACGACGAGTGTTGGGCCGCCACTCTCGACTACGTGAACTCGGCGGTGGAGGCGGACCGTCTCGGTTTCGACTCGTTCTGGACCACCGAGCACCATTTCCAGTACGAGGGGTACGAGGTCATCCCGAACGGGCTGCAGATCTCGACGTGGATCGCCGCCCGCACCCAGAACATCCGCCTGGGTGCGATGTTCAACGTGGTGCCGCAGTGGAACCCGATGCGTCTCGCCGAGGACTTCGCCACCCTGCACAACCTCTCCGGTGGTCGCGGCATGCTCGGTGTCGGCCGCGGCACCGTGCCCCGCGAGGTGCTCCACCTCAACGACAAGGGGGTGTCGATCGGTTCGCACGACAATCCCGATCAGGCCAGTGCCGACGACTTCAACCGTGAGGTGTTCGAGGAGTCGATGGAGATCGTCCGTCGAGCACTCTCCCAGGAGACGTTCTCGTTCCAGGGCAAGCACTTCCAGATCCCGGTGCCGGGCATCCCCGACCGTGGGTCGACGGTGAAGGACCTCACCTTGATCCCCCGGCCGATCTACCCGTACGAGATCTGGCAGGCGGTCACCAGCCCGCCCACGCTGAACTACGTGCCCGTGGTCGACCACGGTGCCGTCTTCTGGAACCAGCACTACTCGTTCATCGAGCGCTTCTGGAACACGTACGGCGAGAAGTACCACGAGGCTCACGGCCTCGAACTGGCCCCGCACGAGAAGCGCATGCTCGTCATCTCGGTCCGTATCGAGGACACCTACGAAAAGGCCGTCGAGACCGCCACCCCCGGCCACGACGAGTTCTGGAAGTTCCTCGGCCCGTACGGCTGGAGCCGCGGCTACATGGGCGACGACGGAAAGCCCGCCAAGCCTGGTCTGATCCCCACCCTCGACGAGTCGATCGAGAACAAGACGATCCTGCTCGGCACCCCCGAGCAGGTGGCCGAGGGCGTGCAGTTCTACAAGGACCTACTCGGTCTCGAGTACCTCACGATCTTCCCGCACCTGCTCGGCGATCCGTACAAGAAGGCCGACGAGCAGATGGCCCGGTTCATGGGCGAGGTGCTCCCGCTCGTCCACTGAGCCGACGCACGGATCAGCGGTCAGAACGCCGCCGCCGAGCCCACCCGTGTGCGCGGATCGGCGGCACCCACCAGCACCCCGTCGTGCTCGACCGCGATCGCGTGGGCGTGGCCGAACGCCGAGTCGTACGCCGTCCGGGTGATGACCCGATGACCACGCTCGATCAATCCCGACACCCAGGCCTCCGGGGCGTGCTCCTCGACCGCCACCAGCGGGCCATCGACGCCGGTCCAGGTGTCGAAACCACTCGTGGGGCCTTCGAGCGCCCAACGGGCGGCCTCGACCGCTCGTGCCGGTGACGTGCGGTGCCGGAACAATCGGGTCGCGATCTGCAGCAGGATCTGGGGTTGAGCATCGCCGCCCATCGTGCCGAACACCGCGACGAGATGCCCGTCGTGCGTCGCGAGGGCCGGTGCGAGCGTGTGCGGAGGCCGGCGTCCGGGCCCGAGCTCGGCGGCGTGCCCTGGTACGAGGTTGAACCCGAGGCCGCGATTGTGGAGGTTGATGCCGGTGGACGGCTCGACCAGCCAGGAGCCGAAGCCGGACGCATTCGACTGGATCAGCGAGACCGCCATGCCGTGGGCGTCGGCGGTGCAGAGGTAGGTGGTGTCGCCGCTGTTCGTCGGCACGGCGCGGCGTGTGGCCCGACGAGGGTCGATCGATCCCGCTCGCGTCGCGATCTCCGCCAGGAGGGCCACGCCGTCGGCGTGCTCGTGCAGCGCGTCGGGACGGTCGTACCCGGCAGCGGTGGCCGCCTCGATCAGCAGATGCGCCCACTGCGGGTCGTCGGGGTCATCGGGCAGATCGAGATGGGTGGCCAGTGCGGCGGCACCGAGGGTCAAGTACCCCTGTGAGTTCGGCCCGATGGTCGTCAGCTCGACACCGAACGCAGTGACGGCCAGGGGCTCGACCCAGTCGGACTGGGGAGCGGCGAGATCGTCGGGGGAGAACGCCCCGCAGCCGACCTCGAGCAGTCCCGATCCGAACTCGCCACCGTAGAACGCGTCGCGGCCGCCCTCGGCCACGGCGCGCAACGCCCGACCGACGCCGCTGCGCACGACCACGGCCCCCGGTCGTGTGGCCTGTTCGGCCAGCTCGCGCAGGTTCGCACGGCCGGCGGCGTCGAGTGCCGCGAGTGAGCCGACCAGCAGTGGGCTCGCAGGGAACCCCAGCTCCGCGAGTTCGATGGCCGGCGCCAGCACGTCGGCCATCGGGAGGGCACCGAAGCGCTCGTGCAAGGTGACCCACCCGTCGACACACCCGGGCACCGTCACGGTGCGGACGTCGTGACGGAACGGCATCTCGGCGTGCCCCTCCCGCCGGAGCTCGTCGGCGTCGACTCCCGATCCGGCACGTCCACTGGCGTTGAGGGCCACCACCGATCGCCCTGTGTGCACGAGCGCGAACAGGTCACCGCCCAGCCCGCACAGATGCGGTCCCGTCACGGTCATCGCGGCGTTGGCGGCGATGGCCGCGTCGATCGCGTTGCCGCCGGCGCGGAGCGCCACGAGTCCAGCCTGCGAGGCGAGCTGGTCAGCGGTCGCGACGCAACCACGGACACCTCGGGTCGAGCCGAACGGGAAGGGGGTGGACGGCATGCCCGCACGCTAGGTCGTACGCTGGGGCACATGGAGATCCGGCGGCACCTGCCGTGTGCCGTGATGACGGTCGGTTCGATGATCGCGGTGTGGGGATCGTTCCGTCCTTGGCTCGTCTCCGGCTCGGCCGAACGATCGAGCTACGAGCTGCTCGGCCTGGTCGACCGCCTCGGCTTCAGCCGTGCCGGACCCTTCGAGTGGGCGGTGACGGCCTGGCCGCTCATGCCGCTCCTGCTCGTCACGGCCACCGTGGTGACCTGGTGGGGGCGTCGCGTGCTCGGCGGTGTGACCGCCGTGCTCGGCGGGCTCTACGCCGCCGCCGTGGCGATCACGGTCCAGCGGGCACCGGGCGACGGACTCATCCGTCCGTCGAGCGGCACGACGGTCACCCTGATCGGTGCGACGCTGCTCCTACTGGCTGCGGTCGCGGTGCTCGCGGTCTCACCGGCAGCGGCGGCGCCTCGACGTACGTCTGCTCGATCCGTCGGAGCTCCTGCTCCAACCACTCCCGCGCCGTCGCCATCTCGGCCTCGGTGATCTCGGGCCTCCAACCGCTCGGAGACGCGACCAGCCCCGGGCGCTCCAACGCGGTGGTGGGATCGTGGTCCGTCGGTCGGTCGGGATCGTCGCGTCGGCGCCGTGGCCACAGCGCGATCGTGACGGCGAGGCCCAGCGCCGGTGCCACGAGTGCGCCGCTGCTGATTGCCGCGACCACCTTCCCGAATCCGGGGAGACGGAGCAACGGCGTGCCGACCACGTGTTCGGGGCGGACCCGCCACTGGTCGGCGGTGTCCCGGTTGTCGCCCTGCATCACGAAGCTGCCGTCGTCGCGCTCGCCGATGATCCGGTGGATCACGAGCGATCCCTCGCCCACGCCGTACGGAACCTCGAAGACCACGACGTCGCCAACCGTCGGCGTCGTGGTCGATCGGGTCAGCACCACGTCGCCGAGGTCGTAGGTCGGCTCCATCGAGTTGCCCGCCACGATGATCCAGTGGGTCGAACCCCCGAACCGGGCGGGCCAGAGCAGGATCACCAGCACGACGATGACGAGGGTCAGCACCGCCGATGCGATCCGTCTGGTCGTGGTCATGGCCGTTCTCGTGGTCATGGTGTCGTCACCTCGAAGCGATCGAACTCTGCAGGAGGGCCCTGCGACTTGGTCAGTCCGGCCTGCGTGCCGGTGAGCAGATCCGACTGAGCGGCGGTGAGCATGTGGCTGATGTGCACCTCTCCGTCCACCCTCACCGTGACGACGGTGCCGGACCGCGTGACCGAGAGCCGCGGCACCGCTGCGGTCGGGATGTTCACGTACTCGAGTGAGGTCGTTGAGTTCCCGTCGACGAACTGCAGGCGGAGTCCGCCCGATCCCTCGATCAGCACGACGAGCCGTGTCGTGTCGCTACCCGCCACCACGACGCCACCTCGACGGTTGTTGGCGTGACCGTCGATCACGTCCACCGACACCGTCATGTCGGACGATCCCGCCGGAAGCGTGGCGAGTCCGGCCCGACCGGTGGAGCGGAGGATGTCGTTGCCGAGTGACCAGTTGCCGCTCGCCACCGACCACGTGGCCCCACAGGGGGTGACGCGCCCGTCGAGCGGACCGCTGCCACCCGAGAAGTCGTCGCAGGCGGCGAACTCCGGCTCGGGCGGCGGGAGGTCGAGGTCGATGTCGGCCTCGGCCGACCACACCCACAGCGATGCCACCGAGAGTCCCCCGAGCGACGCCGCGTGCGCCACCGACGCGCCGATGGTGCCGATCACGAGCAACGCGATCGGCACCACCAGCAAGGAGGCTCGGGGCATCTCCATGACGTCGGGGGAGCGGACGTCGGGGGAGTGACGTCGGTTCTCCGTCGTCAGCCTGAGATCACGAGTGAGATCCCGAGCACGTCCTCGGCGAGGACACCCTCGCCGGCAAAGCTCGCCGAGAACGACCCGCTGGTGGCTGTGTCGTTCGCCCGTGCCAGTTCGATCGTCTCCTCCGCTACTTCGTCGAAGCCCGTCAGTACGGCCACGTAGTCGAGTCCGTCGCAGGCGTCATCCACGCCGCTGAAGTCGACCGAGTCGACCACGAACGAGTCGCCGTCGTGACTGGTCGTGAACGCGACATCGATGCCGTCGTCGTCGCAGGCGGCCACGATGGCATCGTCCGCGCCGAGTGACTCGATGTTCAGGCCTCCGAGGCTCGCGGCCGCTGCTCCCACCAGACCGGTGATCGCGACGCCCGCCAAGACCGCCAGAGATGCTTTGCGAGGAGCATTCATGTTGGATCCTTCCGTCAGTTGTGCGCCCACCGTGGACGCCCCCTCTCTGTCGGTCGGCCAGCTGCTCGTCTGAAGGAAATACTCTCTGGCATGTCACATGACGCAGGTCGCGATCGCTCGAGATCGCGTCAGATCGCTCACGCACCGCGGTCATCGGGCCGATCACACCACTGCCCGCGCGACTCGAGCACCTCATGCAGCACGGCGGGCCGGTCGGTCATCAGACCGTCCACACCGAGATCGAGCAGGCGGTGCATCTCGTCGGGCTCGTCGATCGTCCACACGTGCACCACCACGCCGGCGCGGTGTGCGCGCTGGACGAACCGCTGATCCGTCACCGTCACGCGCCCCTGGCGCACGGGCACCTGGGCCACCGTGGAGTTCCCGATGCGCCGGCCGAGCAGCTTGAGCGCGGCGATCTGACGGGGCCCCATGCTCGTGAGCAGGTCGGGACCCAGCTCGCGGCGCAGACGGCCCAACCGCGTGTCGGAGAAACTGCCCACACAGATCCGGTCGATCACCCCGGTGCGTCGAACCGCCGACACGAGCGCCGGCACCGCGGCGTCGGACTTGCAATCCACGTTCACCCGGGCATCGGGGAATGCGGTGAGGAGATCCTCGAACAGCGGGATCGGCTCACGCCCGTCCACCCGGGCGGTCGAGACCTCGCTCCACGGCAGCTCGGAGATTCGCCCGGTGCGGCCGGTCGTACGCAGCAGATCGTCGTCGTGGAATGCCACCAGCACGCCGTCGGCCGTGGCGTGCACATCGGTCTCGAGGTAGACGAAGCCGAGATCGACCGCGTACTGGAACGCCGGCATCGTGTTCTCGGGCACCTCGCTCGCACCGCCCCGGTGGGCGAACGGGATCGGCCCCGGCCAGTCGAGGAACGGGTGGGATCGTGTCGTCATGCTGGCCAAGTATCGTCCGCGGGATGAGCGAGACGCGCACTGTCCCCATCGCCGGCACCGCCCACTCGAGCGACGACGTGATCGAGGTGAGGTCGCCGTTCGACCAGTCGCTGATCGGCACCATCCCCGCATGCACGGCCGACGACGTCGACCGGGCGGTGCGATCGGCACGATCGGCACTCGCCTCGCCGTTGCCGCAGTGGCGTCGAGCCGAGATCCTCGACACCGCTGCACGGCTGCTGGCCGAACGGCGCGACGAGTTCGCCGAGATCATCTCCCGGGAGGTCGCGAAACCGATCCGGACGGCGAGGGTCGAGGCCGAGCGGGCAGTGTCGACGTTCCAGTTCGCGGCCGCGGAGGCGCGCACGCTGGCCGGCGAGATGGTGCCGCTCGACGCCGCGTCGACGGGGGAGGGCAAGCTCGGGTTCACGGTACGGGTGCCGATCGGCGTGGTGGGAGCGATCTCGCCGTTCAACTTCCCGCTCAACCTGGTGGCCCACAAGGTGGCACCTGCCATCGCGGCCGGCTGCCCGGTGGTCCTCAAACCCGCCAGTCAGACCCCGTTCAGCGCCATCGCGCTGGCCGAGATGCTCCTCGACGAGTGCGGGCTCCCGGCCGAGTACCTCCACGTGGTGACCGGCGGTGGGTCCACGGTCGGCAACGCCATCGTCGACCACCCCGACATCGCCCTCATCACGTTCACCGGGTCACCGGAGGTCGGCTGGGGCATTCGCGGACGGGCGCCCCGCAAGCACGTCGGTCTCGAGCTGGGGAACAACGCCCCGTTGATCGTCCACGCCGACGGTGACTGGCGCACGGCGGCCTCCAAGGTGAAGGTGGCGGGCTTCAGCCAGGCGGGTCAGAGCTGCATCTCGACCCAGCGCATCCTGGTGCACTCGTCGATCGCGGCCGAGTTCACCGGGGCGCTCGTGGCCGAGGCCGAGTCGATCGTGACCGGTGATCCGGCCGACGAGGCCACCGACGTCTCGTCGCTGATCTCGACCGACGAGCGCGACCGGGTGCTGTCGTGGATCGAGGAGGCACGCGCCGGGGGTGCCGAGGTCGCCTGCGGCGGCACGATCGACGACCTCGGTGTGCTCCGTCCCACCGTGCTCACCGGCGTCGAGCCGTCGATGAAGGTCTGCACCCACGAGGTGTTCGGGCCCGTGGTCGCCGTGGCCGCCTACGACGACATCGACGAGGCGTTCCGGCTCGCCAACGACTCGGCCTACGGGCTCCAGGCGGCGATCTTCACCAGCGATCTGGCCACGGCGATGGCCGCGTTCCACACCCTCGACTACGGCGGCGTGTTGGTGAACGAGGTGCCCACCTGGCGTGCCGACCAGCAGCCGTACGGCGGGGTCCGCGACAGCGGCAACACCCGCGAGGGCCCGGCCTTCGCCGTCCGCGAGATGACCGAGATCCGCATGGTCGTGTTGTCGCCCTGACCCGGGCCGGGCGACACTCAGATCTGGCGGCCGGCCGCTTGCCAGTACTCGTCCTTGAGGAGGCGCTTGTAGAGCTTCCCGGTGGGGTGGCGGGGGAGCTCGGGCCGGAAGTCGATCGAGCGTGGGCACTTCACATCGGCCAGCTGCGTGCGGCAGAACTGGATCAGCTCGTTCGCGAGTGCCTCGGCGCCCGCCTCGTCGGCCGGCATCTCCTTGGGCTGGACGACGGCCTTGACCTCTTCGCCGAAGTCGTCGTTCGGAACGCCGAACACCGCCACGTCGACCACCTTGGGGTGCGTGACCAGCACGTTCTCGGCCTCCTGCGGGTAGATGTTCACCCCGCCCGAGATGATCATGTACGCCTTGCGATCGGTGAGGTACAAGAAACCGTCCTCGTCGAGGTACCCGACATCGCCCAGGGTGCTCCAGCCCTTGGGGTGGCGAGAGCTCTTCGTCTTCTCCGGGTCGTTGTGGTACTCGAAGGTGGCCTCGCTCTCGAAGAAGACGGTGCCGCTCTCGCCCTGGGGGACCTCGTTGCCCTCGTCGTCGCAGATGTGGAGCACGCAGTTGAGCGGCATCCCGACCGTGCCCTCGTGGGCGAGCCACTGCTCGCTGTTGCAGTACACGAATCCGTTGCCCTCGGTACCGGCGTAGTACTCGTGGATCACGGGCCCGAACCACTCGATCATCTGCTTCTTCACCGGTACCGGGCACGGTGCCGCGGCATGGATGACCGCCTTCAGACTCGAGACGTCGTACTTCTCGCGTACGGCCGGGTCGAGCT
Organism: Ilumatobacter sp.; assembly: GCA_007693335.1. Lineage (GTDB taxonomy): Bacteria > Actinomycetota > Acidimicrobiia > Acidimicrobiales > Ilumatobacteraceae > SKSP01. The sequence continues at coordinate 5,059 of REDU01000094.1, read as the reverse complement.
TGAGCATCCGCACGAACATGGTCGGCACCACCTGGCTGTGGGTGACCGAGTACTTCTCCACGGCGGCGAGGTAGCCCTCGGCATCGAAGTGCTCCATGCCGACCACGGTGGCGCCCAGGCTCTGGGCCGCCATGCAGAAGCGCAGCGGAGCGGCGTGGTAGAACGGCGCCGGCGACAGGTACACCGACGAGTCGTCGACGGCGAACAGCAACTGCAGGAGCGGCACGATGGGTCCGCCGGTGCTCTCGAGCGGCTCCTCCACGTACGAGCGGAGCACGCCCTTGGGCATGCCGGTGGTGCCCGACGAGTAGAGCATGTCCATCCCCGCCACGCGTTCGGCGAGGGGTTCGGCCGGCTGGGCGGCCACGGCGGCCTCGTAGCTCTCGTACCCGTCGATGGTGGCGTCGAGCATCAATCGCAGCTCGACCTTCGGGGTGGCGTCGATGATCTCGGCGGCCTGGTCGGCCTTGTACTTCGAGGTGATGAACACCCGTGCACCGCAGTCGTCGACGATGTAGGCGAGCTCGTTGCTGGTGAGCCGTGACGACGCCGCGGTGTAGATGAGCCCGGCATAGTGACAACCCCAGATCACCTCGAGATAGTGGTCGTGGTTCTCCATGCAGATCGCCACGTGGTCGCCGGGCTGCAGACCGGCGGCCCGGAACAGGTGGCTCAGGCGGTTGGCAGCCGCGTCGAGTTCGGCGAAGGACTGGGTGAAGCCACTTCCGGCCATGATCACCGCTGGCCGGTCCGGATGGGAGTCGAGATGTGCGCCTGGGAACATGTGGCGGAACGTAGTCGACGGTACCGTCGAGGTATGGATCCGGAACGTACCGATCCGCAGCAGACCGCCTTGAGCGCCTTCGCGACCGCAGTGACCGGCGATCCCACCAACGTCGCGCTCGACGAGGCCGCGCTCTCGATGTCAGCGGTGCTCCAACCGGGCCTCGACGTGATCGGTTGGTTGGCCACCATCGACGACATCGCGGCGCGCTGCGCCACACCCACCCGAGACGGTGTGGTGGCACACGTGTGCAGCGAGATGGGCTTCGTGGGCGATCGGACCACCTACGGCGACTGGCGAAACTCATGCCTCGACCAGGTGATCGCCCAGCACCGCGGCATCCCGATCACGCTGTCCGTGCTCGTGATCGAGGTGGCCCGACGTGTCGGGGTGCAGCTCGCCGGCGTCGGGATGCCGGCACACTTCCTCGTCGGTGATCCGGCCGACCCCGAGTGGTTCGCCGATCCGTTCGACGGAGGTACCCGTCTCGACCGTGCCGGATGCCGCTCGCTGCTCGAGCAGCTCACCCACCGTCAGGTGCCGTGGCACGACTCGTACCTCGCGCCCACCCCCAACCGACTCGTGATCGCCCGGATGCTCAACAACCTGCGCAACGCGTTCACCCAGCGACCCGATCCGGTCCGGCTGGCCCTCGTGATGCGGTTGCGTCAGGCGGTGCCCGAGTTGGCCACCGAGCCGGTCGAGGCGGCACGCGCCCAGGCCCCGCTGAACTGACGGAGCGCTCGCCGACCGGGCGCGGTCAGGACCACACGCCGAAGACGTCGACGATCACGTCGGCCGGATCCGAGGCCCAGACGCACCCGTATCCTCGTCCGGGGCGCATCGACGTCGAGTTCGCCGTCGATTCGGCAGCGGCGTAGTTCACGTTCGATGTCGACGGCAGCGGGTCGGTGAAGCACGGGTAGACCGTCAGGAAGCCGGGCGCTGCGGTGTTGGTGGCGGTCACGTTCGCCTGTACGGCCACCGTCCGACCCAGGGCGACCACCACGGACCGGGCTGCATGCGTCGGCCTCGAACCGCCTCGGGTGTCGACCACCCTGACCGGATCGATCGCGGCGAAGCGCGCCGGCGCCCCGGGGCGGTACTCCGCAAGGAGATCGACGAGGAGATCGGTCTCCTGCTCGGTGTACAGACACACCGTGCCACCGTCGCCGACGCGAACGTTGACGAGGTTCGGGCGGGTCACGCCGGCCACCGGGTTGAGGTTCGACACCGTCGGACGGTCGGTGCCGCACGGCCACGCCGTGACGAACCCGTCGGTCCGGGGCTCGACCGCGGTCAGATTGAGCTGGACCGCCGTGGTCGCTGACCCGACCGGCACGACGGGGATCGCAACGGTGGCGCCGGCTGGAAGTCGAGTGCTGCCACCGAGCCCCGACCTGGTGTCGACGAGACGACGGGTGTCGACCGGGTGGAGCCCGACGTCGGAGGTGGTCGTGAGCCAGCCGTTGAGGTCGACCAGGAGCTCGGTGGCCGCGTGGGAATAGAAGCACAGCTCGCCATCACCGATCGGGACGATCGCCGCGTTGGTCACCACCCGTCCGGCCGCGGGGTTGAGGTTCGACGTGGCCGGCCGGGGGGACGAACAGGCGTGGGCAGCGATGAAACCGTCGTCGGAGGCGACGCTGGTCAGGTTCAGCGCGACCGCGGTGGTGCCGGGCGGAGCGAGGTCGCCGACGTCGATCCGCAGCGTTCCCTCGGCGGACAGCCGTGGAGGTTGCTGTGGGTCCCGGGTGTCGACCAGGCGCAGCGGATCGACGGCGACCAGCCCCGCGGTGCCGGGCGGAACGGGGAACCCGGGTGGTGCCGTGGCGGCGAGCGGCACGGTCGAGATCGGCACATCGAACGTGTAGAAGCTCGGTCGGTAGAGCCAGGCGTTGGCCCGCCAGAGGTGGAACGGGGCGCCGTTGGAGAGCGAGACGGTCATCTTCGCGTTCGCGTCGAGCCATGGCAGCAGCGACGCTCCGTAGTTCCCGCATTCGCTGCAGCGGCGATCTCCGGACACGTGCTGCGTGTGCACGGTCTCCCACGGCCCCTGCGGCGCAGGCGCGGCGTCGATGATCAACGACGACCCCCACCAGTCGTCGAGCTTGGTGACCGAGACCCACTGGTCACCGAACCACTGCACGCTCATCGGGTTGGCGACACCCCGTGACGAGATCGGCATCGGCGTGCCGTCGACCGACCACCCGCTGCCCGTCCAGTGCTCGGGCGTCGCGGTGAAGTCGCCCAGAGGCACGCGAGCCACGTACGCGTGCTGCATGCACGACGCGTCGAACCCGGCCAACTCGCCGTCGCCGTTCGCGAACTGCCGATAGCAGTGCGCGAACAGGTACGACCACCGGTCGTCCGACGCCACTGACCAGCCGTAGAGCCGGGCTCCGCTGTCGGGCGCCCGCTCGAACGACTCGACCACCAACGATGTCGGGTCGATCCGCGCCAACCACGTCCCGGTGGGCACGGTGCCCACACCCGCCCCCGCGCCGCTCGGGTTCTCCATCTCGGCGAAGAAGATCCAGAGCTTGCCGTCGCGTCCGATCTCACCGTCGAGCGCCCAGAACCACCGACGGCTGTGGACGGTGAGGGGTGCACCACCCGCGAAGTCGAGCCCGCGACCCCCGAGGATGGTGAAGCACTGGCCGGACTGGATCAGCCCGGCATTGTGTGCGGCGTTGGTGGCGCCGAGTGTCTCGTCGTTGCTGAAGTGGAGGTCCTGGAACAGCCACAGCACGCGGCCATCGGGGAGCGGATACGAGCGCGGGTAGTCGCCGCCGCCGAAGCCCTCCTGATCCGGCCGTGCACCAAGGCCGGGCGAGGCGAAATGGGTGTTGAGTTCGGCTGCCCCGGTCACCGACGGCAGGCACGCTGGCGAGGCCGCGACCGGCGGGGGAGATGTCACGAGGACCGCACCCGCCACCAGGCACCCGGCTGCCACACCGATGGCCACCCTCATCCGCATCGTACGAGCGTACCGAAGTCGTGTGGCCGTGTCACGGGTCAGTGGGCCGGTCACCGGGCGCGGTCGGCGGTGGCAGCGGGCTGACGCTGGTTCCTCGGCACTGCCGCTCGATGTAGGCGGAAAGCTCGATCGCCGACTCCTCGGCGCGCTGTGGATCGCCCACATCGTCGCCAGAGGTGATCGCGACCAGTCGCTCCAGCACCACGTCGAAGTCGGGGCGGATCTCGCTCGGGACCTCGGACTGCACATCGACGTATGCAGCCAGCAGATCGTCCAGCGACGTGGCGGTCCCGGAACCGGGGAGGTCGTCGCCCTCGACGGTGCCGAGGTCGAGCATCGCCCGACAGAACGGGGAATCGTCCACCGGGATCACACCCGGCGCCTCGTCGGGGATCACCGGCAGCACCGGTGCTTCCGTCTCCTCGGTGACATCGTCGTCGGAGCACGCTGCGGTGGACAGCAGCGTGACCATCGCGACGGCCGCGACGAGAGCAGCGGGGGAGCGACGCAGCACGATGCGAGTGTGACACGAAACCCAACGGCTCGTTTCGTCGGTACTTGCACACCACCACTACGTTTCGGGCCCATGAGCGCCACGGACGTCCTCACCACCGACGAGCAGAAGGTCAGCGATCTCGTCGACGATCTCCTCTCCAGCTTCCCACCGTCCAGCACCGACCCCAAGGTGTTCCTCGGTGAGCAGTTCGACCGTGGCCTCGCATGGGTCCACTTCCCCGAGGGTCACGGTGGTCTCGGTCTCAACCCGAAACTGCAGAAGCTCGCCAATGAGCGGATCTACGCGGCCGGCGGTCCCAACCCGATGTACCGCAACCCGATCGGTCACGGGATGTGCGGCCCCACCGTGGTGGCGTGGGGGAGCGACGAGCAGAAGGCTCGCTACCTCCGTCCGCTGTTCACCGGTGAGGAGATCTGGTGCCAGCTGTTCTCCGAGCCCGGTTCGGGCTCGGATTTCGCCGGTCTCTCGGCCAAGGGCGTCAAGGACGGCGACGAATGGATCGTCAACGGCCAGAAGGTCTGGACCACGCTCGCCCATCTCTCGAAGTGGGGGCTGTTGGTGGTGCGGACCGATCCCGAGGCCGTGAAGCACGCCGGTCTGACGGCGTTCGTGGTCGACATGCAGGGTCCCGGCGTCGAGATCCGGCCGCTGCGGCAGATGACCGGCGAGGCCGAGTTCAACGAGGTGTACTTCACCGACACCCGCATCGCCGACGAGGAGCGCCTCGGCGAGCCCGGTGACGGCTGGCGTGTGTCGCTCACCACGCTCATGAACGAGC
>REDU01000058.1 GCA_007693335.1 Ilumatobacter sp. | reverse complement strand
TGCAGACCGCCCAGGCCGAGGCCGACAAGAACATCGCCCAGGCCCGCGCCGAGGAGCGTCGTGCGATGGCCGTGGCCGAAGAGCAGGAGATGCGTGCCAAGGTCGTCTCCGCCGAGGCCGAGGTGCCCCTCGCCATCGCCGAGGCGTTCCGCAGCGGCAACATCGGCGTGATGGACCTCTACCGCATGCAGAACGTCCAGGCCGACACCGAGATGCGGTCGTCGATCGCCGACGACGGCGACTCGTGAACACCAACCGTCGGCCGCGGGTGAACCGGCCGCCCAGTCGGTACGCACAGTCCGAGCGGGCGGTGCCGACACCCCTTCCCGACGTCCGACCGGCGGCACCGCCCCCCCGGTCGTATTCGCAGGCCCGCGAGCACGTGCCCCCCGAGATCGTCCCCGGGGAGACCAAGGTGCGCGCGACGCCCCCTCCGGCTCGCCGACCCGAGCCGCCGCCGCGACCTCGCCGCGAGTCGAGTCGCTCGGCGCTCCGTCGCGCGCTGGCATCGCCCGGCGCCGCGCGGAACGCATTCGTGCTGCGTGAAGTCCTCGGCCCGCCGGTGTCGCTGCGCACCGACATCGAGGATCGTCCGAGCTGATACGGCGGTCCGTCCACCGCGGATCGCATCCGCAACGGTCAGTTCTCCGTGGTCCGTTTCGGTCCCCCGGCGTCTGGGTAGCACGTGAGCATGCGAACCACGACTGCCCTCGCCGCCGTGTCCGTCCTCGCCCTCGGAGCGGTGGTCCCCGCGGTGGCCGGAGCACAGGACGAGCCGGCCACCTCGCTCAGCCCGCTCGATGCGCCCCGGCGCGTGCTCGACACCCGCGACGGTGCCTCGACCGCCGACGGTGAGTTCGTGGGCGGTGGCCCCACCGAGCCCGACACCACGATCGAGCTGCCCATCGCCGGCCGCGTCGGCGTGCCCGAGACCGCCGGAGCGGTCGCGCTCAACCTGACCGCCGTGAACGCGGAGCAGGAGGGCTTCGTGACCGCCTTTCCGTGCGGGGAGGACCGGCCGAACGCCTCGAACCTCAACGTGGGTGACGGTGGCACCATCGCCGGGGGTGCCTTCGTGCGCGTGGGTGATGCGGGGCAGATCTGCCTGTACACCTCCGCCGTGACCCATCTGGTGGTCGACGTGGCGGGCCATTTCCCCGACGATGGCGTGGACGCGCTCGACGCACCGCAGCGCCTGCTGGACACGCGGGAAGCGAGTGCCACGGCGGATGGACAATTCGAACGCATCGGCCAGCGGGAGGCCGGCTCGACGCTCGAGCTCGACGTGGCGGGTCGGGCGGGATTGCCCGATCCGACGCCACCGGTCGTGCTGACGGTGACCGTCGATGCGCTCGATGATCCGGGCTACGTGACCGTGTTCCCGTGCGACGATCAGCGTCCGACGGCGTCGAGTCTGAACCACGCCGCCGGGCAGACGATCGCCAACACCTCCGTGTCCCGGGTGGACGACCAGGGTCGGATCTGCCTGTACACGTCGGCCGACACCCATCTGATCGTCGATGCGGCGGCGACCCTCCCGCCGTCCACCTACGCCACGCTCGAGCAGCCCCGTCGACTGCTCGACACCCGCGCGTCCGACTCGACCGTCGACGGTGAGTTCTCCGGGAACGGACTCCGACCCCAGCGGTCGACACTCGAGCTCGACGTGGCCGGTCGCGCCGGGATCCCCGACCACGCCGGCGCCGTGCTGTTGAACGTGACGGCGGTCGAGGCCCGCACCGCCGGCTTCGCCACGGTGCACCCGGCCGGTGTCGATCGACCCACCGCCTCGAACCTCAACGTGGCCGAGGGTGACACCGTGGCCAACTCGGTCGTGACCCGGCTCGGGTCGGGCGGAGCGGTCTGCCTGCACGCCGATGCCTCGGCGCACTACGTGGTGGACGTGGTCGGCTGGTTCCCGGGTACCCCAGCGGCCACCAGCGACGAGGCCTGCCCGTCACCCCCGCTGTTCCCGACGTACCGGATGGTGGCGCTGTACGGCACCGATGCGTCCGATCAGCTCGGTGCGCTGGGTGAGCAGACCCCCGAGGAGGCCGCCGACCGACTGCGCGAGGTCATGCAGCCCTGGGAGCAGGCGAGTGACCGCCCGGTGCTCGGCACGTTCGAGCTCATCGCCACGATCGCCACTGCCGCTCCCGGCGACGACGGGCTCTACCGCTCGGTGTCACCGTCGGATCGCGTCCAGCGGTACCTCGACGTGGCGCGCCAGCACGGCTTCTACCTCGTGCTCGACATCCAGCCCGGCCGATCCGACTTCCTGACCGAGGTACAGCGCTACGAGGAGTTCCTGCGCGAGCCCGACGTGGGCGTGGCACTCGATCCGGAGTGGCGGATGGGTCCCGACGAGGTACCCGGACAGCTGGTGGGTCAGGTGAGCGCCGCCGAGGTGAACGACGTGGCGCGCTACCTGGCCGACATCGTGGCCGACGAGGGATTACCGCAGAAGCTGCTGATCGTGCACCAGTTCCAGGATCGCATGATCACCGACCGCGATCAGCTGATCGCACCGCCCGAGCTGGCCGTCAACATCCACATGGACGGTTTCGGGACCCGCGAGATGAAGCTCGAGACGTATTCGGTCACCCGGATCGATCCGCCGTTCTCGAACGGGTTCAAGCTCTTCTACGACGAGGACATCGACATCTTCGGCGCGGCCGACGTGCTCGAATTCGACCCCGTACCCGACTTCGTCTCGTATCAGTGACGTTCGTCAGTGACCGGTGATGGGTCCGTCGCGATGGAGGTACGTGTCGAGTTCCTCGGCGAACTTGTCGTTGTTGCGACGGAGCCACTCGATCACCATGGCGGCGTGTTCCATCTCCTCCTCCATGTTGTGGATGAGGATCTTCTTCAGCTCCTCGTCGTCGCAGTCGTCGGCGCGCTGGCGGTACCAGTCGACGGCCTCGAGCTCCTCCATCAGCGACACGATCGCGTGGTGCATCGCGAGGGTCTCGGCGCTCAGTCGTTCGCGGGGTGCATGCAGGTTGTCGCTCGCCATCGCCTGATCGTAGGCATGATCAGCGGGCGAGGTCGGTGCCCCCGGCCACCTCCCGGACGCGGGCGAGCAGCATCTCGATGGCCGCACGGTTCAGTCCGCCCTCCGGCAGGATCACGTCGGCGTAGCGTTTGCTCGGCTCGATGAACCGGTCGTGGCTGGGGCGAACCGTCGTGAGGTACTGGTCGACCACGCTCTCGGTGGTGCGGCCCCGCTCGGCCACGTCGCGCTGCAGGCGCCGGATGAAGCGGAGATCGGCCGGTGTGTCGACGAAGACCTTCAGGTCGAAGCGCTCGCGCAGTGAGGGCTCCCACAGCACGAGGATGCCCTCGACCACCACGATGCGTGACGGCTCGACCCGTCTGACCTCACCCGTGCGGGCGTGAGTGGTGAAGTCGTAGATGGGCACGGGCACGGTGGCCCCGTTGGTGAGTGCCGCGAGGTGGTCGTTCAACAGCGGCCAGTCGAACGCCTCGGGATGGTCGTAGTTGGCCATGGCCCGTTGCTCGACGGGCTCATCGGGTCGGTCGCGGTAGTACGAGTCGAGCTTGACGAGGGCGAGGTGCCGGTCGCCCATGAGTTCGGCCAATCGCTCGGCGATGGTGGTCTTGCCGGAGCTGGTGCCGCCGGCCACCCCGATCAGGAACGGTCGCGCCGGGGTCGATTCGTCGCTCACAGCCTCACACGCTAGGGGCGGCAGAGCTGGGGGGTCCTTGTTTCACGGACGCCCGACGGCCAAGCTGGCGCGGTGATCACCGAACGGCACCAGGCCATGCTCGAGTTCGAACGCACCTGGTGGAACCACGACGAACCCAAGGACGTGCTCATCAGGGCGCGGTTCCAGTGCTCGCCGGACGAGTACCATGCGGAGTTGAACAAGTTGTTGGAACAGCCAGAGGCGATGGAACACGACCCGCTCGTGGTCCGACGTCTCGCACGACACCGTGTCCGTCGGCGTCGTGCACGGCTCGACACCGGCACCCAGGCACAGGGAGGGGCACACGCATGAGTTCCGAGGTACCCGAGGTCGGCGCACCCCCCACCGAGCGTCCATCCCGACGCGGCGGCGAAGGTGGCGCGCCCGTGAGCGGCGCGCTCACCATCGTGCTCGCCGTGGTCGCGGTCGTGGCCGGATTCCTCATCTTGCGGGCCATCACCGGCGGCGACGATTCGGGCACCACGTTGCCCACGGGTCCAGGCGCCACCGTCGCCACCACACCCGACGAGACCGATGACATCGCGGCGCCCGCCACCACCGAACCGGCGCCCACCACCACGACCGAGCCCCCGCTGGTGGTCGACGGGGCCACGGTCGTGATCGCCAACGCGAACGGTGTGAACGGTTCGGCCGGAGCCATGTCGGACCTGCTCGCCGAGGTCGGGTACATCATGGGGACGCCCACCAACGCCACCACGGGCCAGCTCGACAGCACCGTGATCTATTACGACCCCGACAACGATGCCGCGCTCCCGGTGGCCGAGTCGGTCAACCGCAGTCTCGGAGGTGACTCCAACGTCGCTCAGGTCGGTACCCCGGCGCCGGCAGGCGACGGTACCGTCGATGGCGACGTGCTCGTGCTGCTCGGCAACGACAAGGCGGGCCGCTCGCTCGAGGAGCTCGCTCCGGCCGGCGGCGCCGGCGACGGTGAGACCACCGTGACCGCACCCGCGGTGTCGGGCGGCGACAACGACGACGACGAGGTCATCGACGACGAGGGTGTCGAGACCGAGGACTGATCAGCCCGGTCGGCGATCAGCTCAGGTGGTCGCGCACCACCTGCTCGATGCACCACATCGGCTCGCGCATCGCCCGCTCGAGCCCGAACCGGTCGACCAGGGTGATGGTCGGGAGTCGAGTCCGGGCGTCGGCGTCGGCGTCACCCGCCACCACCAGCACGGGCACGTCGTAGGCCGCTGCCATCTCGGCCACCCCGCCCACCACCTTGCCGGCGAAACTCTGCTGGTCGAGGTACCCCTCTCCGGTGATCACCAACTGCGCACCGCGCACGCGGTCGTCGAGGTCGAGCTCGTCGGCCACGAGCTCGAAGCCGGGAACGATGCGTCCGCCGAGCGCCGCCAACCCTCCGGCCAGTCCACCGGCGGCGCCAGAGCCAGGGAGCTCACGCACGTCCACGCCGTATTCGTCGAGGTACATCTGGGCCAGCCGCTCGAGGCGACCGGTGAGCAGCGCGACCTGGGCCGGCGACGCCCCCTTCTGCGGGCCGAACACGGCCGCGGCGTCCACGAACGTCGTGGTCACGTCGCAGCCGATCACGAGGTCGATGCCGCGGATGCGGTTGCGCGCGGTGATGGCCCGGATCGCGCCGAACCCGCCGTCGGTGGTGGCCGAGCCGCCCAATCCCACGATGATGCGGTCGACGCCGACGCCCAGTGCCTGGTCGATCAGCTCGCCCACCCCGGTGGTGGTGGCCCCCAGCGGATCGTTGCCCTCGGCGCCACCCGCGATCGCCAGACCGCTGGCCCGTGCCATCTCGATCACCGCCGTCCGTCGGTCGAGCCGCCACTCGGCGTCGACGGGATCGCCCAGAGGGCCGGTCACGGTGGTGGTGCGGTTGGCGCCACCGAGCACGTCGAGCAACCCGTCGCCCCCGTCGGCGAGGGGGACCTCGTCGCACTCGATCCCGAGCTCCCAGCAGGCGTGGCCGATGGCGGCGGCCACCTCGGCGGCGGTGGCCGACCCGCGGAACTTGTCGACAGCAGCCACGACTCGCATGCCGCGGACGCTAGCCGGGGAGAATCCTGACCGGTCCGGTAAGGTTTCCCCCATGGCCGTCACGGTTCGGATCCCCACCACCATGCGCCCCCTGTCGGGAGGCACCAAGCAGGTCGAGCTCGCACCGGGTTCGCTGGCCGAGGTCATCGAGGGCCTCGAGGCCGCCCACCCCGGGTTCCGCGACCGGCTGCTCGACGACGACGGCGGTCTCCGCAAGTTCGTGAACGTGTTCGTCGACGACGACGACGTGCGGTATCTCGACGGGCTCGACACGCCGGTGGCCGATGGGATCACCGTGTCGATCATCCCCGCCGTTGCCGGCGGCTGACGCCGCTCCTTCCCCCCGGTTCCTGCTGCCCGACGGCGCTCCCCGGCGGGTGAGCTCGACGTTTGCCCGTTAGCACTCCCGGTTGTAGAGTGCTAGCACTCGTCACATTCGAGTGCTCACCGCTACAAGAGTGCGAACACGTCCAACGGAGGACAACCACACATGCCGAAGCAGATTTCGTTCGATTCGGAGGCTCGCAAGGGGCTGGAGGCGGGCATGAACAAGCTCGCCGATGCCGTGCGGGTCACCCTCGGCCCGAAGGGCCGCAACGTCGTGTTGGAGAAGAAGTGGGGCGCCCCCACCATCACCAACGACGGTGTGTCCATCGCCAAGGAGATCGAGCTCGAGGACCCCATCGAGCGGATCGGCGCCGAACTCGTCAAAGAGGTCGCCAAGAAGACCGACGACGTGGCCGGCGACGGCACCACCACCGCCACGGTGCTCGCCTGGTCGATGGTGCGTGAAGGCATCCGCAACGTGGCCGCCGGCGCCAACCCGATGAGCCTCAAGCGGGGCATCGAGGCCGCCGTCGACACCGCGGTCGACTCCATCAAGAGCCTCGCCGTCGACGTCGACTCCAAAGAGCAGATCGCCCAGGTCGCCTCGATCTCGTCGGCCGACGACGAGATCGGTCAGATGATCTCCGACGCCATCGACAAGGTCGGCAAGGACGGCGTCATCACCGTCGAGGAGAGCCAGACCTTCGGCATGGAGATGGATCTCGTCGAGGGCATGCGCTTCGACAAGGGCTACATCTCGCCGTACTTCGTGACCGACACCGAGCGCATGGAGGTGAGCCTCGACGACCCGTACATCCTGCTCGTGTCGTCGAAGATCGCGTCGGTGCGTGATCTCGTGCCGGCGCTCGAGAAGGTCATGCAGTCGGGTCGTCCGATGGTGATCGTGGCCGAGGACATCGAGGGCGAGGCCCTCGCCACCCTGGTCGTGAACAAGATCCGCGGCACCTTCAAGTCGGCCGCCGTGAAGGCCCCCGGCTTCGGTGAGCGCCGCAAGGCCATGCTGCAGGACATCGCCATCCTCACCGGTGGTCAGGTCGTCAGCGAAGAGGTCGGTCTCAAGCTCGAGAACGTGACCCTCGACCTGCTCGGCACCGCCAAGCGCGTCGTGATCACCAAGGACGAGACCACCATCGTCGAGGGTGCCGGTGACTCCGACGCGATCAAGGGCCGCATCAACCAGATCAAGGCCGAGATCGAGAACACCGACTCCGACTACGACCGCGAGAAGCTCCAGGAGCGTCTGGCGAAGCTGACCGGCGGCGTGGCCGTGCTCAAGGTCGGCGCGGCCACCGAGGTCGAGCTCAAGGAGAAGAAGCACCGCATCGAGGATGCCGTCAGCACCACCAAGGCGGCCATCGAAGAGGGCGTCGTGCCCGGTGGCGGTGTGGCGCTGCTGCGCTCGCAGGCGGCCGTCTCGGCCTTGGCCGATTCGCTCACCGGCGACGAGGCCACGGGCGCTCGTCTCGTGGCCCACTCGCTCGAAGGTCCGCTGAAGCAGATCGCCGAGAATGCCGGCCTCGAAGGCGGTGTGGTGGTCGAGAAGGTCCGCGGTCTGTCGGGTGCCGAAGGGCTCAACGCCGCCACCGGCGAGTACCAGGACCTCGTGAAGCTCGGCGTGATCGACGCTGCCAAGGTGACCCGCTCTGCGCTGCAGAACGCGGCGTCGATCGCAGCGCTGTTCCTCACCACCGAGGCCGTCGTGGCCGACATGCCCGAGGAGCACGCCCCCGCCATGCCCGGCGGCGGCGACATGGACTTCTGATCCAGCACCTCTGAACACCGGAACACCCCGAACTGTCTGTTCGGATCGGCCACCTGTGGCCGATCCGGGCAGACAGTTCCGCGTGGTGGGGTCGCCGTTGCCGGCCGACTCCGTGCGGATGCCGCGATCAGACGAGGTCGTCGATGAGGGCGAGGTAGCCGAGGTAGAAGCGGCCGAACTCGCCGTAGAGCGCCGAGCCCTCGTCGAAGCGCATCGTGTACACGACGTCCTTCACCACCTCGGGGCTGGCCGCGAACAGCGTGACGCCCCACTCGTGGTCGTCGAGCCCGGTGGAACCGGTCACGAGCTGCACCACCTTGCCCGCGAACGCACGACCGCTCGTGCCATGCTCGCGCATCATGGCGTTGCGCCGGTCGTACGGCGTGGCGTACCAGTTGGCGTGGGCCTCGCGCTTCTTGCTCATCGGGTAGAAGCAGAAGGTGTCGAGCCCGTCGGGTGGCAGCTGCGGGTACAGGCGCGACTGCAGCATCTGCTCGGGCATCCCCTTCGCGTATTCGCTCACCTCGGTGATGCTCACGTAACTGTCGACCACGTCGAGACCGGCTCGCTGCAGCTCGGTCTGCAGCCGACGCAGCACCGGGAGCTCGGGCGAGAGGGCCATGACGGCGATGTCGCACTTGTGGCCCAGCACCGCCGCGGTGACGAGTTGAGCGCCCTGCTCGGTGGCGTGCTTGGTGGCGGCCAGCACGGCCTCCCGATCGAGCTGGTCGGTGGGCCGGCAGAAGAGGTGCACGACCGCGAGGCCGGTGTCCATGCGCATGACGTCAGGCTACGAGGGGAGTCGCTCGGGTGCGTACACGTTGAACCGGTCGCCGCGCACGAACCCGACCAGCGTGATCCCGGCCCGGCGAGCGGCTGCCACCGCCAGGGCCGTCGGTGCACTCACGGCCACGAGCGTGCCGAACCCGGCGGCCCACGCCTTCTGCACCATCTCGACACTGGCCCGTCCGCTCACGAACAGACCGAGACCGGACGCGGGGAGCTGATCGGCGAGCACCAACGCGCCCACGACCTTGTCGACGGCGTTGTGGCGACCGACGTCTTCGCGCACGAGCAGGATCTCTCCGTCGGGGGTGAACGCGGCGGCGGCGTGGACCGCGCCGGTGCGGGCGAACAGACCCTGGTCGTCGAACACCCGGTCGGGGATCGATCCCACGACGTCGAGCGCGATGGGTGGGCTGGGCGGGAGCGGGTCGATCCGTTCGCAGAGATCGTCGAGCTGATCGCTACCACACCATCCGCAGCTCGACGACGTGGTGCCGAGCCGTGGAGTGGGAGTGGGCGCCGCCCCTGCGGTCTCGACCGTGACCACGTTGAACGCGGTCGAGCGCACACCCTCCACCGGAGCGTCGGCGAGGAGTCCCTCCGTGTGGCAGAACCCGACCGCCAGCTCGTGGTCGTGGCCGGGTGTGCGCATCGTGGTGGTGACCGTGGTGCCGTCGAGCTGCACGGTCATCGGCTCCTCGACGATGAGCTCGTCGGGTGATCGGTCGATCCCGTCGGGTCCGACGCGGGTGATCAGCAGCCGTTCGGTGCGTTGACGACCCATGGTCCGAGCCTACGTCGGTTCAGATGCTGGAGACCTCGAGCACGAGGCCGTTCGAGGCGTCGCTGCCGTCTTCCTCGAAGGTGAAGATCTCGAACCGGGCGCGGCGTGGATCACCACGCGTCGAGAGGTTGAGCTCACCCGACACCCCGTTGTAGTCGAGCTGGAGCCCCTCGGCGATCCGGTCGGCGCAGCTGGAGAAGCTCCGGCACACCGAGCCTCCCACGCTGACCGACGACATCTGGGTGGCGATTCGGCCGGGGGCGTCGCTGCCGGCCTGGAGCGCCGCCAGGGCGATCAGGTTCACGCAGTCGTAGGCGTGTGCCGAATAGGCGCCCGTGAAGTTCTCGGTCTCGGGCGGAGCGCTGAGCGGTGCCACCCCCTGGATGCGTTCGCGGACATCGTCGGGGAGATCGACGATCCGCTGCGACGATCGTGCCGCCCGAACAGCATCGTTCACCAAGATGAGACTCGGCGTCCAGGTGGCGGACTCGTCACCCAGGGCCGCGAGCATCCGGCTGCCGGCGTCGGCGTCGCCGATCACCACGACCACGTTGGGCTCGTCGGCCAGCACCTCACGGGCGTACGGCGCGATCTCGCTCTCGCCCACCGGCACCCCGACCCGGTGGCGCACCGACATGGTGCGAGCCTCGACCGACGACTCGATGGCATCGGTCAGCCCGCGGCCGTAGGCGTCGTCGATGAAGAAGATCGAGACCGAAGGGGTACCCGTCTGCTCGGCCACCTGGGCGATCGCCACCGCTTGCAGCGAGTCGCTGGGCGCGGTGCGGAAGAAGAGCCCGTTGTCGGGGAAGTCGTCGAGGAGGAGCGACGTGGCGGTGGGTGAACAGGTCAGCACACCGGCCGAGACCGGCACGTCGAGAGCGCCGAGCGCTGCCAACGACGACGCTGGGCCGACGATGGCGTCGACGCCCTCGTCGAGGAGCGTCTCGAATCCCGTCGTGGCCGACGAGACGGTCGCCCCTTCGTCCACTTCGACGAGGCGGACCGGTTCGTCGAGCACCCCACCCGCCTCGTTGATGCGCTCGACCGCGAGACGGACGGCGCCGATCATGGGCTGACCGAGTTGGGCGCCGGGACCGGTGGTGGGCAGCAGCACGCCGATCACGAGCTCACCGTCGCCCTCGCTGGGCGGCTCGGTGGTGGTGGTCGTGGTCTCGGTCGTCGTGTCGGGAGCGGCATCGTCGTCGGACGAGCAGGCGACCGCGATCAGGGCCGCCACGAGGAGGAGTCCCGGCACCACCGATCGGCGTGAGCAGGAACGACGAGGCGCTGGCACATCGTCACGATAGAAGAACCGCATGGCGGACGACCGGCGCGATGCAGCGACACCTGATGAGGGGTCCGACGAGTTGCCCGGTCCCACGCCCGTCGACACGCTCGTGGAGATCGTCGCGCGGGTGGTGCCCGGATGGCTCGAGCGTTGCGTGGTGGTGACCGCCGAGCGTCAGCTGGGGCGGTGCCCAGACACGCTGCGCGCCGACGCCACGGCCATGGCGACCGTCGTGGGCCCCGAGGTCGTGGCCGATGTCGAGCGTCTGCTGCGCATGGATGTGGACGACCAGCGCGGTACCCCACTGACCGTGTTGCGCGAGGCCGTCCGACACCCCACCCTCCTGCTGGCCGCGGCAGGGGTGCCGGAACCGTCACGAGACCCGTTCGCCGAACAGCACTTCGAGGCCGACCGGTACGATCTGTCACCGGCCGCGTGGGCCGACATCGACCCCGAACTGCACGACGCCGGTCTGATGTGGGGCGCCTGGAAGGCCGCCACGGTGCTGCGGCGGCGCCGCCCGGGGGGTGCCGGGCCGTCGGCGAGCCCTACGATGAGATGATGCCGTCGACCGCCACCGGAGCCGATCGTCGCGCCGCCGTCATCGATGATCCGACCCTCACCGGGCGTGAGTTCTGCCGCGAGTTGGCGGCGGTCACCGACCAGTGGTTGGTGGATCTGGTCGAGGCGGCCCGGTCGCGGCCCGGTCGTCAACCGCGGGTGGCGGTGCTCGCGTTGGGCGGCTACGGCCGCGGCGAGCTGGCGCCGTTCAGCGACCTCGACGTGCTCATTGTGCACGAGACCACGGCCAAGCGCGTCGAGTCGCTGGCCAGCGCGATCTGGTACCCGCTGTGGGATGCGGGCCTGAAGGTGGGCCACGGTGTGCGTACGCCCAAGGAACAGCAGCGGCTGGCGGCGTCCGACCTCGATTCGGCCACGGCGCTGTTGACGGCGCGTCCGATCGCCGGTGATCCCCGACTGGCCGAGGCGGTGGTCGAGCTCGGCCGGGTGAACTGGACCCGTCGTCGATCGCGATGGCTCGGTGAGCTCCGCCAGCGGGTCAAGGCCCGTCAGGCCGACGCGGGCGAGGTCGCCTACATGCTCGAGCCCGACCTCAAGGACGGCTACGGCGGCATGCGCGACGTGCACTCCATCTGGTGGGCGATCGATGCCGGCCTGGCGGTGCCCGCCGACGATCTCGCGGCGCTCGAGGAGTGCTACGCCACGCTGGTCCGGGCTCGCGTCGCGTTGCACCTGGCGACCGGCCGGCAGGGTGAGATCCTCCGTCTCGAGGACCAGGACGCCATCGCGGCCCGAGGAGGCTTCACCGATGCCGACCATCTGATGGCCGAGGTCGCTGCGGCAGCTCGACGGATCTCGTGGATCGGCGACGAGGCCTGGGGTCGGGTCGGCCGCGTCACGACCGGTGCGGCCGAGCCGGTGGCGCCCGGTATCGAGCTGGTCGACGGTGAGATCGAGCTGACCGATGGCGTTCACCCCAGTGCCGATCCCACGCTCGTGCTCACCGCCGCGGTGGCCGCGGCACGGCACCGGGTGCGCATCGGTCGGCACTCGCTCGACCGGATGGCCGACGAGCTGGCGCCCTGGCCCGGGTCGTGGCCCGTGGGCGCCACCGACGAGCTCGTGGCGCTCCTGCTCGAGGGCCACGCCGCGATCCCGGTGCTCGAAGCGCTCGATCAGCGCGGTCTCGTGAGCCGGATGCTGCCCGAGTGGGAGCCCGTGCGGTCGCGGCCCCAGCGCAACGCCTACCACCGCTTCACCGTCGACCGGCATCTCTGGGAGGCAGCGGCGAACGCTGCCGAGTTGGTCGACCGCGTGGCCCGCCCCGACCTGCTCGTGCTCGGAGCGCTGTTCCACGATCTCGGCAAGGGTTATCCCGGCGATCACACCGAGGTCGGTATGGAGCTCGTGCGCAGCATCGGCCCGCGTCTCGGGCTGTCGGCGGCGGACATCGACGTGCTCGTGCTGATGGTCGAGCACCATCTGCTCCTGCCCGATGTGGCCATGCGGCGCGATCTCACCGATCACGCCACGATCTCGACGGTGGCCGACGCAGTTGGTGGTGTCGACACCCTCGACCTGCTGCACGCCCTCACCGAGGCCGACTCGAAGGCCACTGGCGTGTCGGCGTGGAACTCGTGGAAAGAGGAGCTGGTGAACGACCTCGCGGCGCGGGTGCGACACGTGCTCGGCGGCGGCGACGTACGCGAGGTCACCTGGCGGCTCTTCCCCGACGCCGCCACCCTGGCACGCATGGCATCGGGTGAAGTGGACGTCTCGGTCACCGACGATCGAGTCGTGATCGTCAACCCCGACCAGCAGGGCACGTTCAGCCGCCTGGCCGGTGTGCTGTCGCTGCATGGTCTCGACGTCGTGAGCGCCCAGGCGCACTCCGACGAGTGGCACCCCGGCCACCTCACGATGGCGGCGTCGCAGTTCCGCGTCGTACTGCCACGAGGTGGTGTCGACTGGGCCCCGGTGGTGCAGGATCTGCGGCGCGCCGTCGCTGGCGGTCTCGCGATCGAGGCCCGACTGGCCGAGCGGGCCCGCACCTACCGTCGTCGCCGTGCCACTCAGGCGGCCGCACCCGGGCCACCCCGCCTCGAGTTCCACGACGGGGCATCGAGCAACGCCACCGTGATCGAGGTGCGCGCCCCCACCAAGATCGGTGTGCTGTACCGCATCACCAAGGCGCTGGCCGAGCTGGGTCTCGACATCCGCCACGCCACCGTGCAGACGATCGGGATGGAGGTGGTCGACACGTTCTACGTGCGCACCTCGTCGGGCGGGCTGGTCACCGATCGTTTCCACCGCAACGAGATCGGTCGGGCCGTCCTCCACGCCGTGCAGTAGGTTGCGATCGTGGCCGCAGGGGACGTCCAAGCCCGTGATCTCGCTCGCTGGAGCGAGACGTTGGCCGCCATCGCGCGCACCGGTCTGGGCTTCACCGAGAGCATCTACGAGCGTGAACGGTTCGAGGAGATCCTGCACGTGGCCGCCGACATCAAGGCGGCCGCCGCCGAGGCCGAGGCCGAGTTGCTCGACGACGTCGAGATGCGTCGTGAGACCGATCACTTCGTGCAGGAGTGGCTCGAGAGCGTGGGCGAGGGGGTGCCCGGCTACGTCACACCCAAGGTCGCGATCGGCGCGATCGTGGGCAACGATCAGGGGCAGCTGCTGCTGGTGCAGCGGGCCGACTCGGGTATCTGGCTCTATCCCACCGGCTGGGCCGACGTCGGGTACTCACCTGCCGAGGTGGCGGTGAAGGAGGTGTCGGAGGAGACCGGCATCGAATGCGAGCCACAGCGTCTGTTGGCCGTGATCGACGGTCAGCGGATGGGCTTCTCCCGGTTCGGGATGTACATGTTGCTGTTCCACTGCACCGCAGTGGGTGGTGAGCTGTGCGGTCATCCGCTCGAATGCTCCGACGTGGGGTGGTTCGGCAGCGACGATCTCCCGGAGAACACGGCGGGCGCCCAGTGGTGGGGACCGATGGCATTCGCTGCCGTCAACGGCGAGGAGTTCGACACCAGCTTCGACCCGGTGCGCTCGCCCATCTGGCGCTCGGGGTAGCGGTCAGGTGTCGTCGTTGCGGTCGCGGAGGAACTGCTCGACCTCGTTCACCAGCTCCGATGGATCGCCGGGGTCTCCGGGGTCGGGGCCGCTCGCGTCCGGTGCTTCACGATCGTCGTCGAGCTGGTGGTCGAGTTCGTCGGCCATCTCGTCGAGCATCGACTCGAGCCGGGCCACGTAGAGCTCGAGGTCGTCGTCGTCGGCCACGAGCGCGGCCACCGTGGCGTCGTACTCGGCCGCCTGGGCCGCCAGGCCGGCGGTGGGCGCCGGCGTGCCCATGATCGAGCAGGCCCGGTCGACCAGCGCGATGGCCGCCCTGGGCGAGGGGATCTGCGAGGCGTACCCCGGTACCGCCGCCCACAGCGACGCCGACGGCACCCCGGCCTCGGTGAGCGCGTGTTGCAGCACGCCCACGATGCCGGTGGGCCCCTCGTAGCGCGACCGCTCGAGGTCGAAGCGCTCGACCAGCTCGTGGTCGGTGGCGGTCCCGATCAGCTGCACGGGTCGGGTGTGCGGTACATCGGCCAGGAGGGCGCCGAGGGTGAGGGCGAGTGGCGAGTCGAAGTGGCGGGCGATGCCGACGATCTGCTCACAGAACGCCCGCCACCGCAGTGCCGGCTCCGGACCGAGCACGAGCACGACGTCGGCGCCGGGAGCCGACATCGACCAGACCCCCACGGTGGGCCAGATGATCTGGCGGTGGTGCTGCTGGTCGAGCCGCACCTGCGGACGCACCGTGGCGAAATCGGTGAACGGCTCGGGATCGATCTCGGCGAGCGCTCGGGCCCGACCCGACTCGATGAGCGTGCGCACGGCGGTGGAGGCGGCGTCGCCGGCGTCGTTCCAGCCCGTGAATCCGGCCACGACGATCGGGTTGGTGAGCTGTGGCTCGGCGAGCCAGCGCACGTGCTCCATCGGTTCCGAGGCTACCGGCTCGCGATCAGACGACTCACAGGTCGGGCTCGAGCGTGTAGTGGGCGCCACCACCGCCGGCCAGGACATCGTCGATCCAGCTGGTGCCGTAGACCTCGCCGGCCTCCTGCACGAGATCGTTCTCCTCGGCGTCGGGAGCGGTGGTGGCGAGCGTCCACGCCTGCCGTTTGTAGGTCCAGTTCGACGGGTCGAGACGGTGCGCCTCCTTCCACCACCTGATGGCCGCCGCGTCGCCGTCGTCATCGAGGGTGGCACGGAGGTGGCGACCGAGTTCGAAGCACGCCGTGGCGCGAGCCGTCGCGTCGTCGCGGGGCTGCGAGCGGGCGATCACGTCGTCGGGGGTCAGGGCGTAGGGCGAGTCCGACCCGTTCTCGGCCCAGTCGACGATGGCTGCCCGGTACTGGTCCGCGTGGTCGGGGATCGCCTTCACCTCGGTGAGCATCGTCCGCATCCGCTCGGGGATCCCGTCGGGAACCTCCATGTCGCGCAGCGGGCTGCGTTCGATCGAGGCGCTCTCGGCGTTGCGGACGATCGTGCCCGTCTCGTCGATCCAGACGGCCATCGGGATGTTGACGAACCCGAACAGCTCACCGGTCACGTGTCGGGTGTCGATCAGGCTCGGATGAGCCGCGGCCGGATCATCGGGTCGGGCGGCGTCGATCCACCGGTGCGTGTGTTCGGGGTGCACATCGAGGGCCACGGTCACGACGGTGAGGCCGAGCGGGGCGAGCTGTTCGTGGAGTGCCTGCCACCCGGGCAGGCTGGTGCGACAACCTCAATAGCTCGACCAGGCGACCAGCAGCACCTTGCGGCCGTGGAGGCTCGAGAGCTTGAACGGATTCCCGTCACGGTCGATCAGCTCGGGGTCGGGTGCAGTGGCGGTGCTGAGCACCCGACCGGTGCTGGTGCCCGGGCCGATGGCCCAGACGCCGTGTTCGGCGTCGTGCACGATCGGCATCCCGAGTCGCTCGGCGGCACGCTCGACGTCGACGGTGCCGTCGTCACGCAGGGACCCTGGCGCCGGCACGCACACCTCGCCGCGGCAGAGCCCCTCCGGCTTCGGCTCCCACCCGGTGCCCTCTGCGAAGGCGGCGGCATCCACACGTTCGAGCGTGGTCAGGATCATGAGCGGCCTCCGAGGTCGTGGGGTCCGCTGGCGAAGTAGCCCCCACCGGCG
The DNA here is from genome assembly GCA_007693335.1 of Ilumatobacter sp. GTDB lineage: Bacteria > Actinomycetota > Acidimicrobiia > Acidimicrobiales > Ilumatobacteraceae > SKSP01. The sequence continues at coordinate 11,791 of REDU01000058.1, read as the reverse complement.
CGGACAGTGGCGCCCCATGGTCCCATGATCGAGCACAGCTCGTCGATGTCGTGGCCGAGGGCGGCGATGACCGGCCCCATCTGTCGGTCGGTCGCCACTTCGACGGCCTCGCGCGCCTCTCGCCCGGCGTCGGTGAACCCGACGTCGTCGAGCAGACCGCGCGACCGCAGACGATCGTGGGCTTCGTCGAGCTGTTCGTCGGTCCACGCCCTCGTCCGTGAGTAGCTGCGCAGCGGCATGCCCAAGTACAGCTCGCTCAGCAACCCGATCTCGGTGGCATCGAAGCCGGCGGAGGTCCAGGCGGCGGTGTGGGCGTCACCGCGGTATTCACGCAGCATGTCGCCCAGTCGCCACACGGCCGTGAGCGGATCGTCGGGTACGCCCAGCGACCGGATGCCGGCGTACATCGGGCGGCCCTCGGGCCGCAGCGTGTCGGCCGCACGCGTGAGCAGTTCGACCACGCGCTCCACCCTGTCCGGCGATGGCCCGATGAGCCGTCCGAGCTGCCCGACCGCGCCATCGGTGCGGGCGGCGCAGATGGTCGCGGCGTCGGTGCGGGTCCAGCCCAGGGCCACAGCCGGGATCACCATGTCGGGGTTGAACACCGCGAAGGCCGCGGCCACGAGCTCACCGGGCACCTGCCCCATGACGCTGCCGCGACTCGTGAAGTACGCCGGCCCGTCGGGCAGCGCCACGCCGCCTGCCCGCCCGGGGCTCGGGTCGAAACCGAGCGCCTGGTACCCGGCGTGGCACTCGGGGGAGAAGTAGGTCTGGCCGATGACGGGCTCGAGGACCGATCCGAGTCGGCGAGCCTGGGTCGAGAGGGTGTCGGTGGCCATGGCGGCCGACGCTACGCACCGGCCCACTAGCGTCACGATTCGTGAGCGAGATCGAGATCCGTGCCGTGGCCGAGGTGACCCCCGAGCTGGTCGCGGCGTTCGCCCGGCTGATCCCGCAGCTGTCGTCGAGCTCGCCGCCACCGGCTGCCGAGGAGCTGCGCTCGATCGTCGAGGCCGACAACTCGGTGCTGTTCGTGGCGTTCGACGGTTCGGTGGTGATCGGCAGCCTCACGCTCGGTCTCTACCGCATCCCGACCGGGGTGAAGGCGTGGATCGAAGACGTGGTGGTCGATGCGGCGGGCCGCGGTCGGGGTGTCGGGGAGGCGCTCAACCGCGCTGCCCTCGACGAGGCCAGGGCCCGCGGTGCCAAGAACGTGAGCCTCACGAGCCGTCCGTCGCGCGAGGCCGCCAACCGCCTCTACCAGCGGCTCGGGTTCGTGCCGTACGACACCAACCTGTACCGGTTCACGCTCGAGTGATCGGGGCCGTCGTGCCGTTGCCGTCTTCCACCGGCGCCTGGTGCGGTCACAGGGTGCCCCTCGTGGCACGGTGGAGGTCGTCCGCGGCCTGACGCACCTGCCAGTCGCGATCGTTCAGCGCCCGGTCGACGGCGGCCGCCACCCGTCGGTCGCCGGCGCCGTCGACGTCGTAGAAGGGAGCGAGCGCGAGCACCGCACGACGTCGCACCGCGGGCTTGTCGTCGCACGCGGCCAGGATGGCGGGCAGCCCGCGCGGATCTCCGATGGCGCCGAGGGCTGCGGCGCTCGACTCCCGCACCAGCGCATCGCTCGCACCGGTGGCGAGCTCGATCAGGCGTTCCAGAACGGTGTCCGGCACCACCTCGTGCTCGCCGCACGACCACGCGGCCACCTCGACCACCCGGTCGTCGGGGTCGTGCAGCGCACCCAGCAGATCCACCTCGGGGTGCCCGGCGGCCAGCTCCACGGCACGGCGGCGCACACCCACGTCGGGATCGCCGATCGCGGCCGAGAGCAGCTCGGCGTCGAGCAGCTCGAGTCGTTCGAGGGCTCCGAGCGCAGCCTCCCGGATCGTCGGCTCGACATGGTGGACAGCGGCCAGCGCGGTCTCGTGGTCGCCGCGGTGGCCGGCCACCACGACGTCGCGACGGTTCATCGACCGAGCAGCCCGGTGAGCCGGATGACCGTGAGGGCCAGTGCGAACGCGAGCACGATGGCGACCACGGCACCGGTCACGATCGTGATGCCGAGCCCGGCGGCGGCAGCGAGCAGCCGGCGCAGCGGTCCTGGACGGCGGTAGACCTCCCCCGGCTCGTGGTCCACCTCGACCGCAGCGCCGATGGCGCCAGCGGTACCCGTGGCGTCGCGTCGTGTTCTGGGCTGAGCTCTGGCAGGCTGACGCCAACCGGTGAACACCAGCGCCACGATCGCCAGTCCGGCGATCCAGGCGGCGGCCACCGTCAGGACTTCGACCGAGAGCGCAAGAGTGGACGACACGCGAGACCAGACGATATCGGCGGGCCCCACCCCCGTCGGGCGCGCGCCGGTGCGCCTGCCCTCGTCGCGTCACCGTTGGTGGTCGATCCCGCTCGCGGTCGCGGGGCTCGCCGCGCTCGTGGTCGTGGCGGTCTCGGCCGCACTGCCGGCCTCGCTGGTGGCCGAACAGCTCAATCCGCGGATCGACGAGTTCCAGCCGACCCCCTACGCCCGGACCCCGTCGTCGGCGCAGCGCGTCGACGAACGGGTGCGGTTCGGGCAGCTCGACGGTGTGGTCGAGCAGTACCCGTCGGGCACGTCGGTGTTCTTCGTGACGGTCACCGAACCACGGCAGTCGATGCTGTCCTGGTGGGTCGGCCGGGACGAACCGGCCATCGAGTTCCTCACCGAGGAGCAGAAGTTCGGCGTGCAGACGCCGGAACAGCGACGGGTGTTCGCGCTCGAGTCGATGCGCACGTCCGAGCAGGTCGCACAGTTCGTGGCGCTCGAGGCCCTCGGCTTCGACGTCGAGGTGGTGCCGGGCGACGTGCTGGTGCAGCAACTGGTGTGCCTCGAGGTCGCCGCCGATGGCGGCGACTGCCTGCGCGAGAGCCCCTCGGCGGACTTCCTCGAGCCCGGCGACCGCCTCCTCGAGGCCGACGGCGTCAAGCTCGACGGAGTCGAGGATCTCACCGCCGTGGTGTCGGCCAAGGAGCCGGGCGACACCGTCGAACTCCGGCTCGAGCGGCCGGAGGTGGGCGAACTCACCGTCACCGTCGAGCTGACCACCTCGCCACAGGAACCGGAGCGGACCATCGTCGGCTTCGTCCCCTTCGACACCCGGCGGGTCGTGCTGCCGTTCGAGATCTCGATCGACACCGGCCGAATCGGTGGACCGTCGGCCGGTCTCGCGTTCACGCTCACGCTCATCGACGAGCTCACCCCCGGCGACCTGCTGGGCGATCGCGACGTGGCCGTGACCGGCACCATCGAGCTCGACGGCTCGGTCGGGGCCATCGGCGGCCTCCGACAGAAGGCGTCGGCCGTGGCCCAGGCCGGTGTCGAGGTGTTCCTGGTGCCGGCATCGCAGAGCGACGACGACATCGCGGCGGCGCGCTCGGCTGGGGGTGATGGGCTCGAGGTGATCCCGGTCGCCACGCTCGACGAGGCGCTCGAGGTACTCGAATCGCTCGGCGGCGAGCCCATTCCCGGCCGCTGACCCCGACTCGTCACGTCGATTGCCACCATCGTGGCGCCCCGACTGTTTACGCTTGTGTCATGGCGCTCTCGTTCTCCCGGCCCGATCCGTCGTCGCCGGCATCGATCGCCGACGCCACGTTCTCGACCGCCCGTCGCGGCTTCGACCAGCGTGAGGTCCGCGACGTGTTGCGCGAGGTCGCGGCCGAGCTCGAACGCCTGATCGACCGTGAGCGTTTCCTCCAGCACGAATTGCGCACAGCACAGGAGACCACGGTCGATCCGGCCGACGCGCTCGACGAGGAGACCGTCTCGCGGGTGCTCGGCGAGGAGACCCTCCGGGTGCTCCAGACGGCTCGCGAGAGCTCGGCGCAGATCAAGTCGCGGGCCGAGGAGTCCGCCGCCCGCGTCATCCGCGAGGCGTCCGACGAGGCCAACCGGATCCGCAACGAGGCCGACGCCGATGCAGCGAGGATCCGCAGCGATGCCAGCGCCGATGCCGAGGCCGAGCTCTCGTTGGCCAAGCAGCAGGGCCGTGAGATGGTCAACGAGGCCCGGGCCTACCGCGAGCGGGTGCTGTCGGAGCTCGGTCGTCGTCGCGAGGCTGCTCGCCAGCAGATCGAACAGTTGGTGTCCGGCCGCGATCGCCTGCTGCAGGTGTTCGAGCGGGCTCGCCTGGTCTCGGTCGACGTCATGAGCGATCTCGCTCCGCTCGACGAGCTCGACGAGTACGTGAACCTGTCGCCCACCACCGACCCGGTCCCGATCATGGTGCCCGCCCGCGATGCGTCGCTCCACGCCGGATCCGAGCCCGAGCCCGAGCCCGAGCCCGAGGTCGAGCCCGAGGCCGTCGACGAGGTCGATCCCGAATCCGAGGTCGAGCCCGAGCCCGAGGCCGTCGACGAGCCCGATCCCGAGGCCGTCGACGAGGCCGAGCCCGAGGCCGTCGACGAGGTCCTCGAGTCCGCTGAGCCCGAGCCCGAGCCCGAGCCCGAGCCCGAGGTCGTCGAGTCCGAGGTCGTCGAGTCCGAGGTCGTCGACTCGAACGTGGTGGCACTGTTCGGCCAGCGCGACGCAGATCCGGCCGAGACCGATCCGGCTGGTGGGCTCTTCGCCCGGCTGCGTGCGGAGACCGCTGCCGGTCACGCCGGCGTCGCGTCCGGCGACGAGACCGGCGACGAGACCGGCGACGAGGCCGGCGACGAGACCGGCGTCGCCGGCACCGAGTCGCTGACCGAGCCCGAGGTCGCCGCCGATGTCGCCGCCGATGTCGCCGCCGAGCCCGAGGAGACCGTGTTCCAGCGCCGTGATGCCGACCTGGTGCCGCTGATCCTGGCTGCGGCACGCAAGCTGAAGCGGGTGCTCGCCGACGAGCAGAACGAGGCGCTCGACACCCTGCGGGGCAAGGCCGTGGTGCGCGAGCTCGACGACCTCGTCCCCATCGCCGAGGACCACGTCGAACGCTTCGCCGCTGCGATGACCGATGAGTTGGTGGCCGCCGCCCGGGCGGGCGCGCTGCTCCTCGACCCCGACGGTCCCACCGAGGTCGACGAGGTCGACGAGACCGTGCTCGGACCGGTGCGGGAACTGATCGCCGATGGGCTGGTGCAGCCGTTGCGGTCACGACTCGAGCGTGCGGTGGCCGATGGTGGTGGCGAGAACGATCAGGTCGTCAAGAAGGTGCGCGCCGTCTACCGCGAGTGGAAGACCACCCACATCGACGATCAGCTCGATGACGTGTTGCGTTTGGCACACGGCGTGGGTGCGGCGGCGGCGCTCACGCCCGGCACGCCGATGTGCTGGTCGGTCGATCCCGACGGCCCTGCCTGCCCCGATGCGGAGGACAACGCACTCGCCGGAGCGGTCGCAGCGGGTGAGCCGTACCCCACCGGTCACCGTCTGGCACCAGCCCACCCCGGGTGCCGCTGCCTCATCGTGCCCACCGGCAACTAGCCTCGACGCCGATGCGGCGTTCGACGGACCTCCCGAGCCAGCCCAGATCGCGGCGGCTCACCGGTCGAGCGGTGCTCATCGGTCTCGGCCTCCTGTTCTTCCTGTTCATCGTGTTCGGGCGGGCGATCGCCCGGTTCTACGTCGACTTCCTCTGGCACGACGGGCTCGGCCGCACCGATGTCTTCTGGGGGGTGCTGTTCGCGCAGCTGACCCTGTTCGCGGTGTTCTTCCTGGTGTTCGTGGGCCTCGCCGTGCTCAACCTGTATCTGGCCGACCGTGCTGCCCCCACCTCGTTCCCGGCCAACGTCCACCCCTATGTCGAGCGCTTCCACGAGGTGTTCGGTCACCGGCTGCGCCTGGTGCGCTACGGCACGGCGTTGCTGCTCGGCCTCGTGATCGCCCTCCCGGCCGCAGCCCGCTGGCAGGACTGGCTGCTGTTCCGCAACAGCCAGTCGTTCGGCATCGCCGACGAGCAGTTCGGTGTCGACGTCGGCTTCTACGTCTTCCAGCTGCCCTTCCTGTCGTTCGCCATCGAGTGGACCTTCGCCGCCCTGGTGATCGTCATCCTGCTCACGCTGGCTGCGCACCTGCTCAACGGTGGGGTGGTCTTCACGTCGTCGATGCCAGCGGTGCGTGCCTCCACCAAGGCCCACCTGGCCGTGTTGCTGGCATTGTTGGCCGTGGTCAAGGCCGCCGACTACTGGGTGACCCGCTACGACCTCACCAACGAACGGCGCGGCTTCGTACAGGGTGCCACCTACGCCGTGGTGAACGCACAGCTGCCCGCGCTGATGCTGCTCACGCTCATCGCGCTCCTCACCGCCGGGCTCTACCTGTCGACCATCAAGACCAACTCGTGGCGCATCCCGCTCGTGGCGTCGGCGCTCTGGCTGGTCGTCAGCCTGCTCGGCGGGGTGATCTACCCGGCGGTGGTCCAGTCGCTGGTGGTGCGTCCCAACCAGGCAGCCCGAGAGGCGCCGTTCATCGACCGGAACATGACCGCCACGCGCCAGTCGATGGGCCTCGGCGACAACCTCGACCAGATCGTCGAGGTGCCCCGCGAGTTCTCACCGCTCTCGGGCGCCGACGTCGAGGCCGATCTCGAGCCGCTGCAGCGGGTGCGTCTGCTCAACCCCACCGAGTTCCAGTCGCGTTTCCGTGTCGACCGCGGTGAGCTGGCCGGCCTCGCCATCCAGGATCTCGACGTCGACCGCTACGAGCTCGACGGAGAGCTCGAGCAGGTGCTCATCGCCGCCCGTGAACTCGATCTCGCCGGTGTCGCGAACCAGAGCTGGCAGGGTCGCACGCTCGTGAACACCCGTGGCTGCGGTCTCGTGATGGCACCGGTCAGCCGTGTCCAGGCCTCCGACCGTCCCGACTACCGCGATGTGCCGCTCGATCGTCCCGAGCTCTACTTCAGCCCCACGCTGACCGGCTACGGCATCGCGAACACCGCGGAGTCCGAGCGGGCGTGCGGTGGCAACGAGCCCTACTCCGGCACTTCGGGTGTGCGGATGTCGTCGCTGCCACGGCGGGCGGCGTTCGCCCTGGCGTTCCTCGACTACAACATCATCGGTTCGGGGGCCATCGGCTCCGAGTCCCAGATGCTGTGGGTGCGCGGCGTGCGTGACCGCGTCGACAAGCTCGCTCCGTTCCTCTCGTACGACGGTGATCCCTATCCGGTGGCCCTCGACGGTCGCGTGGTCTGGGTGATCGACGCGTACTCCACCACCGATCGCTACCCGTACGGCCAGCGCATCGGCAACGTGCAGCTCACCAGCGACTCGGGTGTGCCGCGTGGCGCCAACTACATCCGCAACAGCGTGAAGGCCGTGGTCGACGCCTACACCGGCGACATCACCTTCTACGTGATCGACGAGGACGACCCGGTCGTGATGGCGTGGTGGTCGGCGTTCCCCGACCTGTTCACCTCGTTCGACGAGATGCCCCAGGAACTCCGCGAACACCTGCGGTACCCCGAGGACCTCTTCCGCATCCAGACCGACGTGTACTCGAAGTACCGGCTCGCCCCCGAGAACTTCTTCCAGCGGGTGGGCGCGTGGTCGATCGCGCAGGCGCCGTCGGCGGGCCCCCGGCAGGGCCAGCTCACCAACACGGGTGACCCCGAGGTGGTGACCGCCACCGAGTTCGCCGTCGAGTCCGACGCCGCGCGCTTCACCCCGTACTACTCGCTGTTCCGCAACGGCGTGACCGGCGAGCTCGAGTTCGCCCTGCTGCGACCGTTCGTGCCGTTCTCACGCGACGACCAGCGCACCGAGCTCGAGGCGTTCATGACCGTCTCGAGCGATCCCGACACCTACGGCCAGTTCACCTCCTACATCGTCACCGGCGGACGCCCCGACGGTCCGATCCGGGTGGCGAGCCAGGCCGAATCCGAGCCGGCCATCAACCGGGAGATCTCGCTGCTCGATGCTGCCGAGAGCGGCACGGCGGTGCGCTTCGGCGATCTCCAGCTCGTCCCCGTGGGCGACGGACTCATCTACGTGCGCCCGTTCTACGTCGAGGTGCAGCAGTCGGGACCCATCCCGTTGGTGACCGAGTACCGCTTCGTGATCGTGTCGCACGGTGAGCGGGCGGCACACGCACCCACCATGGGGCAGGCGCTCGCCCGGGTCTTCCCTGGGCTCGACGTCGATCTCGGCGATCGTGTCGGCTCCGACGGATCGCCGGTCGACTTCGAGGAGGTCGCCGACTTCATCGATCCGTTCGACGAGGACTTCGACGAGCTCGACATCGACGACAACGCCGAGCCGCCCGTGAACGACACGCCGGAACGTCCCCCGGTCGACCCGGGTGCCGACGCCGCCGAGCTGCTGGCCGAGGCCGAGGCGCTCTTCACCGAGGCCGAGCTCGTGCTGCGGAGCACCGGCGACCTGGGTCAGTACCAGGCCACCATCACCGAAGCCCGCGAGATGGTCGCCCGGGCACTCGAGATCATCGCCGTCGGCTGATCATCGATCCGCGGGCGGTGGCCGACGTGCCGATCAGCGTCGCGGCCTAACGCCGCTTGAGCTGCTCGGCCAGGCGGGCCAGGTCGTCGCGGAAGGCGATCTGATAGCGGGCCTGCTCGTTGGCGAGCCGGAGCTGCGAGTCGCGCAGCTCCTCGAGCAGTTCGGGGTCGACCGCCGGCACGGTGTCGGAACCGGTGTCGGTGTCGGTGTCGGTGTCGGTGGCCTCTCGTGCCTCCTGGGCGGCCTGAGCAACCTGGTCGAGGGCTTCGATGTCGGAGCTGATCTCGGCGAGTTGGTTGGCGAGTTCTGTCGACACCACCGTGACCCGTCGGTCGACCGCAGCCAGACGCTCGTCGAGGCGTGCGAGGTGGGTCTCGAGGGTCCGCACGTCGTCGCTGTCGATCGCGGGTGCCGTTCCGACCGGCACGGCGGGCGCGGCAGGTGGGGCCGTGGGGGGCGGAGGCGGGGGCGTGGTCATCGGCGTCGAGAGCCGATCGTCGATGGCGCGCAGGCGCGCGTCGAGTTCGTCGAGCTCCGAGCTGGTCATGGTGAGTTGGGCGCGCACCGACGAGACCGATGACTCGGCCGATCCGGTGCGCTCGTCCAGATCGGCGCGCGTGGCCTCGAGCTCGGTGCGCAACGACTGCACCTCGGTGCCGGTGCGGTCGTTGAGTTCGGCGCGCGTGGCCTCGAGCTCGGTGCGCAACGACTGCACCTCGGTGTCGGTGCGTTCGGTGAGTTCGGCACGCAACTCGTCGAGGAACGCTCGCATCGCTGCCAGCTCGGAGTCGGTGTCGCGGCGGCGGAAGAGTCCCATAGATCAGAACTCACCGTATCCGACTACCGTTGCTCGGATGGTCGATACGCCGCACCAGATCCACCTCTCCGAGGCCGAGATGCCGACGGCCTGGTACAACGTCATCCCCGATCTCCCGAGCCCACCGCCACCGCCGCTGCACCCGGGCACCCACGAGCCCGTCGGCCCCGACGACCTCGCACCGCTGTTCCCGATGGGTCTCATCGAACAGGAGGTCACGGGCGAGCGGTACGTCGACATCCCCGGTGAGGTGCTCGACGTGTACCGCCTGTGGCGGCCGAGTCCGCTGTTCCGTGCCCACCGCCTCGAGCGTGAGCTGGGCACCCCGGCTCGGATCTACTACAAGTACGAGGGCGTCAGCCCGGCCGGCTCGCACAAGCCGAACACGTCGGTGCCCCAGGCGTACTACAACCACGCCGAGGGCATCACCAAGCTCACCACCGAGACCGGAGCCGGTCAGTGGGGGAGCGCGCTCGCGTTCGCCACGGCGCAGTACGGGATGGAGTGCGAGGTGTGGCAGGTGGCGGCGTCGTACCGTCAGAAGCCGCACCGGCGCACGATGATGGAGTTGTGGGGGGCCACCGTGCACTCCAGCCCGTCGGAGCTCACCGAGTACGGTCGGTCCCTCCTGGCGGAGAACCCCGACCACACCGGATCGCTCGGCATCGCGATCTCCGAGGCGGTGGCGATGGCCGTGGCCGATCCGAACACGCGGTACGCGCTCGGGTCGGTGCTGAACCACGTGCTGCTGCACCAGACGATCATCGGCGAAGAGGCCCTGCTGCAGCTCGCCAAGGTGGGCGAGACCCCCGATGTGCTCGTGGGTTGCACCGGCGGTGGCTCGAACTTCGGCGGTCTCGCGTTCCCGTTCCTCCGCGAGAAGCTGGCGGGGAAGATGTCACCGGTGATCCGCTGCGTCGAGCCCGCCGCCTGCCCCAGTCTCACCAAGGGCGAGTACCGCTACGACTTCGGCGACACCGCCGGCATGACCCCGCTGATGAAGATGCACACGCTGGGCCACGGGTTCATTCCCGAGCCCATCCACGCTGGTGGTCTGCGTTACCACGGTATGAGCCCGCTGGTCTCGCACGTGTACGAGTCGGGTCTCGCCGAGGCGATCGCGATCGGTCAGCGAGAGTGCTTCGCCGGCGCCCTCACGTTCGCCCGCACCGAGGGCATCGTTCCGGCGCCAGAGCCCACCCACGCCATCGCCGCTGCGATCCGGGAGGCCCTCGCGTGCAAGGAGTCGGGTGAGGAGAAGGTGATCCTCACCGCGCTGTGCGGCCACGGTCACCTCGATCTCGCGTCGTACGAGTCGTATCTGTCGGGTGCGATGGTCGACTACGACCTCCCGCAGGGGACGATCGACGCCGCCATGGCCGACGTCCCCGTGCTCACCTGATGGTGGTGGCGGTGGTGGTGGTGGGTCAGGCGTCGACGAGGGTGGCGTCGGCGGTCTGACGGCGGTCGGTCATCCGCTTCGCGACGCGCTCGCTCTTGGCGAGACGCTTCATCAACCGCTCGCGGGCCTGTTCGGCCTCGGCGTCGAGACCCTCGAGGTGTTCGACGTCCCACTGGCGGATCACGACCGGCACGAGGATCTGATCGTGGTGCACGGCGAGGTCGTAGATGCCGGCGCGGGCGATGCGGCCGGCGTGCTCGGCGAAGTTCGGGATTCCCACCCCGGGCATGGAGAAGTTGGCGACCTGTTTCTCGATCGCGATCATCATCCCGCTCGGGTCGGCCTGGATGGCCGCTTCCGCGAGGTCGCGGTAGAAGAGCTGGTGCAGGTTCTCGTCGGCCGCCACGCGCTTCATGAGCTCGAAACCGACGGGGTCGAGGTGCTTGCCGGTCGAGCGGTGTGAGATGCGGGTGGCGAGTTCCTGGAGCGCCAGGTAGGCGAAGCCCTCGTGGGTGTTGTCGGGGTCGGGGGTGATGCCGCCCGACACCTGTGCCATGCGGCCCCGCTCGAGCTCGATCGGGTCGATGGCCCGGGTGGTCATGAGGTACCCGTAGATAGCCATCGCGTGGCGACCCTCCTCGGCGGTCCAGCGGCGCACCCAGGTGCCCCATGCACCGTCGCGGCCGAACATGCGCTCGACCGAGCGGAAGTAGTACGGCAGGTTGTCCTCGGTCAGCAGGTTCACGAGCAGCGCGCTGCGCACGGCGTCATCGATCTGGTGGCCGTCGAGGTCGGCGTCGTCGGCGCTCCAGGTCTCGCCCGGCACGTGGTCACGCCCGCGCGAGTACGGCACGAATTCGTGGGGGAACCACTCCTTCGATGATGCGAGATGGCGCTCGAGCAGGGCTTCGGCCGTTGGCTCGAGCTCACGGAGGATGGCCTCGGTGGTCAACACGACGCCCACCTTAGTCTCCCTACTGACCGGCAGGTAGTCGTGCGAGCGAATTCCTCGGTCGGCCGGAAGTGACTCTGAGTCGCCCCGAGCCGCAATCCGCGGCATCTGGCGACTCTGTGTCGATCTGGGCCGGGTCTGGGCCGGGTCGGGGCCGGGGCCGGGTCGGGGTCGGGTCCGGGGGTGGGGTGGGGGGGGCGTGGGG
>REDU01000024.1 GCA_007693335.1 Ilumatobacter sp. | reverse complement strand
CGGTGACTGGCTCATCGGACGCTGATCCTCGCTGCTGCTTCGGCGGCCATCTGCTTGACGACAGACCGTCAGCGTAACGCCGGGTCGTGAACGCGCTTCCGGTCGCGCCGACCCTCGATCGCGGCCACGCTCTCGCTCGGGCAGTCGCCCGCCATACATGACACGGCTCAGCTCATCGATCGGTCGATGCGAAGCACGGTGACGGTCCGTTCGTCGTCGTCGATTCGATACAGCACCCGGTAGCTGCCACGGCGGGCGCTGTGAATGCGGGCGAGCTCTCGTCACAGTTCGCGTAGCGCCGATCACGCGTTGCGATCGCGACTACGATCGAAGCTCCTTCGTGCCGACCGCACGAGGGATCGCACGAGGGGGGCGATCGTCATGGCCGAACTGCTCAGGGACATCGTGGACGAGCGCGGCGACGACGTCGCGCTGACCGACGAGTTCCGCACCTGTACGTACTCGGACCTCGATGAGCGGGTGAACCGCCTCGTCGATGCCGTGCGTGCCGCCGGGATGAAGGTGGGCGACGTCGCCGGGGTGCTGTCGGGGAACCGCATCGAGTTCTTCGAGATCACCCAGGCGCTCAGCCACACGGGCGTGCTGTACGTACCGATCAACTGGCACTTCACCGCGAGCGAGATCGAGTACGTGCTCGACGACTCGGGGGCGACCGCGCTGTTCGCCGACCACGAGTTCGCCGATCTCGCGGCCGACGCCGCATCGAGGGTGCCGGCCGTGACGACCCGGGTCCTGTTCGGCGGCGAGCCGCCCGACGGTTTCGTCGACTACGAAGAGTTCGTGGCGTCCGGGAGCCCGGAGGAGCCAGCGGACCAGAGCGCCGGGTTCGTGATGTTCTACACGTCGGGCACGACCGGGCAACCCAAGGGCGTCAAGTCGTCGATGGTGGAGATCGGCTCACCCCTCGCGTCCATCCAGTTCGTGGTCGACGCCTTCAGCGGTCTGATGGGCATACCGCGCGACGGCACTGCGCTGGTGAACTCGCCCGTGTACCACGCCGGGCCGTACCTGTTGTCGGTCGTCCCGTTCGGGATCGGCAACCGGCTCGTGATCCGGCGGAAGTTCGACCCGGCCGAGACGCTGCAGCTCATCGACGAGCACCAGGTGACGATCGTGTACGCCGTGCCGACCCAGTTCGTCCGGCTGCTGCGTCTCCCCGACGACGTCCGGGCGAGCTTCGACGGGTCGAGCCTGCAGTACGTGTTCCACACCGCGGCGCCGTGCCCGCCCGACGTCAAGCGACAGATGATCGAGTGGTGGGGTCCGGTGATCTACGAGTACTACGGGGCGAGCGAAGGGGCCGGCAGCGGCACCAGCATCACCGCGGCGGAGTGGCTGGAGCGGCCCGGCAGCGTGGGCAAGGCCCAACCGACGTGCGAGGTGTGGATCCTCGATGAGAACCACCAGCGCCTCGGGCCGAACGAGGTCGGGCAGATCTACTTCAAGAGCTTGATGGGCACCGACTTCGAGTACCACAACGCGCCCGAGAAGACGGCCGCGTCGCATCTCGAACCGGGCGTGTTCACCTACGGCGACATGGGCTACCTCGACGACGACGGCTACCTGTTCCTCTCCGACCGCAAGATCGACATGATCATCTCCGGCGGGGTGAACATCTACCCGGCCGAGATCGAGGCGGCGATGCTCAACCATCCCGCCGTACGCGACGTCGCGGTGTTCGGCGTGCCGAACGACGAGTTCGGTGAGGAGGTCAAGGCCGTCGTCCAGCTCATGGACGGCGTCGACGCCGACGACGACCTCGAGCGGTCGCTCATGGCGTTCTGCCGCGAGCACGTCGCCGGCTACAAGTGCCCACGGTCGATCGACGTGGTCGACGACTTTCCCCGCACGGAGACCGGCAAGCTGCAGAAGCGCCTGCTGCGCGACCCCTACTGGGAAGACCTCGAGCGCACGATCTGACGGGAGGTCCGGCGTCGAGAGACCGAGCAGGCACATCGGTGGGCCCCACCTCACGACCAGTCGCTGGTCGAAGTGGTTCGGGTGCGTAGTTCGAGCAGCGAGTACGCCCACGGTCGACCGGTGCCACCCGAGCACGTCAGGGGTGCCTCGTCGGCCCGGCGTCGGCGGACCTTGACGTCGACGAGGCCTCCCGTGTGGCGGAACGTGGCGCTGAGCTCATCGTGGTCGAGGGTGGACGACTCGAGCAGCACGCCGTCGATCCGGCGTTCGTCGAGGTGCTGGCGCACCGCCAGCTCGGCTGACTGCACGATGGTGGGGTAGCAGCTGCGGCCTCGGTAGTGATCCAGGTCGAGCACGCCTGCCGCGAGGTCCTGCACGATCAAAGCGGCGCGATCGGGCGGCACCCGGCCGAGGTAGACCCCGAGCGGTAGCGACACGACGTTGGCGGCGAAACGATCACCGCCGATGTGGGAGCACTCCCACACGTCGGGCACCTCGGCGTCGGCCAGCGCACGTGCCACCGGCCGACCGAGATCGGCGCAGCACGGGTCGTGCTTGCCGTTGGTACAGACCAGTGTCAACGAGGTCGGTCCCGGAGCGCCCAGTTCCGGCGCCGTGGACGACCGCAGCACCGACAGGTCGATGTCGGCGAGGTCGGCCACCTCGCAGGTCAGCTGCTCGATCCAGCCCCCCGACGGCGACGTGTGGGCGAGGTACACCTGCCGCCCATCCGGGGTGTCGCGATCACCCGGCCGACGCGCCAGCAGGATCCTCACACCGTGGCGCTTGCCGAGTGACTGCAACGAACGGGCCACGGTGGGGTCGAGGCGGCTCTCGAGCAGTGCGGTGTGGCCCCACGGCCCGGGTTGCTCGATCACCAGCCACCTCCGGACCCTCGATGCCGTCGCGTGCAGCGGCTCGCCGCGCCTCACCGACACGGGTGCGCAACGCACCGCCCGGTCGGCCGTGCGTTCAGTCATCGTGCTCGATCCGGAGCACGCCCTCGCGCACGAGGCGCCTGACGAGCACCTGCCGGCTCGACGCATCGAGGAGGTCGGAGAGCTGGCCGACCGCGTGGCTGCGACCGTCGAGCAGTCGACCGACAGCAGGCTCGAGCCCACCAGGGAGTTCGACGGTGCGATCGGGGAGCCCGACATGGACATCGCCGTCGACGATGTCGATGCGTAGCCCGATGTGATCGCGCCGCACCACCTCGGTGTGATCGTCGAGCGCGGTCGACCGGTCGATGTCGACGAGGTAGCCCTCGAGCACGGGAGCGCGCGACGCGACGAAGCGATCCGCCATGTGGACCGACATCGCGGTGGCGTCGAGCGAGCCGGCGAACGCGGCGAACTCGGACATGATCTCCTTCACGACCTGCTCGGTCACCGCCGGATCCGCCGCCCACCCCGGCGGGAGGCTCCGGCGGAGCGACGGCACGTCGGCGGCGAGATGGGCGATCCGATGGACCACGTCGGCTGCCGTGGTCGCCAGCACACCGATCGTCAGGTGGAGCGACGAACCCTCCTGCGTGGCCGCCGAGTGGATGACACCACGGGGCAGATACATGCACGTGCCGGGCTGCAACTCTGTCACGAGGAGGACGGGTTGACGACCTGACGGATCGGGTCGGGAACGGTGCCGGCGCAGCGGCGCCTCCACGAGCGGCTCACGCACCGTCCACTGCTTCGTCCCGTGCAGCTGGAGCACGAACACGTCGTGGGTGTCGTGGTGCGGCGCCAACCCGACCGCGCCCGGACCGGTCAGGTAGGCGTTCGCCTGCACGGCGTGGGTGAGCGTGCGCTCCAGGTCACGACAGAACCGGGCGATCGGCGGCCACCATCGCTGCAGCGACTGGAGCACGACGGTGGCGCCGTTCGCGTAGTGGTCGATCACCCGAGCCGGATCGACCATGTCGTCGACGCTCACTGCACCCGTGCGGACCCGACGGGTCCACGAACCCGGGTCGATCACCTGGCCATCTCGCACCAACCGGACCGCCGGCCGGCGGAGCCCACCACTGGTCAGCGCCGTGTCGACGTCGGCGAGCGACAGCAGATCGTGGTACGGCCCGCCGTGGTGCAGATGGGGCTCGGCCCCGAAGGCGTGCCGGAGGAAGTCGTCGGGTTCGCCGACGCACCGCTGGAGTGCGGTTGGTTCTGTCAGGTGTCCACCCCGTCGGCGTCCTGACCGTCGGCGGCGTCCTCGTCCGCGTCAGCGGCGTCCTCGTCGGCGTCGGCAGCGTCCTCGTCGGCGGCGTCGGCGGCGTCCTCGTCCTGCTGCGCGAACGACTCCGCGGGGTCTCGACGGGTGATGATGTCGTCGTCGGTCAGATCGGTGATGAGCGTGCCCATGGTGCCTCCAGTGGATCGACGGGTGGGTGTGCCGACAGTACCCCAAGTGTTCCGGGGAACGTCAGAGTGGCGGGGCCGGGCTGACGCTGCACGCACGCGGGCGTACGCTTGTCCCATGAAGCTCCCCGATGTCGTGGTCGATGGCGCGATGAAGACCATGAACCTGGTGCACCGCGGTCTGCTCAGCGTGTCGGGTGGCCGCATCGGGAGTTCGATCGGCCCGATGCCGGTCGTGCAGTTGCACACCACCGGCCGCAGCAGTGGCCGCCGTCGCACGGTGATGTTGACGGCGCCGATCCACGGTCCCGATCGGTACGTACTCGTGGCATCGAAGGGCGGCGACGACCGGCACCCGCAGTGGTACCTCAACCTCGTGGCCGACCCCGACATCGAGCTCACCGTTGACGGGGAGACCCGACCCATGACCGCACGAACGGCCACCCCGGACGAGAAGGCGGCGATGTGGCCCGAGATCGTCGACGCCTACCGTGGCTACTCGGGCTACCAGTCCAGGACCGACCGTGACATCCCGGTCGTGATCTGCGAACCCCGCTCGCACTGACGAACTCCGACGGATGAGGAATTCACGTCGTGGCCGTCACAGCCCCGTGGGAGGATGACGGCGATCACCGAGGAGTATCGATGAAGCGAGCGGACACGAACCGCCACGGGTCGAGCCGATGAGCGCCACCACCGAGACGATGATCCGCGCCCGGGGGTTGCGTAAGCAGTACGGCGACGTCGTCGCCCTCGACGGGCTCGATCTCGACGTCGAGCGGGGCACCGTGCTGGGACTGCTCGGCCCGAACGGTGCCGGCAAGACCACCTGCGTCCGCATCCTCGCGACGCTGCTCGATCCAGACGGCGGTACCGCCGAGATCGCCGGCATCGACGTCAGGGTCGACCCCGACGGGGTGCGCCGTCGTCTCGGGTTGTCGGGGCAGTACGCCGCCGTCGACGAATACCTCACCGGGTTCGAGAACCTCGTGATGGTCGGACGACTCTACGGCTTCCCACGCCGTCGGGCGCGTGAGCGCGCCGACGAGTTGCTCGCCCGGTTCGACCTGTCCGACGCAGCGCACCGACCGTCGAAGACCTACTCGGGCGGGATGAGGCGTCGGCTCGACCTGGCCGGCGCCCTGGTCGCCCACCCCGACGTACTCGTGCTCGACGAACCGACCACCGGTCTCGATCCGCGGAGCCGACTCGAGATGTGGGACGTGATCCGTGAGCTGGTCCAGGGCGGCACCACGCTGCTGCTCACGACCCAGTACCTCGAAGAGGCCGATGTCCTGGCCGATCACATCGTCGTGATCGACCACGGTCACGCCATCGCTCGCGGCACGGCCGACGAGCTCAAACGCGAGATCGGCGGCGAGCGGGTCGAGCTCGTGGTCACCCACGCAGTCGACGTGGCCCGAGCCCATCGAGTGCTCGAGGATGTCTGCGACGGCGACGTCCGCGCCGATGCCATCGGCCGCCGCATCACTGCGAACGCGGAATCCGGCCCCCAGACGCTCATGGAGGTGCTGCGCCGGGTCGATGCTGAGGCGATCGCGCTCGACGACGTGGGTCTGCGGCGGCCCACCCTCGACGACGTGTTCCTGGCGCTGACCGGTCACGACACGTCCGACGATGCCCCCGATCCCGATGGGGAACTGCTCGTCGGGACGACCGATGCAGCCGGTGCAACCGAGGCCGGCGCCATCGGTCACCGGCACGAGGAGGTGACGTCGTGACCACGCTCCGGCGAGTGATCGTCGATGGGTCGGTCATCGCCGAACGCAACCTGATCAAGCTCAAGCGGGTTCCCGAGATCCTGGTGTTCGTGCTGATCTCCCCGATCATGTTCGTCCTGCTGTTCGCCTACGTGTTCGGTGGGGCGATCGACCCGGGTGGCGACGTGCCCTACCGGGTGTTCTTGATGGGCGGCATCTTCGCCCAGACGGTGGTGTTCGGTGCCACGTTCACCGGCGCGGGACTCGCCGAGGACATGCAGAAAGGGATCATCGACCGGTTCCGCTCGCTGCCCATGTCGCGCTCGGCCGTCCTGGTCGGCCGCACGGCCTCCGATATCGCATACAACGTGCTCTCGATCGCGATCATGTCGCTCACCGGGCTGTTGATCGGTTGGCGGATCTCGAGCTCGCTGCTCGACGCCGTCGGCGCCTTCGCCTTGTTGCTGCTGTTCGCGTACGCGTTCAGTTGGGTGATGGCCTACGTGGGGCTGCTGGTCCCGAGCGTCGAGGTCATCAACAACGCCTCGTTCATCGTGATCATGCCGCTGACGTTCGTCTCGAACGCGTTCGTGCCGCTCCAGACCTTCCCCTCGGCACTCCGCCACGTGGTCGAGTGGAACCCGGTCTCGGCGGTCACCCAGGCCGTTCGCGAGCTGTTCGGCAACACCGATCCGTCGGTGCCGGTCTCGAGTGCGTGGTCGATGCAGCACCCGGTCCTGTACACGCTGATCTGGGTCGTCCTGATCCTCGCCGTGTTCGTCCCGCTGTCGGTGCGACAGTTCCAGCGCACCTCACGCTGAACCGTCAGCGATCTCGCACGAGCTGGATGAACGTGGTGCCCCGGTCGAGCGGAACGC
>REDU01000026.1 GCA_007693335.1 Ilumatobacter sp. | reverse complement strand
TCAGCCTCGGGAGCTGGATCGCCAAGCGGGCGACCATCACCCCTACCCGTCGGGCCCTCACCTACGACGGCACCACCTGGACCTACACCGAACTGCTCGACCGCATCGACCGGTTGGCCGCCGTGCTGCGCGACGGCGGCGTCGAGCGGGGGACCCGAGTGGCCTACCTCGGGTTCAACGACCCGATGTTCCTGGTGACGATGTTCGCCACCGCCCGCTTGGGCGCCACGTTCGTGCCCCTCAACTTCCGACTCACCGGCCCCGAGCTGTCGTTCATCGTGAACGACGCCGGCGCACACACCCTGGTGGTCGACGCCACCCACCGGCCGGTGATCGACGGCGTCCGTGGCGAACTCCCGGTCGAGCGCTACCTCGATGTGGACGACCTCGCCGACCTCATCGCGACCACCGATCGGCTCGACCATCCCGTCACCGTGGACGACCACGAGGTGGCCGTCATCATGTACACCTCGGGCACCACCGGCCGGCCGAAGGGCGCGATGCTCACCCACGGCAACCTGTGGTGGAACAACACCAACGTGCTGCTCATGTTCGACACCTACGAACACGATGTCACGCTCGTGGTGGCGCCCCTGTTCCACATCGGCGGGCTGAACGTCACCACGCTCATCACGTGGATGAAGGGCGGCGAGGTCGTGCTCCACCAGAGCTTCGATCCGGGCGCCGCGCTCGACGACATCCCCCGGTACGGGGTCACCACCATGTTCGGGGTTCCGGCCATGTTCCTGTTCATGAGCCAGCACCCCGGGTTCGAGCAGGCCGACCTCTCGAGCGTGCGGTTGCTGATCTGTGGCGGGGCGCCGGTGCCAGAGCCGCTGATCAGGCTCTACGACGGCCGCGGCATCCCGATCCAGCAGGGCTACGGCCTGACCGAGACCGCGCCCACGGTCACGTTCCTCACGGCCGAGTACGGACTCGACAAGCTCGGGTCGGCCGGCACGCCACCGATGTTCACCGAGGTCCGCATCGTCGACGACGAGAACCAGCCGGTGGCCGAGCCCGGCACCCGCGGCGAGGTGTGCGTGCGCGGTCCACACGTGATGGCGGGGTACTGGAACCGACCCGACGCCACCGCCGACGCCATCGACGCCGACGGGTGGTTCCACACCGGCGACATCGGCTACCTCGACGCCGACGGGTTCCTGTTCATCGCCGACCGGGTGAAGGACATGGTGATCAGCGGTGGCGAGAACGTGTATCCCGCAGAGGTCGAGAGCGTGCTGTACGAGCACCCCGCCGTGGCCGAGGTGGCCGTGATCGGACAGCCCGACGAGCGGTGGGGTGAGGCGGTCGTGGCGATCGTCGCACCCAAGCCCGGTTCCGAGGTCACCCTCGATGAGCTCCGCGAGTTCGGGCGCCGATCGCTCGCCGGCTACAAGCTGCCCACCCGACTCCACCTGATCGACGAGCTGCCCCGGAACCCGGCCGGCAAGGTGCTCAAGTACGAGCTGCGCGACGTGTTCGCCGGCGATGCATCCGAAGAGGTCGCCCCGTGACCGGCCACGACCCGATCCGGGTCACCGGCCTCGACCACATCGTGCTCCGGGTCGCTGACATGGAGCGGTCGGTCGCCTGGTACCGCGACGAACTCGGTCTCGAGCCGGTCCGGCTCGACGAGTGGCGCGCCGGACGCGCCCCGTTCGTGTCGATGCGAGTGGACGAAGGAACCATCATCGACCTCCAGCAGGGCGACATCACCGGGATCAACATGGATCACTTGGCCCTCGTGGTCGAGGGTGCCGATCTCACCGACCTCACCGACCTGGCCGCCTCGGGGCGCTTCGGCGAGGTCGGCCCGCCGCGGCGCCTGTTCGGCGCCCGCGGGACCGGGAGCGGCATCTACCTTCGCGACCCCGACGGCCACACGGTCGAGCTCAGGAGCTACGACGCGTGAGCGAGCACCCCGGCACCCCGCCCGGGTGCGAGCGCATCGCCTACGTGGTGGTGCATCGCGAGGAGGCCGGGTTCAGCGACACCTACGGCGGTGGCGGCGACATCGTCGGCCTCGACTGCCACCTCGTCCGCCCGGCGTCCGCATCCCGCACCGTGCTGGTGTTCATGCACCCCACCGGCGGCGGGATGTACCTGCCGATCGTGAGCGGGTTGGCGGCCGCCGGGCACCACGTGATCTGGGCGAACTCGCGCTACCGGGGCACCGACTCGGCACTGATCATGGAGAAGGTCGTGGCCGACCTCGGACGGGTGATCGTCGACGCCAAGGAGCGGCTCGGGTACGAGCGCGTGGTGCTCGCCGGATGGTCGGGTGGCGGCTCGTTGTCGATGTACTACCAGTCGTTGGCCGAACGCGGTGCCGGCATCGTCGACACCCCGGCGGGCGACCCGTATCCGGTCGCACCCGAGCACCTCCCCGCCGCCGACCTGGTGATGATGATGGCGGCGCACATCAGCCGGCACGGCACCCTCACGGAGTGGATCGACGCATCGATCACCGACGAGGAGCACCCGTTCGATCGTGACCCCGAACTGAACCTCTACGACCCGCAGAACCCCGAGCAGCCGCCGTACTCCCCGGGGTTCCTCGAGCGGTACCGCGCCGCGCAGGCGGCGAGGAACCGGCGGATCACCGCGTGGGTGCGTTCCGAGCTCGACACCCGGCGCGCTGCGGGCCGAGAGCACGAGGAGCGGGCGTTCGTGGTGCACGGCACGATGGCCGACCCGCGCTGGCTCGATCCGTCGGTCGACCCGAACGACCGCCGACCCGGGTGGTGCTACCTCGGTGATCCGCGGCTGGTGAACGACGGCCCCGTCGGGCTGGCGCGGTTCTCGACGTTGCGCAGTTGGCTCAGCCAGTGGAGCCTCGACCACGCCCGCGGTGATGCATTGACCGCGGCTGCCGACGTCTCGGTGCCGGTGCTGGTGGTCGGCAACACCGCCGACGACGCGTGCACACCGAGCCACACGCACCGACTCTTCGACGCGATCCCCCACGACCACAAGCGGCTCCACGAGGTGCAGGGGGCCACGCACTACTACACGGGCCCGGACCGCCGCACCCATCTGGCCGAGGTGGTCGCGGTGGTGAGCGACTTCGTGCAGCGTTGAGCCCGACGGGACCCGACCGGATCGTCAGCTCCGGTCGCGGATGACCACCACGGGACAGCCGGCGTTGTGCACCACGAACTGGCTCACCGACCCCAGCAGCGCCCCGCCCACGAAACTCGACCCGTGCGCGCCGACCACCACGGCATCGGCCTGCTGCTCGTCGGCGATGTCGACCACCATCTTGCCGATCTTGCGCTTGCGGGCCTTGGCCTCCTCGATGAGACCGATGGCCTTCACGCCGGCGATCCTCTGCGCCTGATCCTGCGCCCGCCGGAAGAACTCGTAGACGCCCTCGATGGCGGCCGTCATCGCCTGGGGCGTCGGGGCGAACGGCATCGAACCGCCCGTGGCGCCGTGGGTGGCCGTACCCGTGGGCGGGCTGGTGGGGATGTCGAGATCGTCGCTGATGCCGAGCGCGACCGCCGGTGACCACGGCGGCACCACCGACAACATCACGTAGTCGGCCTCGGTCCCGAACAGTCCGACGGCCTGGGCGAACGCACGGTTCGCGTGCTCAGAACCATCGATGGCGACGAGAATCTTGGGCATGGTGGGTTCCCCTCGGACGTGCTCGACAGCCGATGGTAGCCGCCTCATGCACGGCCCGATCCCGTCGGGTACGGTCGGACCGAACACGCCGACCGCCCACGTGGCCCTGCACAGACGGAGAACGACAGCCATGGATCTGGACCCGGTCGAGTACGTGCTGATCGAGTTCCCCGGGAACCAGTTCCGGGGCGACATCGCCCCCGCCATCGCCGAATTGGTGGAACGTGGACTCATCCACATCATCGACGTGGTGTTCGTGAGCAAGGCCGCCGACGGCGAGGTCACCTGGTTCGAGTACGACGCGCTCGACGAGGGCCAGGCATTCGCCATGATCGAGGGTGACGCCGACGGGTTGGTGAACGATGACGACATCGTCGAGATGGCCGCCGATCTCACCCCCGATTCGTCGGCACTGTTGATCGTCTGGGAGGACACCTGGGCGAGCGCACTCGGCCGGGCGGTGCGCGACGCCGGTGGCCGCATCGTGGCGGGCGAACGGATCCCGCACGAGGTGGTCGAGGCGGCGTTCGCCGGCATCGACGATTGACACAGACCGATCTCACCGACAGCACGGAAGGAACCGACATGCGACGACGAGGAGTGGGAAGAGGGGGCCGACCCGGCCTGTTGGGGACGGCCGCGCGCACCGCCGTGGTGGTGAAGACCGCCGATGCCGTGGCGAGCAACTCCGCTGCGAAGCGTCAGGCACGAGCTGCTGCCGCCGCACCGGCGGCACCGGCCGCACCGGCCACGCCAGCGCCGGCCCCTCCCCCGCCAGCGGCCCCCGCCGGCGGTCTCACCGACGACGTGGTCGATCAGCTCAAGAAGCTGGCCGAGCTCCGCGATGCGGGCATCCTCACCGAGGACGAGTTCGGCGCCAAGAAGGCCAAGCTGCTCGGCATCTGAGCATCACCTCGTCGCAGGTCACTGCGTCACTGCGTCACCCCGTCACCGCGACGGGACGTCGAGCACGGTGCGGGCCAGCCGCTGCGAGCGGTACCGGTCGTACAGGGTGATGATCAGGGTGAACAGGAAGCCGAAGAACCATGCCGCCGCGCGGTTGATGCGGCCGTCGGACACGAGGCCGGAGAACACGCCGATCAGCGTCGCGTTCAACACGAGCAGCACCGCGAACTCGGTCCCGATCGACCGCCAGTGGTGGCCACGTCGCGCGAGCAGGGCGCTCACCGCGACGTTGGCGCCCACCACCCCGGCGGTGACCGTCAGCACCTGGAGGTTGCTGGCACCCACCTGGAGGAGCTGCGAGAAGATGATGCCCACGAGTGTGAGCAGCGCGATCTTCTCGAACACCGGCCACCGGAGTGCCGGCCCGGTGAACCCGGTGGGCACGTCGTCGGGGAGCGGCGCGTCGGCGTCGAAGCGCAGCGTCCAGTCCTCCTCCGGGAGGTTCCGGCGGAGTCGGAGGAGCACCGCCACGAGCACGATGCCCGCCAGCAGCAACGCCGCCAGCACCAACGGGCGGTTCCCGAACGCCGCGAGCCAGCCGTCGGCGGGGTCCGACCCGAACACGGTCTCCTTGACGAAGTCGGTGAAGTCGAGTTGGGCGATGTGGATCCACCACTCCTGCGGCAGCTTGATGAAGATCCAGATGAAGGCCGCGAGCAGGAGCACGTGCCTCCGGGTCAGCCGGCGGGGATTCCACTTCAGCCGCACGATCTCGTACGCGATGAAGAAGTACTCGAACACGTTCGAGAACACGAAGAGCAGGGCGCGGTTCTCGAACAGTTCGAACAGCACCACCCCCACCAGCCGGTAGTACCAGAGGAAGCGGGCCACCTCGACGGCGAACGGGTTGGTCCAGTTCCGCAGCACCGCCACGTAGGCGATGGTGAGGTAGTAGATGTCGAGTGCCTTGTCGTAGGTCTGGTAGCCGTCGAGGTTGATGTCGGTGAGCAGCTCGAAGACACCCTTGTCGACGGCATCGATCACGAGCGCGGCGAAGATGGCCGGCAGCGGGAACCTCGGGATGAACAGCGGCACGATCAGCCGGGATCCGATCACCACCACCACGACGATGAGATCGGTGACGTCACCGCCCATGTTCGTTCCTCCCCTGTTCGGACTCGTGCTGCTCGTGCTGCTCGAGCTGCTCGAGCGCCGGCGGCACGATAGGTGACGCGATGCGGTGCACGTCGGGTCCGGGGCCGACCACATGGAGCCGGCTCTCGGGGGCGTGACGCGACATCGCCAGCCGGAACCGGTCGGCCGGATGCTCGAGCCACGCGGGTGCGCCCCGACGGAGCCGGAGCGGCGCGAACGTGCCCCAGTGCACCGGCAGCACCGTGCGCGCTCGCAGGAGCGTGGCGGCGTGGGCGGCGCGCTCGGGGTCGAGATGGCCCGATCCGAGGGTGCGACCCCAGCCCCAGATCGGCAGCAGTGCCACGTCGGGGATCGGGAGGTCGGCCATCATCGGATGGAGATCGGTGTCGCCCGGGAAGTACACCACCCGGCCGTCGCGCTCCATCAGGAAGCCGAGCGGCGCTCCCTTGGCTCGGCTGAACAACCGACCGGTGTGGTGTTCGGCCGGAACGGCCGTGATCTTGACGCCCTCGACGATCACCGTGTCACCCGCCGCGACCTCGGTGACCTCGCCCGGCGCACTGGCGGCCACCAGACGGGCCGCGCCCAGCGGCACGACCAGCGGAGTCCCGGCGGGGAGCGATCGCAGCGACGGCAGGTCGAGGTGGTCGTGGTGGAGGTGCGAGATCAGCACGGCAGCGATCGGACCCTGGTCGACCATCGACGACGCCCGATGGCGACGGAGGTGACCGACACGGTCACGCAGCACGGGGTCGGTGAGCAACCGCGTGCTCCCGAAGCGGACCTCGGTGGTCGCGTGTCCGAGCCAGACGATCTCGAGCCGAGTGCTCACCGGGCCGCCTCACGCCACGGCGTCGCCACCGGATGGCCGAGATCGGCCAACCACTCCTTCAGCGTCCGGTGCACCGCCACCGGTCCGTCGAGCGTCGCCCCGGGTCGGGCGAACGACGCGGGGTAGAGCAGGAACGGCTGGGTCTGGGCGCCGCCCAGTCCGCCGTGCGAGCCGACCTGTTCCTCGAAGGCCGGGATCTCGTCGGTCTCGGGGTCGTACCGGCCGTTGATCATGAGGTCGGCCACGTTGGTGTACGCATCGGCGCGTCGGACCATGTCGGCGGCACCGGGCCCGTACGGAGTGAGTGGATCGTCGCCCACCACCACATCGGACCCACCCGACCCCTCGACCGCGAGCACCCGGTGACCGGCGGG
>REDU01000039.1 GCA_007693335.1 Ilumatobacter sp. | reverse complement strand
GACAACGGCTCCGCCGAGCCCGAGTCACCCGCGGCCGAGATCCCCGAGCCCGAGACCCCGGTCACCCCGGAGATCCCCGAGCCCGAGACCCCGGTCATCCCGGAGACGCCCGAGCCCGAGACCGGACAGCTGCCCCCGCCCGGAACCGACGAGCCCGTGACGGTGCCCGTCGAGACCGAGCCCGTCCAGCTGCCGCCGACCCCCGAGGTCGGCGCCGATCCGCCGTCGACGGCAACACCGACTGCGGTCGAGCCGGAGCTGACCGAACTGCCCGAGACCGGCGCAGCCGTCGCCGTCACCTCGGCATTCGGGCTGGCCCTGTTGGCACTCGGCGTCGGACTGCGGCGGTTCGCCCGCTGACCACGACGACACCACGACAACGACACCACTGACCAGAACCGTCTGCGGTGACCGACCAGAACCGGCCGGTTCCCGCAGACGGTTCGGCGCGTCAGGGGCGGAGTTCGCGGCGGAGAGCGTCGCGGGCGGCCACCCGACCGCACATGCCGTGCACGCCGCCACCGGGCGGGATCGACGACGAGCACAGGTACCAGCCGGCGTCGAGATCCGGGGTGGGCACCCGCCAGGGGCGCGACGACACGATGGGCCGGGTCACGTACTGGCGGATGTCGGCCGACCCGCCGTTGATGTCGCCGCCGATGTAGTTGGCGCCATGGGCCTCGACCGCCCGGGTGTCCATCACGTGCCGGGCGAGGATGCGATCGCGGAACCCGGGGGCGAAGCGTTCGATCTGGGCCTCGATCCGGTCGGTCATGTCGACGGTCGACCCGTTGGGCACGTGGCAGTACCCCCACAGTGCCTGCTGGCCGGCCGGCGCACGGGTCGCGTCGAACATGCTCTGCTGGGCCACGAGCACGAACGGCCGGTCGGGGTGTCCGCCGGCGGCCATCTCGGCTTCGGCGGTCGCGATCTCGGCCATCGTGCCGCCCACGTGCACCGTGCCCGCACCGGCCACCTGCGGATCGGACCACGGCACCGGACCGTCGAGCGCCCAGTCGACCTTGAACACACCCGGGCCGTGGCGGAACCGCCCGATTCGGCGCCGGTAGCGGGCCGGGAGCGCGTCGCCGGCGATCCGCTCGAGCTGGGTGGGGGTGAGGTCGGCCAGCACCACCCTGGACGGCGGCAGGTCGCCCAACGACCCGACACGGTGGCCGCAGCGGACCTCGCCCCCGTGGGCTCGCAGGATCGACACGAGTGCGTCGGCCAGTCCCTGCGAACCCCCCGCGACCAGCGGCCAACCGACGAGGTGTCCCAGCGCGCCGAGCAACATGGCGTAGCCGGTCGTGGCGGGCGCATCGAGTCGCTGGATGCCGTGGGCAGCGAGACCGGCCAGGAGTGCCCGGCCCTCCTCCCCCTCGAACCGTCGACCCCCCACCCGGGTCGATCCCTGGATGCCGGTGAGCCCGAAGCGTGCCAGCGCGATCGGATGGCGGGGCAGCGAGATCGGGGCGAGGAGGTCGTCGAGCAATCCGAACCCGGGCTCCACCGCCCGACCGATCACCGACCGCCAGGCATCGCCGTCACCCGCGGCATCGGCGTCGAGGCGCTCGGCCGTCGCGGTGATCGACCGCTCCATCACCGCCGCCCGACCAGCGAGCGGATGGGCGAGGGGTACGTCCGGCTGGACCCACCGGAGTCCGTGATCGACGAGTGGCAGATCTCGGAGTGCCGGTGACGCGAGCCCCATCGGATGGATGGCCGAGCACACGTCGTGCCGGAAGCCCGGCAGGGTGAGCTCCTCGGTACGGGTCCCGCCGCCCGGGCGGTCGGCCGCCTCGAGCACGAGCACCGAACGGCCGGCCATGGCGATCTCGACCGCCGCCACCAGACCGTTGGGGCCGGCGCCGATCACCACGGCGTCGTACTCGGTCGTCACGTGTGGAGGAGTCCGTGCACGATGCTCTCCTCGAGCGCCCGCCACGACGCCTCGATCACGTTCGCGCTGACGCCGATCGTGGTCCAGTCGCGCTCGCCGTTGGTGGCGCTGAGCAGCACCCGGGTCACGGCCCCGGTGGCCTCACCGGCGTCGAGGATGCGCACGGTGAAGTCGGTGAGATGCACCCGGTCGAGCGCGGGGTAGTACTTGGTGAGCGCCTTGCGGAGCGCCGTGTCGATGGCGTTGACGGGGCCGTTGCCCTCCGCCACGAACACGTGCCGCTGATCGCCCACCCAGACCTTCACGGTGGCCTCGGTGCCGAACTCGCCGCTCGGGAGCTCGTCGGTGATGACCCGCATGCTCTCGACCCGGAAGAAGTCCTGCTCCCAGCCCGTGGCGCGCCGCATGAGCAGCTCGAGCGATCCGTCGGCGGCCTCGAAGTGGTACCCCTCGTGCTCGAGACGCTTGAGGTCGTCGATCACCTGGTTCACGGCGGGCCCGTCCATGGCGAGGCCGAGCTCTTCGGCCTTCATCTGGATGGTGGCGCGGCCGGCCATCTCGCTGACCACGAAGCGGGTGCCGTTGCCGACCGCCTCGGGCTCGACGTGCTCGTAGGCGTCCTTGGCCCGGGCGATCGCGCTCACGTGCAACCCGGCCTTGTGGGCGAACGCCGACGATCCCACGTAGGGCGCCTGCGGGTTCACCGCACGGTTCAGCAGCTCGGCCACGTGATGGCTCACCGCGGTGAGCCGAGGGAGCCGTCCCTCGGGCAGGCATTCGTACCCGAGCTTGAGCTGCAGGTTGGGGATGATCGTGGTGAGGTTGGCATTGCCGGTGCGCTCACCCAGCCCGTTCAGGGTGCCCTGTACGTGGCGGGCGCCGGCACGAACGGCGGCCATCGAGTTGGCGACGGCGCAACCGGTGTCGTCGTGACAGTGGATGCCCACGGTGACGTCGGTGCCCACGTGCCGCACCACCTGGCCGACGATCTCCTCGATGTCGTTCGGCAGCGATCCGCCGTTGGTGTCGCACAGCACCAGGTGCGACGCACCCTTGACCACGGCGGCTTCGAGGGCACGGAGGGCGAACTCGGGATTGTGCGTGTAGCCGTCGAAGAAATGCTCCATGTCGACCAGCACCCGCCGGCCGTTGGCGGCGAGGTACTCGACCGAGTCGGCGATCATCGCCTCACCCTCGTCGAGCGTGGTCTTCAGCGCTTCGAGCACGTGGTAGTCCCAGCTCTTGGCCACGATGCACACCGCAGACGTCTCGGCCTCGAGCAGGTTGCGCAGCGTGGCGTCGTCGTCCACCTTGCCGGCCGGCCGGCGGGTCGAACCGAACGCCACGAGCGTGCTGGCGGTGAGGTCGAGCTCGGAGGCCGCCCGTCGGAAGAACTCGATGTCTTTCGGGTTGGCCCCCGGCCAGCCGCCCTCGATGAAGTCGACGCCGAGCAGGTCGAGCTGTTCGGCGATGCGGAGCTTGTCGTCGACCGAGGCCGAGACGCCCTCGACCTGCAGACCGTCGCGCAGTGTCGTGTCGAAGATCTCGACGGATCGTTGCTGGGCTGATCGTTGCTGGGCGGATCGTTGCTGGGCGGATCGTTGCTGGGCGGTGTCGCTCATGGGGATGCTCCCGAGAAATGAAGAAGCCGCCCGGACGGGCGGCTGGTCGTGCACGTGGGGTGGGCCACGTGCACTACGGAATGATGATGATGGCGGCCGGGCACGGGGAGGTGGGGGCGCTCATCACGGCTCCCATTCAACTCCCTCGACGCCGGCCAGTCAACGTGAGCGACGACACGGGTCATCGGCCTGTGCGCAAACCTGTGTGCTCGCTGTGGGTGGACCTGTGTGCACGGACGAATTCCTGGGGACGATCGAGAAGTTCTGGGGACAACCCTGGGGATTTGAAAATACCTCTTGACCAGGTGTTTCACGTCGGGCACAGTGGCGTTCGTCACGGAGCACGCACACCGGATCACCCCGGTGAGACGGCGTGAGTGGTTCGAGACGGGACGATTCGCCGGGCTCTGGAGAACCGGGCCGACCGACCTCCTCGGAGGGCGGTGGGCAACGGGACCGGGGTCGGGGCCGAGGTGTTCGGGGGCCATCCCAACTGGCGTCCGAGGGCCACGGCCAGGGCGTCGGAGAGCGATGGCACCGGGAAACCGGGGTCAGCGTGACACGGCGCCTGGTGTGGAGACGGAGCCGGGAGACCGGCAGACCGGGCCACACACGCGGCATCGCCCGCCATGCCTCCGGGCACGACGGGCGATGTGAACTGATCGAGGCTGAGGCTAACGCCGGCAGATCGATCGGTGGTGGATCGTCCGCACGAGAGGCCCCGGGAGGGTGCGCCGGCTCCGGCTGGCAGCACCACCCGGGGCCCTCGTCGTTTTCCGCCCATCGTGTCGGAAGGCTCCGGGGCGCCGCATAACGTCGCTGCCGTGGCACGACCCTTCTTCATCGACACCGACACCGCCAGCGACGACGCCGTGGCGCTCGTGATCGCCCTGCAGCACCCCGACATCGACGTCACGGGCATCGGTGTCGTGGCGGGCAACGTGCCGCTCGACATCGGCGTGCAGAACGCCCTGTACGTGGCCGAGCTCTGCGGCGCCACCGACGTGCCCGTGTACGCCGGGGAGGCCGAACCGCTCGTGGTCCCGCTCGAGACGGGCCAGTACGTGCACGGCCAGGACGGCATGGGCGACATCGGGTTGCCCCTCACCGGCCGCACCCCGGCCGCCGGACACGCCGTCGACGCCCTCCTCGAGATCTCCCACCGGCACCCGGGCGAACTGGAGCTGGTGACGCTCGGACCGCTCACGAACATCGCCCGGGCGCTCGAGCGTGACCCGAGCCTGCCCGAGCGACTCGCCCGCGTCGTGGTGATGGGTGCGGTGGCCGATCACATCGGCAACCAGAACCCGGTGGCCGAGTTCAACATGTGGGTCGATCCCCATGCGGTCGACGTCGTGCTCCGCTCGGGGCTCCCGCTGGAGTTCGTGGGGTGGGACATCTCGCGCACGTACGCCGTGATGACGCCCGACGACGCCGCCCGACTCCGCGCGATCGGCACCCCCACGGCCCACATGTGCGTCGACATCCAGCGGGTGCTCAGCGAGTTCTGTGCCACCCAGACCAAGCTCGAGGGCTTCGATCTGCCCGATCCGATCGCGATGGCCTACGCGATCGACCCGGCCGTGGCCACCTCAACGCGGCGCCTGCACTGCGCCGTCGAGACCGACAGCACACTCACCCGGGGCATGGTCGTGATGGACCTGCTCGGCTTCACCGGCCACGAGCCGAACGCCCTGGTCGTCACGTCGGCCGACCGGTCGCGATTCCTCGCGATGCTCCACGCCGCCGTCAGCGCCTGACGATTCGGCGTGGGTCAGCCGACCAGCTCGCACCAGTCCTTGTAGCGGTCCTCCTGGCCACGGACCGCTCGCGCGTAGGTCTCGGCGATGGCCGTGGTCTTCGGGCCGGGGCAGGGGATCTCGCGATCGTCCACCGAGTTCACCGAGCTGACCTCGGCGGCGGTGCCGCACACGAACGCCTCGTCGGCGATGTACAGATCGCTGCGGGCGATGTTGTCGACCCGCACGTCGTAGCCGAGGTCGCGGGCGATGGTCATCACCGAGTGCTGCGTGATGCCCTCGAGCGCACCGGCCGACAGTGGCGGTGTGAGCAGGATGTCGTGGCGGTCGACGAAGATGTTCTCGCCCGTGCACTCGGCCACCAGACCGTTGGGGGCCAGCATGATGGCCTCGTCGTACCCGGCCTTCAGCGCCTCGACCTTGGCGAGCGACGAGTTCACGTAGTTCCCCGTGGTCTTCGACGCCGGCGGCATGGTGTTGTGGTCGTGCCGCGTCCACGACGAGATCTTCATGCGCACGCCCTTGGTGACGGCGTCGTCGCCCAGGTACGCGCCCCAGGGCCAACAGGCGATGGCCACGTCGATGGTGCACGGCAGCGTGTTCAGCCCCATCTCGCCGTACCCGAGGTACGCGATGGGACGGATGTAGCACGCGTCGAGCCCGGTGGAGGCCACGGTCGCCTTGGTGGCGGCGATCAGCTCCTCGACCGTGTACGGGATCTCGAACCCCACGATCTTGGCCGAGTTGTGGAGGCGCTCGATGTGCTCGGTGAGTCGGAACACGGCCGGGCCGTCGGCGGTCTCGTAGGCACGGATGCCCTCGAACACGCCGGTGCCGTAGTGCAACGTGTGGGTCAGGATGTGGATGTTGGCGTCGGCCCAGTCGACGAGCTCGCCGTTCATCCAGATCTTCGGGGTGGGCGTGATGGGCATGGCGTCATCCTGCCACTCGGGCGGCGATGGTGTCACCGACGTGGGTGGTACTGCCGGTGACCGGATCGGCGCAGGCCGCCCGGATGCGGTCGCCGGCAGCGGATTCGCCGAGGAAGTCCAGCATGAGCGCCGCGCTCAGGATCGCCGCGGTCGGGTTGGCGGTGCCGGTGCCCACGATGTCGGGAGCCGAGCCGTGCACCGGCTCGAACATCGACGGCCCGGTGCGGGCCGGGTTGAGGTTGGCCGACGACGCCAGGCCGATGCCGCCCGACACCGCACCACCGAGGTCGGTGAGGATGTCGCCGAACAGGTTGTCGGTCACGATCACGTCGTAGCGCTGTGGATCCTGCACGAAGTAGATGCAGGCGGCGTCGACGTGGTTGTAGGCGGTGTCGACGTGCGGGAACTCGGCGGCCACCTCGTCGAACGTGCGTTGCCACAGATCGCCGGCGAAGGTGAGCACGTTGGTCTTGTGCACCAGCGTGAGGTGCGTGCGCTCGCGGGTCTGGGCCAGCTCGAACGCGTACCGGATGCACCGCTCGACGCCCATCCGGGTGTTGACCGATCCCTGCGTGGCCACCTCGTACGGGGTGCCGCGCCGCAGCGCACCACCTTCACCCACGTAGGGCCCCTCGGTGTTCTCCCGGATCACGACGAAATCGTGGCCGCCGCCGTCGCCCGACGTGGTCACGAACGGGCGCTGGTTCACGTAGAGGTCGAGCTCGAAGCGCATCTTCAGCAGCAGCCCGCGCTCGATCACCCCCGGCGGTACCTCCGGGGTGCCGACCGCTCCGAGCAGGATGGCGTCGAACCCGCGGAGCTCGTCGAGCGTGGCGTCCGACAGGATCTCGCCGTCACGCAGGTAGCGGGCGCCCCCCAGGTCGAAGTCCCGGGTGTCGATGTCGACCCCGGCGGCGCGCACCACGTCGAGCGCGACCGAGGTCACCTCCGGCCCGATCCCGTCCCCACCGACCACTGCGATCCTGTACGTCATGGGCGCCGAGCCTACGGCGCCCACATCGACCTCACCCGACCCCGGGGGAACCACCCCGGTAGGCTCGGCACGATGGCATCGACACAGCTCTCCCGAGCAACGTACGATCGACTCCGAACCGAGTTCGAGGACCTCACCACCAGGGGTCGGATCGAGCTCGCCGAGAAGATCGAGCGAGCCCGCGAAGAAGGCGATCTCAAGGAGAACGCCGGCTACCACGCCGCGAAGGACGAACAGGGCCACATGGAGGGCCGCATCCGGCAGCTCGAGTACCTGCTCGAGACCGCCGAGGTGATCGAGGGGTGCTCGATCTACACGTTCGTGTACGAGGGCGACACCGACGACCAGGCCGAGCGGTACATGATCGGCCACATCGAGGAAGAGCCACCCGAGGGTGTCGAGGTCATGGGCCCCGATTCGCCCCTCGGCGAGGCGCTCGTGGGAGCATCGGCGGGTGAGCTCGTGTCGTACGAGGCGCCGGGCGGCCGCATGCGGGTCCGCGTGATCAGGGTGGATCACGTCTGAGCGGCACCCCGCCCACGCTCGATGAGGTGATCACCGCCGACCACCTGGGACCGGCGGGTCTCCCACCTGCCCGGACCATCGAGCTGCCCGGCCGGGGCGAGGTGCGCATCCGCGAGCTCCCGGCACCGCCGGGAGCGCCCACGCTGATGCTCCTGCACGGGTGGACGGCCACGAGCGATCTCAACTGGTTCCGGTGCTTCGAGGGACTCGGGGCGCACTACGGCGTGGTGGCGTTCGACCACCGCGGTCACGGTGGCGGCATCCGATCCAGGAAGCCCTTCACCCTCGAGGACTGCGCCGACGATGCCGTGGCCGTGGCCGATGCCGTCGGGCTCGACACGGTGATCCCCGTCGGATACTCGATGGGCGGTCCGGTCGCCCAGCTCGTGTGGCGCCGATCACCTCGACGCGTGAGTGGGCTCGTGCTCTGTGCCACGGCGCCCTACTTCGCCGGGACCCGGCCCGAGCGGCTGTCGTTCCTCGGGCTGACCGGGCTCGCTGCGGTGGCGCGCGTCACGCCCAGCCAGGCGCGGCTCTGGCTGACCGAGCAGCTGTACCTGCAGCGCAAGAGCGCCACCTGGGAACCGTGGGCCGTGCAGCAGGCGGCGTCGCACGACTGGCGGATGGTGCTCGAAGCGGGGCGCGCCATCGGCGGGTACTCGGCCAGCGAGTGGATCGACGGGGTCGACGTGCCCACGTCGGTGGTCGCCACGATGCGCGATCGCGTGGTGCCGGTGCGACGCCAGGTCAAGCTGTTCGACCGGATCCCCGACGCCGAGGCGTTCCGGGTCGATGCCGATCACGACGCGGTGGTGGCGCATCCCGACCTCTTCGTCCCGACGCTGATGCGCGCCGTGCGGTCGGTGGTCGATCGGGTCGGTGATCGGTGAGACGTTCGTGGGCCGGTCGATCGGCCAAGGTCGCGAAGCTCGGGGCGAGGGTGGGGGGCACATATGCGTCCACCGCGGCCCGGAAGGTGTTCGCGTCGACCGAGCGGCGCGTCGAGCTCGATCGGGCGCGTGAGCTCACGACGGCGTCCCAGGTGGCCGAGGAACTCGGGCACATGAAGGGCGCGCTGATGAAGCTCGGCCAGATGGCCAGCTACCTCGACGACGGGCTGCCCGAGCCGCTGCGCCTCGCGCTCTCCCAGCTGCAGTCGAACGCGCCACCGATGTCGGCCGATCTGGCCGCCGGGGTGATCGAGCGCGAGCTGGGTCTCCCGCCCGATCGGTGTTTCGTCGAATGGGATCCCGATCCCATCGCCGCGGCATCGATCGGTCAGGTGCACCGGGCGGTGGCCGTCGACCCCGCCACCGGCCTCGAACGACCCGTGGCCGTGAAGGTCCAGTACCCGGGGGTGGACGCCGCCATCACCGCCGACCTCCGCAACGCCGATCTGCTCGGCACGCTGCTGAAGCAGGGGTTCGGTGGGCTCGACCCGGCCGACATGGTCGAGGAGGTCAAGGAGCGGCTGACCGAGGAGCTCGACTACCGGCGAGAGGCGCGCAACCAGCAGGCGTTCGTCGACTTCTACCGTCGGCATCCGTTCATCCACGTGCCCGAGGTGGTCCACGGGCTCTCGACGGCCCGGGTGCTCACGACCGAGTTGGTCAACGGGTACACGTGGGGTGAGCTGCTCACCCGCGACCAGGCCGAGCGCGATCACGTCGGTGAGGTGATCTTCCGGTTCGTGTTCCGCAGCCTCTACCGCATGCAGTCGTTCAACGGCGATCCGCACCCGGGCAACTACCTGTTCCACGACGACGGCACGGTCACGTTCCTCGACTTCGGGTTGGTCAAGCACTTCGACGACACCGAGGTCAACACGTTCGCGTCGATGGTGAAGGCGGCCGCGGTCGACCACGACGCGGCCGAGTTCCGCCGGATCGTCGAGGACGCCGGCATGTTGCGCCGCGAGGCACCCGCCACGACCGAGGCCGTGGGCGAGTACTTCTCCCACTTCTACGAGCCGGTCCGGGTCGACCGCGAGATGACCTGGTCGGGTGACTACGCGAGCCGCATCGTGCGCCACACGTTCGACCGGTCGAGCCCGATCTCGCAGTACGCCACGGTGCCCCGTGCGTTCGTCTTCATCCAACGCATCAACCTCGGGCTCTACGCGCTCCTCGGCGACCTGGGCGCCACCGGGAACTATCGCCGCATCGCGACCGAGCTGTGGCCGTTCGTCGATGCTCCCCCCAGCACCGTGCTGGGCGAGGCCGAATCCACGTGGTTGGCCGGGCGGCGGTGACCGACGCCCGTGTGGCCCTGACGATGCGCGTCCCCCGGCGGCCGGTAGCGTCGCGCCGGTGCGTCCCCGCCAGCTGATCGTCCCCGTCCTCCTCGTCGCGCTCCCCGTCGGCCTGACTGCGTGCGGGGGTGACGACGACGACGGCGACGTCAGCGACACCACGGTGATCACCGACATCGACCTCGAGCCCGTCGAGGGTGACGACGGGCCGGGTGACGACGGGCCGGGCGACGACGGGGCCGGCGCGACGAACAAGCCGGAGGTGGATCTCCCGGACACCATGCCCACCGAACTCGTGATCACCGAGCTGGCCGGGGGCACCGGCCCGGCTGCGGTGAGCGGCGACACCGTGGTGGTCGACTACGTGGGCGTCCGCACCGAGGACGGTGACGAGTTCGACAACTCCTACGACCGCGGCGTGCCCTTCAGCGTACGACTCGGCGAAGGGCGCGTGATCGCCGGGTGGGACGAGGGCCTCGTGGGTGCGCAGACCGGCACCCGGCGCCAGCTCGACATCCCGGCCGATCTCGCCTACGGCGACAACCCCCCGGGTGGCTCGGTGATCCAGCCCGGCGATGCGCTCACCTTCGTGGTGGACGTGCGCGCCGTGGTGGGTTCGGTGAGCCCGGACGACGCACCCGATCTCGACATCCCGACGTCCAGTGGTCGCACCGACCTCGACGTGGTCGAGATCGAGGCGGGCGATGGTCCGGAGCTCGAGGTGGACCAGACCGCGATCGCCCATCTGCTGCTGCTGCGGGGTGACGATCTCGAGGTGCTCGAGAGCACCTGGAACTTCGACGACCCGGCCCAGATCGTGATGGTCCCGGGCGGCGCCATCGAGGGGCTGGTCGACGGCATGCTCGGCATGCGCGTGGGCGGGATCCGTGTGATCACGATGCCGCCCGAGCTCGCATTCGGGCCCGACGGTGTGCCCGACGCCGGCCTCCCCGGCGACGTCGACGTGATCGTCGTCGCCCAACTCGTCGGCCTCTACTGATCGACGCCCGCTACTGATCGATCGGGCCCATCAGGTCGAGACCGAGGTCGAGCACCCGCGCCGAGTGGGTGAGTTCGCCCACGGCGATGTGGTCGACACCGGTGGCACCCACGTCGGCGGCCGTGGCGATGGTGAGGCCACCGCTCGCCTCCAACACCACGTGCGGCGCGCGCTCGTCGCGCATGGCGACCGCCGCGACCATCTGCTCGACGTCGAAGTTGTCGAGCAGTACGTCGTCGGCGCCGGCGGCGAGCGCCTCGGCCAGGTCGTCGAGCGAGTCGACCTCCACCTGCACCGGCACGCCAGCGGCATGCTCGCGCACCGCCGCGATGGCCGCGGTGATCCCACCCGCAGCCGCCACGTGATTGTCCTTCACGAGCGCCGCATCCGCGAGACCCATGCGGTGGTTCACCCCGCCGCCACACCGCACTGCGTACTTCTCGAGGAACCGGATCCCCGGGGTGGTCTTGCGGGTGTCGCGCACCCGGGCCGGCGTCCCGTCGAGCGCGTCGGCCCACCGGCGGGTGAGCGTGGCGACCCCCGAGAGATGGCACAGGAGGTTGAGGGCCGTGCGCTCGGCGGTGAGCAACGCTCGGGTCGGAGCCGTCACCCTGGCGACCTCGGTGCCGGGCCCGACTCGATCGCCGTCGGAGACGAGGTACTCGAAGTCGCTCGCCTCCGCACCGCACACCGTGTCGATCACGGCCGCCGCCACGGCCAGACCGGCCACCACGCCATCGCCGCGAGCGCCGAACGTGGCGGTGCTCAGCTGTCCGTCGGGAACCGTGGCGTCGGAGGTCACGTCACGGCCACCCATGAGGTCTTCGGCCACCGCAGCGCGGACCACGGCGGCCACCGCGTCGGGATCGACCCCGCCCGTCAACAGCCGGCGGCGGGTGGACTCGGACAGCGGATGGGGCACGAACATGCCGGCGAGAGTATCGAGCGCCGGGCGATCAGGCGCCCGGCGGCACGCCCGACAGGTGCACCCGACCCGCCGCGTCGAGCCGGACGTCGATGCTCGTGCGCCACACGTCGCGCGGATCGGCGAAGTCGGTGCGTCGGTGACAGCCCCGGCTCTCGGTGCGGGCCGATGCCGCGGCGATGACGGCGGTCGCGACGGTGAGCAGGTTGGTGCTCTCCCATGACTGCACCGACGGGTCGACGCCGCGATCGAGCGACCGGGCGATGGCGGCCACCTCGTCACCGGCGAGCGCGAGCGACGACGCGTCACGGAGCACGGCCACGTGACGCGACATCGCCGAACGCACCTCGGGGAGGCGGGCGGGATCGAGCAGACCGGTCACGACCGGCGCCGCGTCGAACATCGGCTCGACCCGGTCGGGGAGCTCCCACGCCAGATCACGTCCGAGACGCGTCCCCGTCACCACGCTCTCGGTGAGACTGTTCGAGGCCAGCCGGTTCGCACCGTGCACGCCGGTGCGCGACACCTCGCCGGCGGCGAACAGACCCCGGAGACCCGTGCGTCCGTCGAGGCCGGCACGGATACCTCCGCAGGCGTAGTGGGAAGCCGGCGCGACGGGGATGCGGTCGACGGCTGGATCGATGCCGATGGCGCGGCACGCCTCGGTGATGCCCGGAAAGCGTTCGTGGAACCGATCGCCGAGGTGGGTGGCGTCGAGGTAGACGTGATCGCTCACCTCGGCGCCCTGCTCGCGGAGACGGGCCATCCGCCGGGTGATGGCAGCCGCGACGACGTCGCGCGGCGCGAGATCTTCGAGCGGGTGCACCCCCTTCATCACGCGCTCGCCCTCGGCGTCGTAGAGGATCGCGCCCTCGCCGCGGACGGCTTCGCTCACCAGCGCCTGCTGCCCTCGGGCGTCGGCACCGGTCCACATCACCGTGGGGTGGAACTGCACGAACTCGACGTCGGTCACCGGGAGGCCGGCCCGCAACGCGAGCGCCACGCCGTCGCCGGTCACGGCCGGCGGGTTCGACGTGCTGGCGAACACCTGCCCGTAGCCCCCACACGCGATCACCACCGCGCGCGCCGTGACGTGACCGACCGAGACGACCTGACCCTGGGTGTCCAGCGATCCGACGCGCACACCGGCCACCTGCCGTTCGCCGTCCGCCGCCCGACCCACCAGGAGATCGAGCGCGAACGTCCGGCTCATCACCTCGACGCCGGCGGCCACGGCGGATTGGTCGAGCGTGCGTTGCACCTCGAGACCACTCCGGTCGCCGCCCGAGTGCACGATGCGATGGTGGCTGTGCCCACCCTCACGGGTGAGGGCGATCTCGTCACCGGTCTCGTCGGGATCGAAGGCGGCGCCGAGGCGCATCAGGTACCGGATCGACTTGGGCGCCTCGGTCACGAGTTCGCGCACGACGGCTTCGTCGCAGAGGCCGGCCCCGGCCGTCACGGTGTCGCTCACATGGTGCTCGAGGGAATCCTCGGGGTGCAGCACACCGGCCAGCCCGCCCTGGGCCCAGGTGGTGCTGCCGGCCGCCAACTCGTCCTTGGTGATGACGAGCACCGAGCGCACCGGACGGGCGGCGAGCGCCGCCGAGAGCCCGGCGGCACCGGACCCGAGCACCACGACGTCGACGTCACGCTCCCACGACGGGTCGGGCGCCGAGAGACTCAGCGGCAGCACGCTGGCACCGGGATCACTCGCCCGTGGGTGACGGTGTGCCGATGGCGATCATGCGCTCGACCGATCGACGGGCACGATCGGCCACGTCGATGGGTACGTGCACCTCGTCGGTACCGTCGCGCAGCGACCGGAGCAGCTTGGCCGGGGTGATCATCTTCATGTACTTGCACACGGCGGCCGGGTTGACCGGCTGGAAGTCGGTGGTCGCGTTGACCTGGTGGAGCTGGTGCAGCATCCCGGTCTCGGTGGCCACGAGCACCTTCTCCGCCGTGGTCTCGCGAGCGGCGGTGACCATCCCGCTGGTCGACAGGATCTTGGTGCGCTCGGCCGGCACCACGCCGGTGGTGGCGAGGTAGAGCGCGCTCGTGGCGCAGCCGCACTCGGGGTGGATGAAGAGCTCGGCGTCGGGTGATGCCTCGACCTGTGCCTTCAGGTCGGCGCCGTTGATGCCGGCGTGCACGTGGCACTCTCCGAGCCAGATGTGCATGTTGGTGCGGCCGGTCAGCCGCTGCACGTGGGCGCCGAGGAACTGGTCGGGACAGAACAGCACGTCGGTGTCGGCGGGGATGCTCTCGACCACCTCGACGGCGTTCGACGACGTGCAGCAGATGTCGGTCTCGGCCTTCACCGCAGCAGTGGTGTTGACGTAGCTCACCACCACGGCACCCGGGTGCTCGGCCTTCCAGGCACGCAACTGTGGGGCGGTGATGGTCTCGGCCAGGCTGCACCCGGCACGCTCGTCGGGGATCAGCACCGTCTTGTCGTACGACAGGATCTTGGCGGTCTCGGCCATGAAGTGCACGCCGCAGAACACGATGGTGGACGCATCGACCTCGGCGGCGAGGCGCGAGAGCCCCAACGAGTCGCCGGTGTGGTGCGCGATGTCCTGGATCTCGGGCACCTGGTAGTTGTGGGCGAGGATCACCGCGTCGCGTTCGGCGGCGAGGGAGCGGACCTGTTCGGCCCAGTCGCCCGGCAGCAGCTCCACCTCGACGGCATCGTCCATGCGCTCAAGCGTAACGCCGTTCCGTCTGTGGGGATCGGGTGGACCTGCGGCGTTCACACGGACAGTTCGGAGGTGGCGGTGGCGGTGGCGACGACCTGGGGGCCGAAGCGCTCGCCGGGCCGACGACCGATGCGGTCGAGCGGGCCACTCAGACTGACGGCGGCGATCACGGTGCCCACGCCGTCGACCACCGGCGCGCTCACCGAGCCCACACCGGGCTCGCGCTCCTCGACGCTCTCGACCCAACCGGCGGGGCCGAGCTCACCCGACAGCACCCGCCCGGCCGAGCCGACGTCGAGCGGGAGGAGCGCGCCCTCGGGCACGATCCACCGCAGGGCGTGGGGCGACTGCAACGACGTGACGCACCGACGATGTGACCCCTCGCGCACGAAGAGCTGCACGCTCTCGCCGGTCGAGTCGCGCAGATCGGCCAGTACGGGCCGCGCCGACTCGACCAGGGGGAAGCGCTCGGTGGCCAGGCGTCCGAGCGTCACGAGCTCGTGCCCGAGATCGAACCGGCCCTGGACGTCGCGTCGCAGCAGACCGTGCGCCTCGAGGGCCATGGCGAGTCGGTGCGCGGTGGCTCGTGGCAGCCCGGTGGCGGCCTGGAGCCCCGCCAGACCGACGGGACCGTCGGCCACGGCCCGCAGCACCGTGGCGGCCTTGTCGAGCACCCCGACACCCGTTACAGTGTTCATCAGATAGGAACTCTATCCCAGGAAGTGAGACGACAGACGCATGTCGACATCCGACGCGGCACCACGCACGCTCGCCGAGAAGATCTGGGACCGCCATCTCGTGCGGTCGGAGGCGGGCGAGACCGACCTGCTCTACATCGACCTCCACCTGGTGCACGAGGTGACCAGCCCGCAGGCGTTCGACGGACTCCGGCTGACCGGCCGCACGGTCCGCCGACCCGACCTCACCGTGGCCACCGAGGATCACAACGTGCCCACCGCCGACATCGACCAGCCGATCGCCGATCCGGTCTCGGCCACCCAGGTCGACACGCTGCGCGCCAACACCGCCGAGTTCGGCATCGTCAACTTCCCGATGGGCGATCCCGGCCAGGGCATCGTGCACGTGATCGGCCCCGAGCAGGGCCGCACGCTGCCGGGCACGACCATCGTGTGCGGCGACAGCCACACCGCCACCCACGGCGCCTTCGGTGCACTGGCGTTCGGCATCGGCACCAGCGAGGTCGAGCACGTGCTCGCCACCCAGACCCTGCCGCAGAGCCGTCCGAAGTGGATGGCCGTGAACGTCGAGGGCGAGCTCCAGCCCGGCGTGACGGCCAAGGACGTGATCCTCGCCATCATCGGCCACATCGGCACCGGCGGCGGCATCGGGCACGTGATCGAGTACCGCGGCTCGGCCATCCGCTCACTGTCGATGGAAGGCCGCATGACGGTGTGCAACATGTCGATCGAGGCGGGCGCCAAGGCCGGCCTGATCGCTCCCGACGAGACCACGTTCGCCTACCTGGAGGGCCGCGAGCACGCCCCCCGGGGAGCGGCGTGGGAAGCCGCACTGGCCGACTGGCGCACCCTGCGCACCGACGACGGCGCCACGTTCGATCGCGAGGTCCACCTCGATGCGGCCACCATCGAGCCACACGTCAGCTGGGGCACCAACCCCGCCCAGGTCGCCCCCATCGGCGCCAGCGTGCCCTCGCCCGACGACTACGACGACCCCACGACGCGCAACAACGTGGCCCGGGCGCTCGAGTACATGGGCCTCACGGCCGGCACGCCGATCCGTGACATCGCCGTCGACACGGTGTTCATCGGATCG
The DNA here is from genome assembly GCA_007693335.1 of Ilumatobacter sp. Taxonomy (GTDB): domain Bacteria; phylum Actinomycetota; class Acidimicrobiia; order Acidimicrobiales; family Ilumatobacteraceae; genus SKSP01. The sequence goes on along the minus strand of REDU01000039.1, from coordinate 12,855 downwards.
TGCACCAACAGCCGCATCGAAGATCTCCGGGCCGCCGCGGCGATCATGGAGGGCCGCACGGTCACGGCGCCACGGGTGATGGTGGTTCCGGGCAGCCATGCGGTGAAGGCGCAGGCGATCGCCGAGGGACTCGACCGGGTGTTCGTGGCCGCCGGCGCCGACTGGCGCGAACCCGGCTGCTCGATGTGTCTCGCCATGAACCCCGACAAGCTGGCGCCGGGTGAACGGGCCGCCAGCACGAGCAACCGGAACTTCGAGGGCCGCCAGGGGCGAGGTGGCCGCACGCACCTCGTGTCACCCGCGGTGGCCGCCGCCACCGCCGTGGCCGGCACCTTCGCGACACCCGACGATCTGCCAGCCGTGGAGGCCCTGACATGAAGGTCACGTCATGAAAGCTGTTCGCATCGTCTCGGGCACCGGGCTGCCCCTCCGACGCAGTGACGTCGACACCGATCAGATCATCCCCGCCGAATGGCTCAAGCAGGTGAAGCGCACCGGCTTCGAGAAGGGTCTGTTCTCGACGTGGCGTGACGACCGCGACTTCGTGCTCAACGACGAGCGGTACGCCAGCGCCTCGATCCTGGTGGCCGGCCATGCGTTCGGGGTGGGCTCGAGCCGTGAACACGCCGTGTGGGCGATCCAGCAGTACGGATTCGACGCCGTCATCGCACCCAGCTTCTCCGACATCTTCCGGAACAACTGCACCAAGAACGGCCTGCCGCCGGTGGTGGTGTCGGAGGCCGCGGTCGAGGCGATCTGGAGCGCCATCGAGGCCGATCCGGCCACCGAGATCGTGGTCGACATGGAGCGTCTCGTGGTCGAGGTGCCCGCGATCGGCCTGGTCGAGTCGTTCCCGATGGACCCGCCCACCCAGCACCGGTTCCTCGAGGGCCTCGACGACATCGGCATCACACTGGGTCACGCCGACGACATCGACGCCTACGAACGCACCCGACCCGCCTGGCTCGGCTGATCGATCAGTCGCAGCGGAAGGCGCCCTCGACCACGGTGCCCTCGTCGGTGACCCCGCGGAACGCCCCAGCCGCCGGATCGCCAGTGAGGGTGAGGGTGGCGTCGGTCGCCACGAGCGGACCGCTCGCGAGCACCACCCGGAGCTCGGCCGGCACCGGGATGCCACCGTCGAGACCGGGCGGTGCGTCGGGCGCGACGAGCTCGAAACCGGTGACACCACCCTCGGTGCGATCGACCGCCGGCTCGGTGATCCGCACCACGTACGGACCACTCAGGGGTGCGATGACCCCGCTGCACCACGCAGTCGCTCCAGCCGGATCGCCCGGGTCGGGCAGGTCGGCCAACGCATCGTCCACCGAGATGGTCACGACACGATCGTCGGTGGCCGCCACCACGCGGGCCGAGACCTCGATCGACGAGAACCGCTCGGCCAGCGCGGGTCCCGGCAACGTCGTGGTCGTGGTCGTGGTCGTGGTGGTGGTGGACGGTGCGACGACGGTGGTCGTGGACTCCTCGGTCACGACGGTGGTCGACCGTTCCGCCGCCGGCTCGTCGGAGCGTTCGTCGCCGCCCGAACACGCAGTCGCGACGACCAGACTCGACGCGGTCAGGACGCACAGGGCAGCCGGACTGCGCCGCAGCCGGGGCGTCACGGGACCGGCGTGGTCCGATCGGCCTGGAACGCCGCGAGGTCGCGCAGGTTCGGGTTGTTGCTGAACACCTCGATGGCCGGATCGAGCGGCAGGCGGAGACCGCGCTGCAGGATGCGCATCTGGGTGTGCTGGTTGTACTCGACGAACGTCACGGCCCAGCCGTCGCGGCCGGCACGCGCCGTGCGTCCGGAGCGGTGCAGGTAATCCTTGACGTCCTTGGCCGGGTCGTAGTGGATGACGGCGCCGATGTCGTCGATGTCGATGCCGCGGGCGGCGACGTCGGTGGCCACCAGGATCGACAGCTTGCCCTCGGCGAACTTGCGCATGGCCCGCTCGCGGGCGGCCTGGGGCAGATCGCCGTGGATGGCAGCGGCGTTCACGCCGAGCTCGTGGAGCTGGTTCTCGACCTTGTCGCAGAGGCGCTTGGTCTGGCAGAACACCACCACCTTGGGGATGCCCTGGGCGATGGCACCGACCACTTTCACCTTGTCCATGTGGTGCACGGCCAGGAACAGGTGGTGCATCGTGCCGACGGTGTCGGTGGCGGAGTCGGTCGCCACCTCGATCGGGTCCTTCAGATAGTGACGGATCAGGTGCCCGACGTCGCCGTCGAGGGTGGCCGAGAACAGCATCGTCTGGATGCGGCCCGTGCAGTGACGCAGGATCCACTCGACCTGCGGGGTGAACCCGTCGTCGGCCATGCGATCGGCTTCGTCGAGGCACATCACCTGCACATCGCTCACGTCGACCTCGTTCGACTTCAGGAGGTCGATCAGACGGAGCGGGGTGGCCACCACCAGTTCGACACCCTTGGCGAGCTCTTCGACCTGGTGGTGACGGCTGGCGCCGCCGTAGACCGCGAGCACCTTCATGCCGGCGGCGGCCGCCACGGGCTCGAGCACTTCGGACACCTGCACGGCCAGCTCACGCGTGGGTACGAGCACGAGGCCGAGCGGACGGGACGGCTCGGCACGATCGGTGATGCGGGCCAGCATCGGCACGCCGAAGGCCAGCGTCTTGCCCGAGCCCGTCTTGGCGCGGCCACACACATCGCGACCCTGCATGGCCACCGGGATGGCCTCGGTCTGGATGGCGAAGGGCTGGGCGAAGCCGGCAGCAGCCAGACCGATGTCGATCCGCTCGGGCACGCCCAGGTCGGCGAAGCCCGTGGGGGGCTCGACCGGGGGGAGGGCGTTGACGGCGGTGAGATTGCCGGAGTTCTTGTCGAACTCGTCGGAGTGGCGGGAGGAAGGGCGGTCGTCTCGCTGTCGATCTCGCGTCGGACGGCGCCGACCGGGCGCTCCTCGTCCGCCGCTGGGGCGCGTGGGGGGTCTCGTCATGATGTCCGTCAGGATATCGGGATGCCCCCGATGCTGGACCGATGCCGTGTCGGCCCCGGACGTCGACGCTTGTCGTGATCGCCCGGCTCCGGTAGCGTGGTCTCCGTGATCGACCTGCGCAACGCCCTCCTGCTCCTTCGGTAGGGCGTACGCGCACATATCAGCGTCCGCCCGCCCCCGCCGCCCCGGCCGGGGGCTCTTTCGTTTTTCCGGTCAGTTCCGTTCGAGACCCCGCACCAACGTCCACGCCAGGAGACCCTGAGATGCCGCCGCAACCCGTGACCCCCACCAAGATGCCGTTCGAGAAGTACCGACCGCTCGTGCCGGTGGTGCTCCGCGACCGCACCTGGCCCAACGTCGTGATCGAGTCGGCTCCGCTGTGGTGCTCGGTCGATCTGCGCGACGGCAACCAGGCGCTCATCGACCCGATGGATCCGGCCCGGAAGCTGAAGATGTTCACCGAGCTGGTGGCGATGGGGTTCAAGGAGATCGAGGTGGGTTTCCCGGCGGCGAGCCAGCCCGACTTCGACTTCGTCCGCCAGCTGATCACCGACGATCTGATCCCCGACGACGTCACGATCCAGGTGCTCACGCAGTGCCGGCAGGAACTGATCGAGCGCACGTACGAGTCGATCGAGGGTGCGCCACGCGCCATCGTGCACTTCTACAACTCGACCAATCCGCTGCAGCGCGAGGTCGTGTTCGGACTCGACAAGGCCGGCATCATCGACGTGGCCGTCAACGGCGCCAAGCTGTGCCGCAAGCTCGAGGAGGGAATGGGCGACACCGAGATCCGGTACGAGTACTCACCCGAGAGCTTCACCCTCACCGAGCCCGAGTTCGCGATCGAGATCTGCGAAGCGGTGATGGACGTGATCGAACCGCATGATCAGCGCAAGATCATCCTGAACCTGCCGGCCACGGTCGAGTGCTACTCCCCCAACGTGTACGGCGACGTGATCGAGTGGTTCGGCCGCACCATCAAGCACCGCGACCGGGTGATCATCAGCCTGCACCCACACAACGACCGGGGCTGCGCCGTGGCCGCCGCCGAGTTCGGTGTGATGGCGGGCGCCGACCGGGTCGAGGGCACGTTGTTCGGCAACGGTGAACGCACCGGCAACGTCGACGTCGTCAACCTCGCCATGAACCTGTTCATGAACGGTGTCGATCCCGAGCTCGACATCTCCGACATCGACGCCCTCCGTCGTACCGCCGAGTACTGCAACCGCCTGCCCGTGCATCCCCGTCACCCCTACGTGGGCGATCTGGTCTACACCGCGTTCTCGGGTTCACACCAGGACGCGATCAAGAAGGGGCTCGACGCGCTCGACGCTCGCAGTGTGGACGGCGAGTACGACCAGTGGGGGGTGCCGTACCTGCCGATCGACCCGAAGCACGTCGGTCGCACCTACGAGGCCGTCATCCGCGTCAATTCGCAGTCGGGCAAGGGCGGCGTGGCCTACGTGATGAAGACCGAGCACGGCTTCGACATGCCCCGGCGCATGCAGATCGAGTTCTCCAAGACGATCCAGCACATCACCGAGGACACCGGCACCGAGATCAGCCCTGGCGTCATGTGGGACGCCTTCCGCAACGAGTACCTGCCCGACGAGCCGGCGATGCGGCTTCGCAGCCACGAGCTCCACACCACCAGCGAGAACGGGGTCGGCCGCACCACGATCAGCGCGCAGCTGGAGGTGGACGGCGATCCGGTCACGATCCAGGGCAGCGGCGACGGCCCGGTGGAGGCGTTCGTGGCCGGCATCCGCTCGGCCCTGGACGTGACCTTCGACGTGGTCGACTACGCCGAGCACGCGATGGGTCGCGGCGCCGACGCCACCGCCGTGGCCTACGTCGAGAGCGTGAGCGACGACGGCGAGGTCCGCTGGGGCATCGGCTCGGATCCCAACATCACCACCGCCAGCCTGCGTGCCGTGCTCTCCGCCGTCGAGCGCCAACGCGACCGCTGAGCCCGGTCGACTTCTCTCCTGGAAGGCGGCAGGCTGGCCTGTCTCGGCGACAGGCCAGCCTGTCATCTCTCCAGGAAGAGACCCGTCGCGTGTCGGGTCGGGTCGGGTCGGGTTCGGCGACACGCCGTGACACCCCTCGTGCAGGATCGTGGCCATGGCGATCCGGACCGAACTCCACCACCTGCTCGACGAGACGCTGGCCGACGATCCGCGACGATCGTTGATCGCCGTGCGGCGCCTGCACGACGAACATCTGCCATGGCTCGAAGCACGCGCGGTCGCGAAGGCTCGCGAGCACGGCTGGAACTGGGCACAGATCGGACGACTGCTGGGCCGACGACGGCAGTCGGTGCGGGAGCGCTACCGCGGTCTGGTGCCGACCACCCCGAACAGCATCGGTGACGGTGCCGGCGATCAGGAGCGGGAGTGGTTGCGGATGCACGACGGGTTCCGGAGACTGCGGGAGTTCGAGGGTGACGAGGTGGCGGGTTGGTGAACACCGGTCGCGTAGAGTCGGTGCACATGGTGTCCCTGCGCCGACTCCTCCTGCTCGCACTGATGAGTGGCGCCGTGTACGCCGGCTACGTCCTGTGGCGACGTGATCGAGTCGGTGACGGTGCCGTCGCACCACCCGAGTGGCCCCCGTTCCCGGCTCCCGCTGCGGTGCCCAACATCGTGGCCGACACCGGCCGCACCTGGATCGAACCCGTCGACGGCACCTGTCCGATCGATCATCCGGTCAAGCTCAACGAGAACTCGGGCATCTTCCACGTACCCGGTGGCCGGTTCTACGAGCGCACCCGTGCCGACCGGTGCTATGCGAGTGCCGAGGCCGCCGAGGCCGACGGCTACCGTCAGGCCAAGACCTAATCGAGTACGAGGAGATCATCCGATGAAGGTGAGTGTCGATTTCGACGTCTGCGCATCAACCGGCGCCTGCATGCAGGTGTGCCCCGAGGTGTTCGAGGTGCGCAGCGACGGGTACCTCTACATCCTCCAGGAGGAACCCGGCGCCGAACTCCACGACCGCGTGCGTGAGGCCGCCGAGATGTGTCCCACGGCGGCGATCACCGTCGAGGACTGACCCGGCCGGCCCCCGTGGGCTTCCACGCCCGGCTGGAGGACGCCTGGTCGGCGTCGGGTTCGATGTTGTGTGTCGGCCTCGATCCCGACCCCACCCGCTTCCCCGCCGCGCTCGACGGCGCTCCCGATGCCATCGAGCGGTTCTGCATCGCGATCGTCGACGCCACCGCCGACCTGGTGTGCGCGTTCAAACCGCAGATCGCCCACTTCGCCGCCCACCGGGCCGAAACTGAGCTCGAACGGGTGTGTGCGCACATCCGCGAACATCACCCCGACGTGGTGCTGGTGCTCGACGCGAAACGCGGTGACATCGGTTCCACCGCCAGCCAGTACGCCCGCGAGGCGTTCGGTCGCTACGGCGCCGACGCCGTGACCGTCAACCCGTACCTCGGCACCGACTCGGTCGTGCCGTTCCTCGAGCACGGTGGCGTGATCGCCCTGTGTCGCACCAGCAACCCCGGCTCGGGTGAGCTGCAGGACCTCGACGTGGGCGGCGAGCCGCTGTTCGTCCGGGTCGCCACGATGGTGGCCGAGCAGTGGTCGCAGTACGGCGACTGCGGGCTCGTGGTGGGCGCCACCTATCCGGCGCAGCTCACCCAGGTCCGCGCCGTGGCCCCGACGCTCCCGATCCTGCTGCCGGGCATCGGCGCGCAGGGCGGCGATCTCGACGCATCGGTCACCGCGGGCGCCACGGCACCCGGGCGCGGTCTGCTGGTCTCGAGCTCTCGCGAGATCCTCTACGCGTCGGCCGGGGACGATTTCGTGGCCGCGGCGCGCGCCGCGGCCCAGCGAACGCGTGACGCCATCGCGGCCGTCAGCCCTTCAGCGCGGTCACACTGAAGATGCCGGGGGCCGCTCGGAGCGCTTCGAGCACCGGGGTCTCCACCTCGGCGGTGGGCGCGATCAGCATCACGGCCGTGCCGGCCGTCTCGGCCCGACCCACGTCCATGTCGGCGATGTTCACACCGGCATCGCCCAGGAGGGTCCCGACGGTGCCGATCACACCGGGCCGGTCGTCGTTGCCGACCATCAGCATGTGTGACGCCGGCGGCACGTCGAACGGGTGACCGTCGATGCGCACGATGCGCTGCTCGCTGCGGCGCCCCGAGAGCGTGCCGCTGATCGAGTGCCCGCCCCCCGACACCGTGACGAGGTTGACGTAGTCGTCGGAGGTGGTGGAGTTGACCTCGCGGATGTCGACGCCGTGATCCTTGGCGAGCTGCGGGCCGTTCACGTAGGTGACCTGCTGATCGCTGATGTCGCTGAAGAAACCCTTGAGCGCGGCGAGGCCGAGGATGCGGGTGTCGTAGCCGCCGATGTCGCCCTCGAAGGAGAGCTCGAGCGAGTCGGGCAGCGACCCCGCCAACGACGCGAACAGCCGACCGAGACGCTCGGCCAGGGGCAGGAACGGACGGAGCGTCTCGTTGGCCTCGGCCGCGCTCACGTTGACCGCGAACGGCACGAAATCGCCGGCCAGCGCCAGCTGCACCATGTCGGCGATGGTGTCGCCGGCCTTGTCCTGGGCCTCACGGGTGCTGGCGCCGAGGTGCGGGGTGACGACCACCTCGTCGAGGCCGAACACCGGTGAGGTGGTGGTGGGCTCGGTGTCGAACACGTCGAGCGCGGCGCCGGCGATCACGCCGTCGCGGATGCACTCGGCCAGCTCGGACTCGACCACGATGCCGCCTCGCGCCACGTTGATCACCCGCAACGACGGCTTGGCCTTGACCAGGAGATCACGACAGATCAACCCGGTGGTCTCGGCGTTGCGTGGGAGGTGGATCGTCATGAAGTCACACTCGGCCACGAGCTGATCGAGGGCCATCAGCTCCACCCCCATCTGCCGGGCCCGGTCGTCCGACACGAACGGGTCGTACGCCACCAGTCGCATCTGGAACGCCTTGGCCCGCTCGGCCACGAGCTTGCCGATGCGACCCAGGCCGACGATGCCGAGGGTCTTGTCGGACAGCTCGACGCCCTCCCACCGGCTCCGCTCCCAACGACCGGCCACGAGCGCGGCGTGGGCCTGCGGCACGTTGCGGGCCTGGGCGAGCAGCAGGGCCATCGTGTGCTCGGCCGCCGACACCACGTTGCTCTGGGGCGCGTTCACGACCATCACACCCCGTCGGGTGGCCGCCTCGACGTCGACGTTGTCGAGGCCGATCCCGGCCCGCCCGACCACCATCATCTCGGTGGCAGCGGCGAGCACCTCGTCGGTCACCTGCGTGGCCGAGCGGATGATCAGCGCGTGGGCACCGGCCACCCGGTCGAGCAGCTGGGATGACTCGAGCCCGATCGCCACGTCGACCGTGTGTCCGGCGGCGCGGAGGCGGTCGAGGCCCCCGTCGGCGATCTCTTCGGTGACCAGGATGCGAGCCATTCGGACATGCTTACCGGTGCAGGGGGCCGGCACCAACGTCAACGACTACCGTGCGGGCCATGGACGAGACCGGCCTGGAGATCCGCACGCTGGACTCAGCGGCCGAGATGTCGGCCGTCGTGACCGTCTTCCAACAGGTGTGGGGATCGGTCACGCCGTTGGTGGGTGTGGAGGTGCTGCGGGGTATCGCCCACTCGGGCGGGTACGTGGCCGGGGCGTTCGACTCCGGCAACATCGTCGGGGCCTCGTTCGGCTTCCTCGCCCGCCACGACGGGTGCCACGCACTGCACAGCCACGTGACCGGGATCCTGCCGGGGGTGCAGCACAGCGGCGTGGGTCGGGCGATGAAGAACCATCAGCGCAGCTGGGCCGCCGACCACGACCTCGAATGGGTGACCTGGACCTTCGATCCGCTCGTGCGCCGGAACGCCTGGTTCAACATCGAGGTCCTGCACGCCGGTGTGGCCGAGTACCTGGTCGATTTCTACGGTCCGATGACCGATGCGGTGAACCGTCAGGACGAGACGGATCGCCTGCTCGTGGCCTGGCCCACCGACGGTCGGGCACTGCCGGCCGCCGACGCCGATGCCGAGATCATCGAGGTCCCGACGCCCGACGACATCGTGAAGCTGCGCCGCACCGACCCCACCCTGGCGGCCGAATGGCGGATGCGGGTACGCGCCGAGTTGGGCGGCCGTCTCGACGCCGGCGCCACGGTGGTGGGCTTCACTCGCGAGGGCGCCTACCAGGTGGCCGGGACCGGCTCGTGAGCGCCCGACTCGCCGAGGTCGAGCTGAGGCGGGTCCAGCTCGCGCTGGTCTCGCCGTTCCGCACGAGCTTCGGTGCCGAGACCGACCGTGACGTGCTGCTGGTGCGGGTGGCGCTCGAGGTCGACGGCGAACGGATCGATGGATGGGGCGAGTGCGTGGCCCTCCGGGAGCCGGTCTACTCCGCCGAGTTCGTCGACGCCGCCGAGCTCGTGATCGACGAGCACCTGGTGCCCCGGCTGGTCGACGGCCCGCCCGTGTCGGCCGCGTCGGTCGCCGGTCGGTTGGCCGCCGTCAAGGGACACCCGATGGCGAAGGCGGCGGTCGAGATGGCCGTCCTCGATGCCGAGCTGCGCCATCGCGGCGAGTGCCTCGCCCGCCACCTGGGCGGCACGGTCGACCGGGTACCGAGCGGGGTGAGCGTCGGCATCTTCGACTCGATCGATGAGCTGTTGTCGGCGGTGCAGGGCTATCTCGACGAGGGCTACCTCCGCATCAAGCTCAAGATCGAGCCGGGCTGGGACATCGAGCCGGTCCGTCGGGTCCGCGAGCTGATCGGTCCCGAGATGGGTCTGCAGGTCGATGCGAACACGGCCTACGGCAGATCCGACATCGAGCACCTGTGCCGACTCGACGAGTTCGACCTGTTGCTGATCGAGCAGCCGCTGGCCGAGGAGGACATCGTCGGGCACGCGCAGCTCGCCAGGGCGTCGGCCACACCCGTCTGCCTCGACGAGTCGATCGTGTCACTCGCCACCGCGGCCGATGCCATCGAGCTCGGCGCCACACAGATCATCAACATCAAGCCCGGACGGGTGGGCGGGTACCTCGAGGCCCGCCGGATCCACGACCTCTGTGTGGATCGCGGCGTGCCGGTCTGGTGCGGGGGGATGCTCGAGACGGGCATCGGTCGGGCCGCGAACGCCGCGTTGGCCTCGTTGCCCGGGTTCACCCTGCCGGGCGACATCAGCGCCTCCACCCGCTTCTACGCCCGCGACATCGTGACCGACCCGATCGTGGTGGTCGACGGTCATGTGGCCGTGCCCACCACACCCGGCCTCGGCTTCGAGCTCGACCTCCCCCATCTCGACACCGTGACCCGGTCCAGCACCCTCATCGAGCTCTCCAGCTGATGGGGCGGCCCGGCTGAACCCCTGAGCCCGTTCGGACTACAGTCCGCGGCCATGTCTCATCCGTTCCTGTCAGACGAGTGGATGGCCGCGGCACGCGACATCCGGGCCAAGTACGAAGACCGCGCCACCGAGGTCACCCAGGTCATCCGCATCAACCAGGTGATCACCGACGTCCCGTTCGGTGAGGGCACCGTGCACAGTTACCTCGACACCTCGTCGGGGAGGGTCGAGATGGAGCTCGGCGAGCTCGACGACGCCGACGCCACCATCACGACCGACTACGCCACGGCCAAGGCGCTCTTCGTCGACCAGGACCCGGCGGCGGGCATGCAGGCGTTCATGGCCGGCAAGGTGAAGGTGCAGGGCGACATGATGAAGCTCATGGCGATGCAGACGGCCCTACCGAACGACGACACCGCCCAGCAGGTGGCCGACGAGATCAAGGCGATCACCTCCGGCTGATCTCACTCCGGGACGGGAGCGAACGCTGCCAACGCCTCCGAGAGCGCTTCGACCGTCCAGGGCTCGTTGCGTTCGACGGTCTCGGCCATCGCCCACGAGGCGACCCGCTTGACCACGCCACCCTGGACGAAGAACGTCTCGCCCGTGAACGGGCAGTCGGTCGAGCTCAGGTAGGCCACGAGCGGCGCGATGTTCGCAGGGTCCCACTCGTCGAACCCCTCGTCCTTCGGGGCCATGATCTGGTCGAGGCCGGGGGTGGCCAGCGTGAGCCGGGTGCGGGCGCCCGGCGCGATGCAGTTCGACACCACCGAGTACCTCGACAGCTCCTTGGCGATGATCTGGCTGAACGTCGCGATGCCCGACTTGGCGGCTCCGTAGTTGCTCTGTCCGGGATTCGAGAACAGCCCCGACGTGGACGAGGTGTTCACGATGTTCCGCCGCTTCTCACGGCCCGCCTTGAACTCCTCGCGCCAGTACGCCGCCGCCCAGCGTGTCGGAGCGAAGTGACCCTTGAGGTGGACGGCGATCACGTCGTCCCACTCCTGCTCGGTCATGTTCACGAGCACGCGGTCACGCAGGATCCCGGCGTTGTTCACGAGGATGTCGAGATCACCGAAGGTCTCGATGGCGACGTTCACCAGGCGCTGCGCCCCCTCCCAGTCAGCCACGTTGTCGCCGTTGCCGACGGCCTCCCCGCCCGCCGATCTGATCTCTGCGGCCACCTCCTCGGCCGGCGTGACATCGCTGCCCTCCCCGTCGTTCGCCGCGCCGAGGTCGTTCACGACCACCTTGGCCCCCTCTCCGGCGAAGTACAGGGCGTGCTCACGCCCGATACCCCGGCCGGCGCCGGTGATGATGGCGACGCGACCGTCGAGAGCTGCCATGTCGAAGTCCTTTCCTCCACGTACCGGCCTCACTGCAGACACGTGCGGCTGCACCGTAGTGATCAGAGGAAGGTCACGTCGACCTGCGTGTCACGACGCAGGAGATCTCCGGGCGACACCGACTCGCCGTCGATGGTGGCCGAGACGAATTCGCCGTCGCTCGCGCCGAAGACCAGCACCAGCTCGACTCCGGCATCGGCCGCTTCCTCCTGGGCCTCCGGGAACGTGAGACCCTCGAGATCGGGGAACGGCACCAGGTCGGGACCGAGCGAGAACGTCACGGTGACCGTCGTGTCACGGGCGACCTCCTCGCCCGCAGCCGGGTCCTGGGAGATCACACCGCCCTCGGGCACCTCGTCGTCGAAGTCCTCCTCGACCGACAACACGAGCCCGAGTTCGGCGAGGGTCGTGACCACCGTGGCCTGATCGGCCCCGGTGAGATCGGGAACGGTGCGGGGCTCGGGGCCGAGCGAGGCGATCAGGACCACCTCGGTGCCGGGCTCGACCTCGTCGCCGGCCACCAGTTCGGGCGCATCGGTGACCGCCCACGAGATCACACGGTCGACCGGCACGACCTCGTCGAAGTCCTCGTCGACCACGGCCACGAGCGAGAGCGCCTCGAGGGTGGCGGCCGCCTCCACCCGGCTGAGTCCGACGATCTCGGGCAGCTCACGCAGGACCGGTCCCTCGCTCACCACCATCAGGAAGGGTTCACCCCGCGCCAGCCGTTCACCGGCGACCGGCACCGTGCGGACGACGTGGTCGGCGCGCGGCTCGTCGTCGCTCCGCTCGAGATCGATCTGGATGTCCCACTCGAAGCCGGCGATCTCGGCCAGCGCGGCCGATTGCTCGAGTCCGGCGAGGTCGGGCACGTCGTACGAGGGGGTCGAGAACAGCCGGATCGCACCGAACACCATCGCGAACAACGCGGCCAGCACCAACAGCGGCACGATCACGACCCAGGCCACCCGTCCACGCCGTCGCGGTGGCCGATCCGTGTCGAGCGACTCGGCGTGGGTCGGTGCGGCCATCGCCGGTGGGGGTGTGGCCTCGACGTCGAGCACCACCAGGTCGAGCCGTTCCGTGCCCCCGGGACCCGTCAGCGGCGTCGCGGCGGTCTCCGCCACGGGTTCGACCACGGGCGCGACCTCCGCCTCGTCGACCGGATCCTCGTCGACCGGATCCTCGTCGACCGGATCCTCGTCGAC
>REDU01000062.1 GCA_007693335.1 Ilumatobacter sp. | reverse complement strand
GACACCGGGCACGACACCGGGCACGACACCGGGCACGACACCGGGCACGACACGGGGCACGACACGGGGCACGACACCGGTGACCGACCGATCGACGACGGCCTCGACGACGACCCCAGCGACGGACCGGGCGACGCCACGGTCATCTCGATCGCGGACGACGACCTGCCCGACGCGGTCTACGTCGAGGGTGATCTCGGTGGTCCCACCAAGCGGTCGGGTGGCCAGGGCGTCGTGTTCATCGAGGACGACGACACCGGCGACGCCCTCACCCTCGATGCGGCGGCATCGGGCTCCGGAGGCATGGAGCCCCGCATGCGCGATCGGCGAGATGCCGTTCGTCGCGCGGCCGGTCGCAAACGCGTCCGTTGGGCCGCTGCCGTCGGCGTGGTCGTGATCCTGCTCGTGGCCACGCTGGCCGTGCTCGGCTCACCGCTGTTCTCCGTCGACCAGGACCGGGTCGACGTGACGGGCGTGGTCTACACCGATCGTGAGCGACTCGACGCCGTGATCGACGATCTGGTCGGAACCCCGGTGCTGATCGCCGACACCCGTGCCGCCGAGCTCGAACTCGAGCAGATCCCGTGGGTCGACACGGCTCGAGTACGCACCACGTTCCCGCGGAGTGCCAGCATCGAGGTCCGCGAGCGCGCCCCGCTCGCCACCTTCCAGGGGCCCGATGGCAGGTTCAGGGTGATCGACCGCGACGGTCGCGTCCTCGATGTGATCGACGGCCAGCCGATCGCGTACATGCTCATCACCGGGCCCGATCCGGTCGACGTGGCCGCCGGTTCGTTCGCTCCGCCCGGGTACGCGGCGTCGGCCGAGCTCGTGCAGGCGCTCACCGGTTCGGTGCGCGGCCGGGTGACGTCAGTGGACGTGACCGCCGACGCGACCGTGCTCCGGCTCTTCCTCGACGACGGCATCGAGGTTCGTTTCGGATCGGCCAGCGAGCTGCTCGTGAAGCTCGTTCGTCTCGAGAACGTGCTGCCCATCGCCGATGAGGAGGGAGCCCGGCTGATCGATGTCTCCACCGCGGAGGTCACGCTGCGGTGACCCGTACCGCTACCATCACCCGGTCCGACCGCTCTGACGTGCGAGGATGGTCCCGATGCGGATCGTTCCGACGGGTCAGCTGCTCGACGACAGAACTGACATGACCATGCTGAACTCGATCCATCCACACGTTCTTCACGTTCTTCCAGGGAGGACTCGCTGATGTCCGGCGCACCCCAGAACTATCTCGCCGTGATCAAGGTGATCGGCGTCGGCGGCGGCGGCGTCAACGCGGTCAACCGCATGATCGACGCCGGACTCAAAGGTGTCGAGTTCATCGCCGTGAACACCGACGCCCAGGCGCTGCTCATGAGCGATGCCGACGTCAAGCTCGACATCGGACGCGACCTCACTCGCGGGCTGGGTGCCGGGAGCGACCCGGAAGTGGGCCGTTCGGCCGCAGAGTCGCATCACGACGAGATCGACGAGATGGTGCGAGGCGCGGACATGGTGTTCATCACCGCCGGCGAGGGTGGTGGCACCGGCACCGGGGCCGCACCCGTGATCGCCGAGATCGCCCGTACCGCCGGGGCCCTCGCGATCGGTGTGGTCACCCGTCCGTTCTCGTTCGAGGGTCGCCGCCGGTCGGTGCAGGCCGACAACGGCGTACAGAAGCTCAAGGAGAAGGTCGACACGCTGATCGTCATCCCCAACGATCGACTCCTCACCGTCGCCAACGACAAGACCAGCGTGCTCAACGCGTTCAAGATGGCCGACGAGGTGCTGCTCCAGGGTGTCTCCGGCATCACGTCGTTGATCACGACTCCTGGCCTGATCAACACCGACTTCGCCGACGTGAAGATGGTGCTCTCGAACGCCGGCTCGGCACTCATGGGTATCGGCCAGGCGAGTGGCGACGATCGTTCGGTGTCGGCGGCGAAGGCCGCGATCTCGAGCCCGCTGCTCGAGTCGGCCATCGACGGTGCGCGCGGCATCCTGCTCAACATCACCGGTCCGTCGAGCATGGGCCTGTTCGAGATGAACGCTGCGGCCGAGATCATCCACGGCGTGGCACACCAGGATGCCAACATCATCTTCGGCACCGTGATCGACGACGAGATGGGTGACGAGGTGAGGGTGACCGTGATCGCTGCCGGGTTCGACCGGCTCGATGGCGCCCCACCCGAGCCCACCGCAACCAGCCCCACCCGCATCACCGAGCTGTTCGCCGAGCCCGAGGAAGATCCCCTGGGCGCCGACGACGATGACGACTTCGACGTCCCGTCGTTCCTCAAGTAGCGCCTGGGCGCGAGTGACGCGGTCGGGAACCGTCCACGTCCGCTCGTCCACCCGCGATCACGGCGACTTCAACCCCGACCGCGTGTCCGCCCACGAGCTCGAACAGCGGCGGCGGCAGCTGGTCGACCTGCCGTGGACGATGCTCGACGAGGTCCACGGCAGCCACGCGGTGGTGGTCGACACCCCCGGGGCTGGTGATGGGGCGGTCGGCGACGTGCTCGTGACCGATCTGGCGGGCGCGGCGCTCGGCGTCTGGGTGGGAGACTGCGCCCCGGTGGCGATCGTCGGTGAACACGGCCGGTTCGCGATGGTGCACGCCGGTTGGAGGGGTCTGACCGCGGGTGTGCTCGAGGTGGCGTGCGACGCCGTGGGTGCAGACGGCTCGGCCGATCTGACCGCGTACCTCGGGCCGTGCATCGACCAGTGCTGCTACGAGTTCGGTGACGACGACCTCGGTGCCGTCGCGACGACACTCGGACTGCCGCTCGCCGCGATCACCGGCACGACGTCGTGGGGCACGACGGCACTCGACGTGCCGACGGTCGTACAGCTGGTGCTGGCACGTCGCGGCATCGGCGTCGATCGCGCCGGTGGGTGCACCGGGTGTGGCGGTCGGCACTTCTCCCACCGGGTGCGGGTCGATCCCGAGCGCCACGTGATGGTCGCATGGAAGCAGGACCCATGATCGACGACGTGGCCGAACGGCTCGACGACGTCCGCGAGCGGATCCGCTCGGCCGGCGGCACCGATGTCACGGTGCTGGCCGTCACGAAGGGGTTCGGTCCCGAGGCGATCCGCGCCGCGGTGGCGGCCGGTTGCCCCGACATCGGCGAGAACTACGCCCAGGAGTTGCTGTCGAAGCGCGACGTGCTCGACGCGTTGGGTGATCGCGTTCGGGTGCACTTCATCGGACAGCTCCAGTCCAACAAGGTCCGGCAGCTGGTCGGACTGGTGCACCGGTTCGAGTCGACCGACCGGACGTCGCTGATCGACGAGATCGCCCGGCGGGCACCCGGTTCGCACGTGCTGGTGCAGGTCGGGACCGCGGAGGCCAGCGGTAAGGGCGGCTGCCCGCCCGACGAGGTGCCGTCCTTGGTCGAGCACGCCGCGGCCGCCGGGCTCGTGGTCGAGGGTCTGATGACGGTCGGCCCCACCGAGGGCGGCCCCGAGGCGGCCCGGCCCGGCTTCCGGCAGGTGCGGGCCCTGGTCGACCGACTCGGTCTCGAGGTCTGCTCCATGGGCATGTCGGCCGATCTGGAGGTGGCGGTGGCGGAGGGCTCCACCGAGATCCGTCTCGGCACCGCCCTGTTCGGTGCTCGACCACCGCGTCGCTGAGACCATCGGCACTGGTGACGGTGAGATAGCCTGCGCGACCAGGAGGAACTGCATGTCACTGTGGAAGCGCACCATGGACTATCTCGGTCTGGGTCCCGACGACGCGTACGACGAGTACGACGACTACGACGAGCCCGAGCCCGCACCACGTCCGCGACGCGCGCCCCCGGATGCGGAGCAGCGCAGCGGGCGCGGTCACACCGCTGAACCAGAGAGCGAGGGTGTCGTGCGCACCACACCGGCCCGGCCCACGTTCCCCTCTCGCGACTTCGACGCCTCACAGGCGCGGCGCAATGCGATGGCCGACGACTCGGGAGTGCAGCCGCGTCCGAGCCGCGGTGGTGGTGGTGGTGGTGGTGGTTCCAACGGCGGCGTGAACCTGCGATCGGTGGCACCCTCGTCACCGAGCGGTGAACCGCACACCGTGCGGCCCCGCCGGTTCGACCAGGCCCAGGAGGTGGCCGACAAGTTCAAGGAGGGCCAGCCGGTCATCATGAACCTCGAAGCCGCCGACCGCGAGGTCTCCCGGCGACTCATCGACTTCGCCAGCGGTATCTGCTACGGCCTCGACGGCTCGATGGAGAAGGTCGCCACCGGCGTGTACCTCCTCAAGCCGCCGGCCGTCCGCATCGCCCGGTTCGACGATTACGACGACTGAGCGTGCCCACGGGGGCGATCGCAGCCGATCCCTCGCCCGTGGGCCACCACCCACCGGGTCGACGGCTATCGTCCCTGCGATGGAGATGAGCCCCAACCAGGTCCGCACGGCCACGTTCGCGTCGGCCCGAAAGGGGTTCGACCCCACTGAGGTGGCGACGTTCCTCGACCGGACCGCCGAAGCCCTCGAGGCGGCGCAGAACCACGCCACGGCCATGGAGGCGCGGGCGAGGGCCGCAGTGGCCAAGCTCCAGGAGCTCAGCTCCAACGAGTCGAACAGGCCGGCACCGGAGCCTGATCCCCGGGCGAACGAACAGGCCGAGATCGAGTCGATCAGCCGCGCGCTCCTGTTGGCGCAGCGTGCCGCCGACGAGGCGATCGCCGAGGCGCGAGCCGAAGCCGCCCAGCTGCTCGAGCAGGCGCGTGAGGAAGCCCGCACGGTGGAAGCGGTCGAGCGTGATCAGATGCGCGGCGAGGTCGACGCGCTCGTGGCCCGCCGTGAGTTCCTCACCTCCGATGTCGAGCAGCTCGAGAACTTCCTGCTCGATCAGCGCGAGCGTCTCCGCAGTGCAGCGTCATCGTTGATCGACGTGGCCGAGAAGGTACCGGGTGGGCTCGGCTACGTTCGTCCGCCACTGCTGTCCGCCAGCGACGACCACGCCGAGACCGACCCGCTGTCCGAGCGTCTCGTGCTCGACGAGGCCGCGTTCGACTCCGACTCCGACTCAGACTCCGACTCCGACTCCGCCTCGGTCGTGAACCATGCCGGAGACTCCGATCCGGCCGACGACGACCGCGACCACGACGCCAGCTCCGGCCAGGACACGGGCCAGGACACGGGCCACGAGCACGATGGCGGGGACGCCGCCGAGGCGCTCCCGACCATCATCGTCTCCGACGATCACGATCCGGTGGCGAACGACGATCCCACGCCGCAGTCGAGCCAGCTCCGTTTCGCCCCGGGTGGCGACGAACGGCCAGACCTTGGTCGCCGTCCGGGCCGATAACTTCGGTCCTGCATGTACCCGCAGGTCGACCCCCAGCCAGATCTCCCCGCGCTCGAGACCGAGGTGCTCGCCCGCTGGGCGGCCGAGGGCACGTTCGAGCAGAGCGTCGAGGCTCGTGACGCTGGCGAACAGGGAGCCAACGAATTCGTCTTCTATGACGGTCCACCGTTCGCGAACGGACTCCCGCACTACGGACACCTGCTGACGGGGTTCGTGAAGGACGCCATCCCGCGGTACCGAACCATGCGCGGTCAGCGGGTCGAGCGCCGGTTCGGCTGGGACTGCCACGGATTGCCCGCCGAGGTCGAGGCCGAGAAGGAACTCGGGATCTCCGGCCATCCCGAGATCAACGAGTTCGGGATCGAGAAGTTCAACGAGGCGTGTCGCACGAGCGTGCTGCGCTACACCGGCGACTGGCAGCGGTACGTCACCCGTCAGGCCCGCTGGGTCGATTTCGACCACGACTACAAGACGCTCGACCTCGACTACATGGAGAGCGTCATGTGGGCCTTCAAGACGCTGTGGGACAAGGGCCTCGTCTACGAGGGCTTCCGTGTGCTCGCGTACTGCTGGCGGTGTGAGACGCCGCTCAGCAACACCGAGACCCGCATGGACGATGTCTACCGTGACCGCCAGGACCCGGCGCTCACGGTGTGGTTCGAACTCGAGACGGGTGAGCGGATGCTGGCGTGGACCACCACGCCGTGGACGCTCCCGTCGAATCTCGCATTGGCCGTCGGACCCGAGATCGACTACGCCGTGATGGAGGAGCGTGCCGACGACGGATCGACCCAGCGCTACGTGCTGGCCGAGGCCCGTCTCGACGCCTACGCCGGTGAGCTGGTCGCCGCCACCCGGGTCGGCACGCTCACGGGCTCGGAGCTGGTCGGCCGCCGGTACGCCCCGCTGCTGCCGTATCTGTCGGATCACGACGGGTCGGACACGTCGAACGCGTTCCAGGTGCTCGGTGCCGATTTCGTCACCACCGACGACGGCACCGGCATCGTCCACCTGGCTCCCGGCTTCGGCGAGGACGACCAGATCGCCTGCAACGCGGCCGGAATCCCCACCATCTGCCCGATGGACGAGCACGGTCAGTACACGGCCGAGATCTCCGACTGGGTTGGCGTCCACGTGTTCGACGCCAACCCACTGGTCATCAGGCATCTGAAGGACCTCGGCAAGGTGGTGCGCCACGACACCTACGACCACACGTACCCCCACTGCTGGCGGTGTGCCCAGCCGCTCGTGTACCGGGCGATCTCGTCGTGGTTCGTCGAGGTCACCAAGATCCGCGACCGGATGGTCGAGCTCAACCAGGACATCACCTGGGTGCCCGAGCACCTCCGCGACGGCAGCTTCGGTAAGTGGATCGCGAACGCGCGCGACTGGTCGATCAGCCGCAACCGGTTCTGGGGGTCGCCGATCCCGGTCTGGGTGAGTGACACACCTGAGTTCCCGAGAGTGGACGTGTACGGGTCGCTGGCCGAGCTCGAGGCCGACTTCGGTGTGGCCGTGACCGATCTGCACCGCCCGGCGGTCGACGAGCTGACCCGCCCGAACCCCGACGACCCCACGGGCAATGCGACGATGCGTCGCGTCCCCGAGGTGCTCGACTGCTGGTTCGAATCGGGATCGATGCCGTTCGCCCAGGTGCACTACCCGTTCGAGAACGCCGACTGGTTCGAGCACCACTATCCCGGCGACTTCATCGTCGAGTACATCGGCCAGACCCGCGGTTGGTTCTACACCCTCCACGTGCTGGCGACGGCGCTGTTCGACCGCCCGGCGTTCTCCACCTGTGTCAGCCACGGCATCGTCCTCGGCGACGACGGGGCGAAGATGTCGAAGTCGCGACGGAACTACCCCGATCCGATGGAGGTGTTCGACCGCTACGGCTCGGACGCGATGCGCTGGTACCTGCTCTCGTCGCCGCTGCTGCGGGGCGGTGACTTCGCCGTCAGCGAGAGCGGGCTCCGTGACACCGTGCGGCACACGATCCTGCCGATCTGGAACGCCTGGTACTTCCTCACGCTGTACGCCAACGCGGCCGGCACATCGGGCACGTTCCGCACCGATCAGACCGAGGTGCTCGACCGGTACCTGATGGGCGAACTCCACGAGCTCGTGCGCTCGTGCGGCGATGCCTACGAGGCCTACGACCTGTACGGGGCCTGCGCCCGCGTGACCTCGTTCGTCGAGACGCTCACCAACTGGTACATCCGTCGCAGCCGTGACCGGTTCTGGGACGGCGACCAGGATGCCATCGACACCCTCCACACCGCGCTCGTGACGCTCTGCACGGTGGCCGCGCCGGTCCTGCCGTTGCTCTCCGAGCACGTGTTCTCCGGTCTCACGAACGGTCCCAGCGTGCACCTGCAGGACTGGCCCGACGCCGAGGTGTTCCCGACCGACATCGGTCTCACGTCCAGCATGGCCGGCGTTCGTGAGGTGTGCTCCACCTTGCTGTCGCTGCGCAAGGCCGAGGGGCTCCGGGTTCGGCTGCCGTTGGCCAGGGCCGTGGTGGCGGGTCCGGAGGCCGAGCTGCTCCGCCCTCATCTCGACGTGCTCCGCGACGAGCTCAACGTCAAAGAGATCGTCCTCACCGACGACGTCGAGCAATACGGCCGGCGTGAGCTCACCGTGCACCCGAAGCGGCTCGGGCCGCGCCTGGGGGGCGCCACCCAGCAGGTGATCGGTGCGTACAAGCGTGGCGACTGGACCGTCGATGGCGACCGGGTGGTGGTGGGCGGGGTGGAGCTGCACGAGGGCGAGTACGACTTCGCGATGGTGGCCGCCACCGACGGCGCAGCGGCCACGCTCGGCGGTTCGGCCGGTGTGGTGGTGCTCGACACCGCGGTGACCCCCGATCTCGAGGCCGAGGGCGTCGCCCGCGACCTCGTGCGCCTGGTCCAGCAGGCACGCCGGGCGGCCGGCCTCGCGGTGAGCGACCGGATCTCGCTGCACGTGGTGGCCGATGCGGCCACGGTCGCAGCCTTCGAGACGCATCGTCAGCTCGTGACCGGCGAGACGCTCGCGGTGGCGGCCACGACCGAGGTGGCCGAGGTGGACGAACCCCGCATCGAGGTCACCCGAACTGATGGGCCCAGCCGCTAGAGTCCGGCGTTCACGTTCGTCCGGAGGTGACCATCGACATGGCCGCGACCAAGAAACAGACCGCCGAGAAGACCCCTGGCAAGAAGTCGCCGGCGAAGAAGAACGCGGCCAAGAAGACTCCCGCCAAGAAGACCGCGCCAGCGAAGAAGACGGCCGCCAAGAAGCCAGCGCCCGCCAAGAAGCCAGCAGCCGCCAAGAAGCCAGCACCCGCCAAGAAGCAAGCACCCCGCACCACCCCTCCGAAGAAAGGCTCGACCACCAACGTGAGCGCGTCCCCCCCGACCGTGCCCGTGTCCGGTCACTTCGAACTCCCCGCACCACGCGGGGTCACGAAGGACGGGATCTCCTACACCAAGGACTTCGACGTGAAGTTCCTGAAAGCCCAGCGTGACGCCCTCGAAACCGAACGCGCCCGACTCCTCGGTCAAGCGGTCCGTCTCGAGGACGAAGCCAACTCCCTCATCGAGGAGGGCGAGATGGGCGACGTCCAGTTCGACGACGAGGGCGGCGAGGGCGACACGATGGTCGTCGAGCGCGAGCGTGATCTCGCCCTGTCGTCGCAGGCCCGCCAGACCATCGTCGACATCGACGAGGCGATCGCACGCATCGAGGCCGGTACCTACGGGTACTCGACCACGTCGGGGCGGCCGATCCCGCGTGAGCGACTCGAGGCCATCCCGTGGGCCACCGAGCTGGTGTCGGAGAAGGTCGGGGGCATCGGTCGCCGCTGAGGCCGCCGCTGTCGCCGTTCGCCCCATGAACGGTCCATCCCGCGCTCTGCGCGGGTCGGTCGTGATCGCCGTCGCGATCGTCGTGATCGACCAGCTCACGAAGCAGTGGGCCCTGTCGGCGCTGGCCGAAGGCCCCATCGATGTCATCTGGACGCTGAGGTTCAACCTCGTGTTCAACCGCGGCATGGCGTTCAGCCAGGCCGAGGGTCTGGGCCCGATCATCGGTGTCGTCGCGCTCGTGATCGTGGTGGTGCTGCTCGTGTCGCTCCGCAAGGGATCCGGCACACTCGGCACCGTCGGTGTGGGGTTGATCGTGGGCGGTGCGCTCGGCAACGTGATCGACCGGCTGTTCCGCGACGAGGGTTGGCTCCGGGGTGCCGTGGTCGACTTCATCGACTTCCAATGGTTCCCGGTGTTCAACGTGGCCGACATGGCCATCAATGTGGGGGCTGCGTGCCTCATCCTCGGAGCGTTCTCGAGTTCACGTCGTGAGGCCACCGACGGTCCCGAGGTGGCCGAGGTCCACGACGAGGCCGCGGACACCGGCGACGGGACGACCCCGTGATCTCCGAGGCGGTACCCCCAGCTCTCGGTGGTGAGCGCCTCGATCGGGTCGTGGCCCTCGTGGCCGACATCAGCCGCTCGGAGGCGGCCGACGTGGTGGCCGCCGGCGGGGTGACGGTCGATGGTCAGGCCGCCACGTCCGGCAAGGTCCGCCTGAGCGAGGGGCAGGTGGTCGAGGTCGACATCGCACTGGTCCCCACCGTGGAACCCCCTGCTGCTGATCCGGGCGTCGAGTTCGCTGTGGTCCACGCCGATGCCGACGTGATCGTGGTCGACAAGCCGGCAGGCCTCGTGGTGCACCCCGGCGCCGGGAACCCCACCGGCACGCTCGCCAACGGTCTGCTCGCCCGGTTCCCCGATCTGGCCGACGTGGGTGATCCGATGCGTCCCGGCATCGTGCACCGGCTCGATGCCGGCAGTTCAGGTCTCCTGGTGGTGGCTCGTACGGGCGTGGCGGTCGAACGCCTCATCGACCAGTTCGTCGACCACACGGCCGGCCGCCGTTACGTGGCGCTGGTGTGGGGGCACCCGGGCGCACCCCACGGCGTGATCGACGCGCCCATCGGGCGTGACCGCCGTGACCCGCTCAAGATGGCGGTGGTGGCCGATGGTCGTGACGCCCGCACCGAGTACGAGGTGGTCGAGCGCTTCCACCGCCCGAACGAGCTGTCGTTGCTCACCTGCGCGCTCGAGACGGGCCGAACCCATCAGATCCGCGTGCACCTCACCTCGATCGGTCACCCGCTGGTGGGCGACACCACGTACGGGGGCCGCCGCCCGGTGCTCGGACTCCGGCGCCCGTTCCTCCACGCCGCCGAGCTCACGTTCGTGCACCCCACCACCGGTGAGACGCTCACGTTCACCAGCGACCTCCCGACGGACCTGTCGGACCTGCTCGCCACGCTCGAGCCCGTCGCTCCCTGAGTGTTCACCGCTCGTCGACCTCTGCGGGCCAGGGGCTCTCGCCGCGGGAGATCTCGGCCACGCGAGCGAGGGTGTACCCCTCGAGGTGACGACGCATGCGGTCGCCGGTCTCCTGCCAGACCGACAGCAGCACGCATTGGCCCTCGTGGTCGCAGGCGCCGTCCTGGTGTGGCTCACCGAAGTCACCGAGCACGATCGGGCCGTCCACCGCCGAGATGATCTCCGACAGTTTGATCTCCCCTGGGGCGCGGGCGAGCACGTAGCCGCCGCCGACACCCCGCTTCGATTTCACGAGACCCGCACCCTTGAGGGCCAGCAGGATCTGCTCGAGGTAGGGCTGCGGGAGGCCCGTTCGCTCGGCGATGTCACGCACCGAGGTGGGTCCGCACTGATCGCCGCGGAGCGCGAGCGAGAGCAGTGCCCTGCAGGCGTAGTCACCACGGGTCGAGACGCGCACCCGGCCACTGTACGGGAACGCGTCGCCCTCGCTTGGCCACGGTCGGTCAGAGATGGTGGACTGGAGACGTCGTGACGTTCGCAGCCCCCGCCCCCATCGTGCCCGACTACCAGGGCGCCAACGTGCGTGGCATCGTGCCGGCTCTGCTCGGCCCGTCAGACTGGGGATCGGCTCCCGAGTGGATGCCCGACCTCGTGCGTCACGCCCGCCAGGCGGTGTTGCTGGTGCTCGACGGACTCGGCTGGGATCAGCTGCAGGACCGTCGTGATCTGATGCCCACCTTGGCGGCCATGACGGGCAGGTCGATCACCACCGTGGCGCCCACCACCACGGCCACCGCCCTCAGCTCGATCGCCACCGGTCTCACACCGGGTGAGCACGGGCTGATCGGGTACCGGATGGTGCTGGGGGGCGAGGTCATCAACGTGTTGCGCTGGCAGGTCGATCACCAGGACCGTCGTCGGTCACGTCCGCCCGCCGACGTGCAGCCCTACCCGGCGTTCATGGGCCAGGCCGTCCCGGTGATCAGTCCGGCCGAGCTCGAGAGTTCCGCGTTCACCGAGGCGCACCTGCGGGGGAGCCGGCCGGCCGGATGGCGGGCCGTGTCGTCGATCGCCATCGAGGTGGGGGAGCAGCTCCGGGCGGGCGAGCGGTTCGTGTACGCCTACTACGGCGGCATCGACAAGATCGCCCACGAGCGTGGGTTGAACGACTTCTACGATGCCGAGCTCCGGACGGCCGACCGACTGGTGTCCGACATCGTCGAGCAGCTCCCGTCCGACACCGTGTTGCTGGTGACCGCCGACCACGGCCAGGTCGAGGTGGGCGACCGCATCGTGAAGCCGTCCGACGAGCTTCTGGCCCATGTGGCGATGCAATCGGGTGAGGGTCGCTTCCGCTGGCTCCACGCTCGGCGCGGCGCCGAGCGCGACCTCCTCGCCGCCGCCGAGGACGAGGTGGGGCACCTGGCCTGGGTGGTCACTCGCGACGAGATGATCGATCAGCACTGGTTCGGTCCCACCATCGCGCCGCCGATCGCCGCGCGCCTCGGCGACGTCGCACTGGTCCCGCACGCGCCGGTGAGCTTCTATGATCCGGCCGACTCCGGTCCGTTCGAGCTGGTGTGCCGACACGGCTCGCTGACGTCGGCCGAGGTCAACGTCCCACTCCTGGCCGCCGCCCGATGAACGGTCGCCCCGAAAGGTCCAACATGTCCAATTCGTCCGATTCCCACGAAGCCTCCGAGCGGCCGAACGCTGCCGGTGTCGAGACGGGCGAGTTGGTGGGGCCCGCGGGTGCTGACCACGGCGGGCCCGGCGACGACGACGGCGGCAATCCCTCCGAGAGCGTGACCGAACCGGCCAAGGTGATGCGGATCGGGTCGATGGTGAAGCAGCTCCTGGAGGAGGTGCGCACCGCCCCACTCGACGAGGCCAGCCGCGAGCGGCTGGCAGAGATCTACGAGCGCTCGATCGTGGAGCTCAGCTCGTCACTGTCGGAGGACCTGCAGGACGAATTGCACATCCTGGCGCTGCCGTTCCGAGACGACACGGTGCCGAGCGACTCCGAGTTGCGGATCGCCCAGGCCCAGCTGGTGGGATGGCTCGAAGGGTTGTTCCACGGCATCCAGGCGACGCTGTTCGCCCAGCAGGTGGCCGCCCGCCAGCAGCTCGAGCAGATGCGGCAGCTGCCGCAGGGGCCCGGGGATCAGCCACCCGGGCAGACGCCGGGGCGACCCGGCACCTACCTCTGATGCACCTACCTCTGATGCACCGGCCTCTGACGCGCCGGCCTCTGAGCGCGCCGGTGAGCGACTGGTACAGTCGTCGAACCACACTCGTGTGATTTCGAACTCCACCGCTGCTTGATGGACCCCTTCACCCACCTCCACGTCCACACCGAGTTCTCGATGCTCGACGGCGCGGCGCGTCTCGACGAACTGGTCGCGAAGGCCGTGGCCGACGGTCAGCCGGCCATCGGCATCACCGATCACGGCAACATGTACGGAACGCTCGAGTTCTACAAGGAATGCCGGGCGCAGGGCCTCAAGCCGATCATCGGCACCGAGGCCTACATGGCGCACGATCATCGCAGCGAGCGTCCGACCCGGCGCGGACGACTCGACGACTCGGGTGGTGACACCGACGGTGGCCAGAAGCTCTACTACCACCTCACGCTGCTGGCCGAGAACGATCTCGGGTACCGCAACCTGATCCAGTTGTCGAGCCTGGCGTTCATGGAGGGCTACTACTACAAGCCCCGCATCGACTGGGAACTGCTCGAGAAGTACCACGACGGTCTGATCGCCACCACCGGCTGTCTCGGTGGTCATGTCCTGCAATCGCTGCTTCGCGGCGACGAGAAGGGAGCGATGGACAAAGCCGGTCGACTCCAGGAGATCTTCGGGAAGGACAACCTCTTCGTCGAACTCCAGGATCACGGTCTGCCCGCCCAGCGTGAGACCAATCCGAAGCTGATCGACATCGCTCGACGCATCGGCGCGCCGCTGCTCGCCACCAACGACTCGCACTACACCCACCGTGAGGACCACGAGGCACACGACGCACTGCTGTGTGTGCAGACCGGCGCGATGCTCTCGGACCCCAAACGCTTCAAGTTCGAGGGCCAGGAGCACTACCTCAAGTCGTCCGCCGAGATGCGGTACCTGTTCAAGGATCATCCCGAGGCGTGTGACAACACGCTCTGGATCGCCGAGCGCGCCGAGCTCGAGATCACCTTCGGCGACGCACTGCTGCCCGACTTCCCGATCCCCGAGGAGTTCAACGACGACGCGGCCGCATACCTGAAACACCTCACGTGGGAGGGTGCCGAGAAGCGTTGGGGGAGCGACCTCCCGCCGTCGGTGCTCGAGCGGCTCGCGTACGAGCTCAAGGTCATCAACGACATGGGCTTCGCGTCGTACTTCTTGATCACGTGGGACCTCATCAAGCACGCCCGCGACTCGGGTATCCGGGTGGGTCCCGGGCGCGGCTCGGCGGCGGGCTGTGCCGTCGCCTACTGCCTCTGGATCACCGATCTCGACCCGATCAAGTACGACCTGCTGTTCGAGCGGTTCCTGAACCCGAGCCGCGTGTCGATGCCCGACATCGACATGGACTTCGACTCGAGGTACCGCGACGAGATGATCCGGTACGCCGCCGAGCGCTACGGCCGTGATCACGTGGCCCAGATCATCACCTTCGGCACCATCAAGGCCCGCAACGCCGTGCGAGACGCTGCTCGGGTGCTCGGTTACCCCTACGGCACGGGCGACAAGATCGCCAAGGCGATGCCACCGCTGGTGATGGGGCGCGACACGCCGCTCAAGTACTGCTTCGAGCAGATCCCGAAGTACGCCGACGGCTACAAGGCAGCCGGCGAACTCCGCGCCATGTACGACAGCGATGCCGATGTCAAGCGCGTGATCGACGTCGCCAAGGGGCTCGAGGGGCTCAAGCGGTCCGACGGCATCCACGCCGCGGCCGTGGTGATCACCAAGGAGCCTCTCACCACGTACCTGCCCGTACAGCGGAAGCCCGAGTCGGGACAGGATCCTGCCGAGGCGCCCGTGGTCACCCAGTACGAGATGCACGGGGTGGAGTCACTCGGTCTGTTGAAGATGGACTTCCTCGGGCTCCGGAACCTCGACGTCATCTCCGACACCGTCGCGATGGTGCGCGGCACGCTCGATCCCGAGTTCGACATCGACACCGTGACGCTCGACGACCAGGCCACCTTCGACCTGCTCTCGAGAGGCGCCACGATCGGGGTGTTCCAGCTCGAGTCGCCGCCGATGCGCCAACTCCTCAAGGCGCTGGCCCCGAGCAGTTTCGAAGACGTGTCGGCCGTGCTGGCGCTCTACCGGCCGGGGCCGATGAGCGTCAACATGCACTACGACTACGCCGATCGCAAGAACGAGCGCAAACCGGTCGAGTACTTCCACCCCGATGCCGAGGAGGTGCTCGGCGACACCTTCGGGCTGATGATCTACCAGGAGAGCGTGATGCGGGTCGCGCAGAAGTTCGCCGGGTACTCGCTGGCCGAGGCGGACAACCTCCGTAAGGCCGTGGGCAAGAAGGTGCGCGAACTCATGGCGAAGGAGCGGGACGCCTTCGAGGAAGGATGCGAGCGCACCGGGTACGGCACCACGCTCGGCAAGGAACTCTTCGACGTGATCGAGAAGTTCGCCGACTACGCGTTCAACAAGAGCCACACGTTCGGGTACGGCCTCGTCACGTACCAGACGGCGTACCTCAAGGCGCACTACCCGGTCGAGTACCTCGCCTGTCTGCTCACGAGCGTCAAGAGCAACCTCGACAAGGCTGCGGTGTACCTCTCCGACGCCCGGTCGATGGGCATCAAGGTGCTCACGCCCGACGTGAACCGGTCGGTGATCGACTTCGCCGCACTCGCCCCCGATCAGGTGCCCGAGGGGGTCACGCTGCCGATCGGGAGCCCTGGCGCGATCACGTTCGGGCTCTCCGCCGTTCGCAACGTGGGCGAGAGCCTCGTGACGCAACTCCTCGTCGAACGCGACACCAACGGCTCGTTCACGAGCTTCTACGACTTCGTCGAGCGCGTGCCCGAGCAGGTGCTCAACAAGCGCACCGTCGAGTCGCTCATCAAGGCCGGCGCGTTCGATTCGATGGGGCATCCACGCCGGGGCCTGCTGGCGGTTTTCGAGCAGATCATCGACACCACGGTGGTGCGCCGGCGCGAACGCGATCAGGGCGTGATGAGCCTGTTCGGCGAATGGGGCGACGACACCGACGCGGGTGGGGGAGGGTCGGGTGGCTCCGGCTTCGACGAGCGCCTGGAGATCCCCGACATCGAGTACGACAAGAGCGATCGTCTCCGCCACGAGAAGGAGATGCTCGGCCTCTACGTGTCCGATCACCCGCTGTTCGGCGTCGAGGTGGCGCTCAAGCGCAAGGTCGAGCACGCCATCTCCGAACTCCCGACGATGGACGACGGTTCGCAGGTCGTGGTGGGCGGCGTCATCACCAACCTGGCGCGCAAGTTCACCAAGCGGGGCGACCAGATGGCGGTGTTCGTGCTCGAAGACCTCGAGGCGAACATCGAGGTGACCGTCTTCCCCCGCACCCTGACCGAGCAGGGGCACAAGCTGGTCGACGATGTCATCGTGTCGGTGTCCGGTCGGCTCGATCGTCGCGACGAGTCCCGCTTCGGCCTGATCGCCCAGACGGTGAACGTGCTCTCGGGACTGTCCGACGGTCCGGCGCCACCGTTGCGGCTCCGCCTGCCCTCCACCTCGCTCGACGAGCTCAAGATCCAGCGGCTCAAGCGCATCCTGCGCGACCACCCCGGCGATTCCATCGTGCAGATCGACATCGGCCAGGGCAAGGTGCTCCGCCTGTCCGACGAGTTCCGGGTCGACATCGACCGGGGTGTGGGCGAACTCCGCATGGCATTCGGCCACGATGCCGTCGTGCTCTGACCGATGGTGCACCACAGTTTGTGAACGACGCCGTCAGAGGTGGCACAATGGTGGTCTGGAAACACTGACCGGAGAAGGAACATGTCGCTCGAAGTCGTGACCAACGACGCACTCGCACTCACCGACAGCGATCTCGACGAGATGGCGTCGATGGGCGGCGCCTTCGACATCGGCACGTTGTCCAAGGCCAAAGAGGACTGGGTGCTGGTCGCCACCGCCCGCATCGACGGCAAGCTCCACGGTTTCTCGTTCTCCACCCTCGAGCGCATCGGCGGGACGCCGTGCGTGCTGATCGGTCTCATGAGCGTGCGCCGTCACTCCAAGCGTGACCAGGTGCTGCGCGGTCTGATGGGCGAGGCCTATCACCGGGCCCTGATGGCGTTCCCCGACGAAGACGTGGTGGTGGGCTCGCGGTTCGTGCACGCAGGCGCGGTCGACGCGTTCAAGGATCTCGACGACGTCACACCGAGTCCCGGTTCCCGGGCCGTGGGCGAGGAGCGTGCGTGGGGCCGCCGCCTCGCGAAGCGTTTCGACGTCGACGCGCACTACGACGAGAAGTCGTTCGTGGTGTCGCGCGACGGTCAGGACGGTTTCCTCGACTTCGAGACCGCGAAGCCCGAGA
This sequence comes from Ilumatobacter sp., assembly GCA_007693335.1. Classification (GTDB taxonomy): domain Bacteria; phylum Actinomycetota; class Acidimicrobiia; order Acidimicrobiales; family Ilumatobacteraceae; genus SKSP01. The sequence goes on along the minus strand of REDU01000062.1, from coordinate 12,253 downwards.
AGGTCTCGTCCGACCAGAGCGAGCTGTTCGCCCCGGTGCCCGTCGCCAAGGGTGGCGCCCTGATCGTGTACGGCTGGACCATGGCCGAGGATCTCGTCAAGCTCGGTCAGCGCTGAGCCGATGGGCGAGCTCGTCGACGTCGTACGACGCCGACGGATGACCCGAGCCTTCGACAGCCGCCCGGTCGATCCGGAGGCGCTCACCCAGATGGTCGATCTCGCCTCGCGAGCCCCGAGCGCCGGCAAGGCGCAGGGATGGCACCTCGTGGTGTTGCAGGGGGCCGAGACGGCGCAGTTCTGGGACATCACCCTGCCCGTCATGCGGCGAGGAGCGTTCAAGTGGCAGCGTCTCCTCGACGCTCCGCTGATCGCGTTGCCGTTCGCCGACCCCAAGGCGTACACCGACCGGTACTCCGAACCCGACAAGGCGGCGACCGGTCTCGGTGCCAAGCCCGAGGCCTGGCCAGCGCCGTACTGGACCATCGATGCGTCGATGGCCGTGATGACGATGTTGCTCGCTGCGGAGGACCTCGGCCTCGGCGCCCTCTTCTTCGGGGTGTTCAAGGGTGAACGTCAGCTCCGCCAGACCCTCGGTGTCCCGCCCGGGCTCGAACTGCTGGGCGCGCTCGCCATCGGACACCCGGCCGACCCCACCGGTCCGGTGCCCGCCCCCGACCGGTCGAAGGGGCGCAGCGCCGACCGGCCCCGGCGGTCAGCGGTCGAGATCATCCACCCCGGTCACTGGTGAGGTTCATCCCCTCGGGCATCGGGCGACCGGTGAGCTGCTGGAAGAAGCCCTCGGGCGTGTCCTGGGGATACTCGCAGGCGTAGTCGCGGCACACGTACGCGTACCCGTCGCGACGACCTTCCCAGAGGGGTGACTCGAAGGGCTCGCCCCAGGTGAGCACCGCGTCGGGTCGCCACACGAGATGCGCGATGCGCACGAGCTCGGGACGGTCACCGACGATCGCGACCTCGGTGAGGCCCCGGCTGCGCATCTCGATCGCGGCGAGACCGTTCGAGATGGCGGCGGAGTTCTTCTCGACCACGGTCGCGAGCAACTGGAGGATGCGATCGGCATGGTTCGAGTAACGCTGTTCGCCGGTGAGTGCCGCCAGGCGGAACAACGCGATCGCCGCGGTGGAGTTGGCCGAGGGCGTCGCGTTGTCGAGCAGGTCCTTCTGGCGCACCACCAGTTCCTCACCGTCGTCGGGGGTGGTGAACAGACCGCCGTGGTCGACGTCCCAGAAGTGGTCGAGCATCACATCGGCCGTCTCGCGGGCGGCCACGATCCATCTCGCCTGCCCGGTGGCCTCCGACAGTCGGATGAAGGCATCGACCAGCGCTGCGTGGTCGGCAGCGAGCGCGTGATGGCGGGCCGGCGGCCGACCGTCGGCCTGCCAGCTGCGAAACCACCGCCCATCGGATCCGCGGAGCTCGCGCAGGAGGAACTCCCCGTTGGCGATCGCGGCATCGCGCCAGTCGTTGCGCCCCGACACCGAGGCAGCCTCGGCCAGCGTCGACAGGAACAGCGCGTTCCATTCCGTCAGCACCTTGTCGTCGAGGCCCGGTCGCGGGCGCTGCTCGCGGGCTGCGAACAGCCTGACGCGAGCGGCTTCGATCTCACGGGGACGCCGTAGCTCACCGCGGGCGTGCATCCGGTTCGGGATCGAGCGTCCCTCGAAGTTGCCGCTGTCGGTGATGCCCCACCACTCGCACGCCGCCGGCGTGGCGGCGGCACCCAGCACCGCCTCGACCTCGGCGGGTGTCCAGGTGTGGAACAGACCCTCGTGTCCGTGCCCGTGTTCGTCGGGTGAGTCGGCGTCCTCTGCGGAGAAGAACCCGCCACCCGGGTGGCGGAGGTCGCGGAGCACGTAGTTGATGATCTCGGTCGCCACCTGGCTCCACTGCTCGTTGCCGAACACGGCGAAGGCGTGCAGGTACACCCGGGCCGTGAGGGCCTGGTCGTAGAGCATCTTCTCGAAGTGGGGGACGAGCCACTCGCGGTCGACGGAGTATCGGGCGAACCCACCGCCGATGTGGTCGTACACGCCGCCCGAGGCCATGGCGTCGAGGGTGGTCTCGACCACCGTCTTGGCCGCGTCAGACCCCGATGACATGTAGGCACGCAGCACGAGCTCGAGGTGCATGGTGGACGGGAACTTCGGCGCCTGTCCGAACCCGCCCCATTCGGTGTCGAACGCCCGCGCCAGCTGCGGGAGCACCTCGTTGACCACCTCGAGACCGGGAACGTCCTTCTTGGGTTTGGTGGTGGCCGATGTCCCGATGGTCTTCACGAGCGCCTCGGTGTTGCTGTCGATGTCGTCGCGACGGTTCCGCCAGGCATCGTCGATGGCCGCCATCAACTTCATGAAGTTGTCCTTCGGGAAGTAGGTGCCTCCGAAGAACGGACGGCCGTCGGGCGTCATGAACACCGTCATCGGCCAGCCGCCCCGCCCGGTCATGGCCTGCACGGCATCCATGTACACCGCGTCGACATCGGGGCGTTCCTCGCGGTCGACCTTCACGTTCACGAACAACTCGTTCATGACGGCGGCCACCTCGTCGTCCTCGAAGCACTCGTGCGCCATCACGTGGCACCAGTGACAGGCCGAGTAGCCGACGCTCAGCAGGATCGGCACACCCCGCTGCTCGGCCTCGGCGAACGCCTCGGTCCCCCAGGGGTGCCAGTGGACCGGGTTGTCGGCGTGTTGACGCAGGTAGGGGGAGGTCTCGTCGGCGAGACGGTTTGTCGGAGCCATCCCTTCACCGTACCGAGGCAGTCGGCGGGGGAGACCGGCCCCGGAGTGCCCGCCGGCATGGTACGAGTCGAACCGCTGGTGGGGGCTACGGTCGGAGCGTCGCACGAGGCGACGGACGTAACGACGAGGAGGCACGACGTGGTCGGTGGCGCTTTGAAGATGGCGAGCATGGATGATCTTGATCTGCGGATGTCGGAGGGGGTGCGGCCGTTGTACGAGGCGGTGAAGCAGTTCATCGCGGACGAGGTCGAGCCGATCACCGAGGAGTTCTACCGGTTGGGTGAGGGGCGTGCGGATCGTTGGAGTTGGGCGCCGGGGCAGTTGGAGTTGCTCGAGGGGGCCAAGGCCAAGGCGAAGGCGTCGGGATTGTGGAACTTCTTCCTGCCCGATTCGGAGACGGGTCAGGGGCTGTCGAACCTCGACTACGCGTACATCGCGGTGGAGTTGGGCAAGAACCGGTTGGCGTCCGAGTGTCTGAACTGTTCGGCGCCCGACACCGGGAACATGGAGGTGCTGGAGCGGGTGGGTACGCCCGAGCAGAAGAAGCAGTGGTTGGAGCCGTTGTTGAACGGTGAGATCCGTTCGGCGTTCGCGATGACCGAGCCGGGGGTGATGAGCTCTGATGCCAAGCAGATCCAGACCTCCGCGGTGCTCGACGGCGACGAGTGGCTGATCAATGGTGAGAAGTTCTACATCTCCGGTGCCGGTGACCCGCGGTGCAAGATCATGATCACGATGGTGCGCACGAACGCCGAGGCCGACACCTACAAGCAGCAGTCGCAGATCCTGGTGCCGGTCGATGCGCCGGGTGTCGAGATCGTGGGTCCGATGGAGGTGTTCGGTGCCGATGATGCTCCGCACGGGCACATGCACATCCGGTTCAACGATGTGCGCGTGCCGAAGGAGAACATCTTGTGGGGTGAGGGTCGTGGGTTCGAGATCTCGCAGTTGCGGCTCGGCCCGGGTCGTATCCATCACTGCATGCGGTCGATCGGGGTGGCCGAGAAGGCGATCGAGATGATGGTCGATCGTGGGTTGGAGCGTGAGGGGTTCGGCAAGAAACTGATCAATCTCGGCAAGAACATGGAGGTCGTGTCGCGGGCCCGGATCGAGGTGGAGGCGATGCGGTTGATGGTGTTGCGGGCCGCGAAGGCGATGGACACGCTGGGCAACGCGGAGGCCCGGATCTGGGTCAGCGCGGTGAAGGCGATGGTGCCCGAGAAGTGCTGTGACATCATCGACGAGGCGATCCAGATGCACGGTGCGGCGGGGATCTCGCAGTGGTTCCCGCTGGCCGACATGTACCACAGTCAGCGCACGCTGCGGTTGGCCGATGGCCCCGACGAGGTGCACCACCATGTGGTCGCCCGGGCCGAGACGAAGAACCGTGACGCCGATCGGCGTGCGGGTCGGACCGCGGACAACACCACCCGCGGTTCACTGTTCACCGGCCCCGCCTGACCGGCCCGATGCTGCGGCGTCCGGCAGCGCTCGCGTGCGCGCTCGTCGTTCAGCACCTGGTCGCCGCACTCGATCGGTACCCCGAGCTGCGGCTGCTCGACTGGAACGCTCACGCTGTCGGTCAGCAGTCGTGGTCCGCTGCCGACAACGTGCACCTGAGTCGCGCCGGAGCCGATGCCCTCGCCCAGTTCATCGTCGACGGGCTCATCGAGACGGGGTGAACCGGCGCGAGAATCGTCGCGGGCGTCGACCGAGCGGCCATGATGATCCCCATGGCCGAACTGTGGGAACTGGGAGCGGGCGACTTGGCGGAGCGGATCCGTGCAGGAGCGCTCACGAGCCGAGAGGTGCTCGAGGCGCATCTCGAGCGGGTCGAGGCGGTGAACCCATCGGTGAACGCCATCGTGCGGGTGATGGCCGATCAGGCCCGGGCCGCCGCCGCCGAGGCCGACAGGATGGTTGCTGCGGGTGGGCCCGTGGGGCGTCTCCACGGGGTGCCCATCACGGTCAAGGAGAACATCGATCTCGCGGGAACGCCGACCACCCAGGGCCTCACCGTGTTGGCCGACGCCGTGGCCGATCGTGACGCCCCGACCGTCGAGCGGATGCGCGCCGCGGGTGCCATCCCGTTCGCCCGGACGAACCTGCCGGATCTCGGTCTCCGTATCCACACCTCGTCCGACCTCCACGGTGCCACCGTCAACCCGTGGGACCCCCACGTCACCCCCGGTGGGTCCAGCGGCGGGGAAGCGGTGGCACTCGCGACCGGTATGTCGCCGATCGGGATCGGCAACGACATCGGAGGGTCACTCCGCAACCCGGCGCACTGCTGCGGTATCGCGTCGATCAAGCCGTCGGCGGGGGTGGTGCCCCAGGCCACGGTGATCCCGCCGATCGAGAGCCCGCTCTCGTCGCAGCTCATGGCCGTGGAGGGCCCGATGGCGCGGTCGGTGGCCGATGTCCGGCTCGGTCTCGAGATCCTCGCCGGCCCCGACCCCCGCGACCCCCGGAGCCTGCCGGTACAGCTCACCGATGCCCGCCCCGACGAGCGGCTGAGGATCGCCGTGATGGCCGATCCCCCCGGTGGGTCCACCGACGCGGGCATCGCCGGTGCGGTCCGGCGAGCGGCCGACGTACTGGCCGACGCCGGCCACGAGGTGGTCGAGGCCACACCTCCCGATTACGAGGAGATGCTCGAGCTCTGGGGAGCGCTGCTCATCGTCGATCTCCGCCTCATCCGCTCGATGCTCGACATGGTGATGGGCGCCGACGCGCTCACGGTGCTCGGCCACTACGACAACCGCTTGCCGGCGATGGATGTCGACGACGTGCTCCAGCTCCACATCCGTCGCAATCAGGCGATGCGGGACTGGTCGGGTTTCTTCCTCGAGCATCCGGTGTTGCTCTCGCCCACGTGGGCCCTCCCGGCGTTCGCCCCCGACGCCGACATCGTCGGGAGCGCCGACGGCACCATGCTCGAGACGTTCCGCCCGGTGCTCGCGGCGAACTTCCTCGGTCTGCCGGCCGCGGTCGTGCCGGCCGGAGTGGTCGATGGTCTCCCCGTGGGCGTGCAGGTGATCGGCGATCGATTCACCGATCTGCGGTGCCTCACCGTGGCCGGTCGGATCGAGCAGGCGATACCGCAGATCACCCCGCTCGATCCGCGTTCGCAGCGGTCCACCTGACGATCAGGTCCGGCTCCATGGGAGTGATCGCCGCCCGCTGTCATCGGCTCGCCGAATCGCGCGGGTTCCAGATGTCGATCCTGGCCGTGATCGTCGCGAACGCGGTCGTGATCGGGATCGAGACGTACCCGGCCGTGCAGGAGAGATGGGGCGGAGTGCTCCGGTTGGTCGATGTCGCGTTCCTGGCGATCTTCACCGTGGAGATCACGATCCGCCTGCTCGCCCACGGTCGGCGGCCGTGGGAGTTCTTCCGCGGCGGGTGGAACGTCTTCGATTTCGTGATCGTGGTGCTCGCACTGCTCCCGGTGGTGGGGGCCAACGTGACCCTCGTGCGGCTCATCCGGGTGCTGCGGGTCGTACGGCTCGTCGAGGCCATCGACGACCTCCGCATGATCGTGCTCGGGCTGGCGCGGAGCCTGGCCGCCCTGGCCGGGGTGGCGGTGTTCGTGGTGCTGGTCATGTACGTGTACGCCGTGACCGGCACCGCACTGTTCGGCGAGGAGCTGCCCGACGAGTGGGGCACCGCCGGTGTGGCGATGATGACCTGCTTCCGGATCCTGACGCTCGACAATTGGGACGATCTGTACTTCCCGGCGCTCGAGGTCACGCCGTGGGCCACCCCGTACTTCGTGAGCTTCATCATCGTGGCGACGTTGGTGGTGCTGAACATCGTGATCGCCGTGGTCGTGAGCAGCGTCGAGCAGGCCCGCCAGAGCGAACTCGAACGGGAGACCGCGCTCGTGGCCGAACTCGCCGGCGAGCGAGCGCCCGAGCTCAGCGAGCGGATCGTGGCGTTGCGAGCGGCGCTCGACCAGTTGGAAGAGGATCTCGGCACCGACCGGTGATCACGCACCCATGGCGTGATAGCCGCCGTCGACGTGGATGATCTCGCCGGTGGTGGCGGGGAACCAGTCCGACAGCAGTGCCACGCACGCCCGTGCCACCGGTTCGGAGTTCGTCACGTCCCAGCCGAGCGGAGCCCGCACGTCCCAGGTGTCCTCGAAGATCGCGAAGCCGGGTATGGATTTCGCTGCCATCGTCTTGATCGGACCCGCAGCCACGAGGTTCGACCGGATGCCACGTGGTCCGAGCTCCTTGGCGAGATAGCGGCTCACGCTCTGGAGGGCCGACTTGGCCACGCCCATCCAGTTGTAGGCCGGCCAGGCCTGCCGGTTGTCGAAGTCGAGTCCGACGAACGACCCTCCCTCGCCCATCAGCGGCGCGAAGGCGTCGGCGAGCGCCTTCAGCGAGTACGCCGAGATGTGGACGGCCACGGCCACGTCGTCCCACTGAGCAGCCATGAAGTCGTCACCGAGGCACACCTCGGGCGCGAAGCCGATCGAGTGGAGCACGCCGTCCACGTGGCCCCACTTGGCAGCCAACGCCTCTCGAACGATGTCGCCGTGCTCGGGCACGGTCACGTCGAGCTCGAACACGTCGATGTCGCTCGCCTCGTCCCCGGCCCCCTCGGGCACCCGCAGCTTGCGCGCCGTGCGTCGTGTGAGGCTCAGTGCCCTCCCCGCGCCGGTGAGCACGATCTCAGCGCCCTCGTCGAGGGCGATCTGCGCCACACCGAACGCGAGCGAGGCGTCGGTGAGGACGCCGGTGACCACGATCTTCTTGCCGTCGAGCAGACCCATGACGGCGACGGTAGTCCGCCCCCGGGCGACGCCGGCTGCTTCCCGAGCGAGCTTTCGTCGATCGGCCGACGATGTGACAGGCTCACCCCATGCGAATCGGGATCTTGGGTGGGACGGGGCCGGCCGGCAGTGGGTTGGCCGCGAGGCTTGCCAGCATCGGGTATCCGTCCGTGATCGGGTCCCGTTCGAAGTACCGGGCCATGGAGAAGCGCGACAGCCTGCTCGCCTCGTGGCCCGACCTCGCGGGGATGCTCGATTCCGGTGACAACGACGATGCAGCGGCCTGCGATCTCGTGGTGATCGCCACCCCGTGGGACTCCGCGGCCACCACGGCCCAGGAACACACCGACGCCCTTCGAGGCAAGATCGTCATCAGCATGGCCAACGCCCTGGTGCGGGTCGGTCACGAGTTCCAGCCGCTCGTACCCCCACGCGGCAGTGTTGCCGCGCACGTGCAGGCGGCGATGCCCGAGTGTCGGGTGGTCGCGGCCTTCCACCACCTCCCGGCCAAGGAACTCGGCAACCTCGGTGAGCCGATCGACTCCGACGTGCTGATCTGTGGCGACGATCCGGCGGCCGTTCGCGACGTGAGCGACATCGTGGCCAAGATTCCCGGCTGCCGACCGCTCGACGCTGGCGAGCTCTCGAACGCCACCGCCATCGAGGCGTTCACCGCGGTGCTCTTGCAGCTCAACGTGCGCTACAAGACCCGGGTGGCCCCGAAGCTGACGGGAATCAAACGCGACCCCCGCGCGGTTGACGACTGACGATGTCCTCCGTGCCACCAATGCGCCTGTACGACACGGCACGCCGCTCGATCGTGCCGTTCGAGCCGGCCGACCACGTGTCGATGTACACGTGCGGCATCACTCCGTACGACGCCACGCACCTCGGCCACGCGGCCACGTTCATCGCGTACGACGTGCTGCAGCGCCGCCTCATCGATCGTGGGCACACGATCACCTGCGTGCGCAACGTGACGGATGTGGACGATCCGCTGTTCGCGAAGGCTCGCGAGCTCGGCGTGCACTACCTCGACCTGGCGGCGGGGGAGGAAGCCCGCTTCGAGCGCGACATGGTCGCCCTCAACGCACTCCCCGTGGCGTCCACACCCCGTGCCTCGTCGGCCATCCCCGACATCCGTGGCTTCATCGGGATGGTGCTCGACCGGGGTTACGCGTACCAGGCCGGTGGTTCGGTGTACTTCGACGTCTCGAAGTTCGACTCGTTCGGCGCCGTGAGCAACTACTCCGAGGCCGAGATGCTCGAGCTCGCGGCCCAGCGAGGCGGCAAGCTCGACGATCCCCACAAGCGGAATCCGCTCGACTTCGTGCTCTGGCACCCGTCGGCGCCGGATGAGCCCTCGTGGGACACCATGTGGGGTCCGGGTCGACCCGGATGGCACATCGAATGCAGTGCGCTCGCGCTCCGGGAGCTGGGCACCACCATCGACCTCCACGGGGGCGGCGCCGATCTGATCTTCCCGCACCACGAGTGTGAGCGGGCGCAGTCGGAGGCGGCAACGGGCGAGTCGTTCGTCCGGCACTGGATGCACACCGCGTTGATCAGCAAGGACGGCGAGAAGATGTCGAAGAGCCTCGGCAACCTCGTGTTCGTCGACAAGCTCCGCACCGAGTACGACCCGATGGCGATCCGACTGGCGCTCATCGAGCACCACTACCGCACCGAGTGGGAGTGGGACGACACCCTCATGCCACGCAATGTGGACCGCCTGGAGGCTTGGAGATCGGCCGCCGACGGATCGCCCGGCGGGGTGCTCGCGGTGGTGCGCCGGTGTCTCGACGACGATCTCGACAGTCCTGGCGCCGTTGCCGCGGTCGACGACGCGGCGGCGCGAGGCGAATCGACCCGGGCCTCGGCCGAGCTGCTCGGTGTCGTGCTCGACTGAACGTCTCGGGACTTTGGTCCGATGACATCGGTCCGACCGATGACGTAGGCTGCAGCGAGTGGGGAATGGAACCGGAGCCGGGAAGATCCAGGGCCGGACCCGTGGTGTGGTCGCACCCGTCGCCCGGCGGATGTGGAAGATCGAGCGCGAGGGCTACGAGCGGCTCCCGACCGATGGTCCCGCCATCCTGTGTCCGAACCACGTGAGCTTCCTCGACTCGGCGTTCCTCATGCTCACGCTCGGGCGCAACATCAGCTTCGTCGGCAAGGCCGAGTACATGGACTCGTGGAAGACCAAGTTCCTGTTCCCGGCGATGGGGATGATCCCGATCGACCGGGCGGGCGGCGACAAGGCGGCCGGAGCGCTCGATGCGGCCGAGGCCGTGCTCCGCCGGGGTGAGCTGTTCGGCATCTTCCCCGAGGGCACGCGCAGCCGCGACGGAAATCTGTACAAGGGGCGCACCGGCGCGGCCCGGCTCGCGATGAAGGTGGGGTGCCCGATCTTCCCGGTCGGCATCGTCGGCACCGACGCCATCCAGCCGCCCGACGCCAAGCTCCCCAAGCTCTTCAAGCAGTGCACGATCACGATCGGGCGTCCGGTCCGTCCCGAGCGTTACCAGGGACGTGGGCCCGAGCACCTGCAGTGGCGGTCGATGATCGACGAGGTGATGTTCGAGATCCGTGAGATCACGGGTCAGGAGTACCGCAACGTGTACGCCGGGAGCACCGCCGACGCCGAACCGACGGTGGCTGCACGCGTGGCGGTCGTGAGCGAGCCGGCGCCTGCACCCGAACCGTCACGTGATTCCGAACTGGTGGCGGTGGCCGGGAACTGACGATCGGGTTCGTACCCGGTCCCGTCGGGTGCGCTGCCGGGTGTCCGAACCCACCACGTCCCGGCCGTGGCTCGCTCGTAGACTCGACCGGGCCATGGCCCAGATCACCATCACCCTGCCCGACGGATCCGTTCGTGAGTATCCGGAGGGGTCCACCGCACTCGACGTCGCCTCCTCGATCGGCTCCCGGCTGGCCAAGGCGGCCGTGGCGGCCACCGTCGATGGGCCCGACGGTCATCAACAGGTCGATCTCGGTGCACCCGTGCCCGACGGCGCGAAGGTCGCGATCATCACCGTGGCGACCGACGACGGGCGCGAGGTGCTGCGCCACTCGACCGCTCATGTGATGGCCCAGGCCGTCACCCAGCTGTTCCCGGGCGCCAAGTTCACCATCGGCCCCGCCATCACCGACGGCTTCTACTACGACTTCGAGCTGCCCGACGGACGCACGTTCAGCGACGACGACCTCGAGGCCATCGAGGCGCGGATGCGCGAGATCATCGCCGAGGACCAACCGTTCGTGCGCTCGGAGGTGTCGGTGAACGACGCGCTCGAACTGTTCGCCGACCAGCCCTACAAGGTCGAGATCATCGAGCGGGTCACGGCCACCGACGAGGGCGACGACGGGACCGACCCCGATGAAGTCGACTCGGTCGACATCGCTCCCGGCAGCGCGATCAGCGTGTACCGCAACACCGACAGCTTCGTCGACCTGTGTCGGGGACCCCACGTACCGTCCACGGGCGCGCTCGGGCACTTCCGCCTCCAGAAGGTGGCGGGCGCCTACTGGCGCGGCAACGAGAAGGGTCCGATGCTGCAGCGCATCTACGGCACGGCCTGGGAGTCGAAGGCCGCGCTGGCGGAGCACCTCGAGCGGCTGGCCGAGGCCGAGAAGCGGGATCACCGCAAGCTCGCGGTCGAGCTCGATCTGCTCAGCTTCCCGAACCAGATCGGCGGTGGTCTGGCCGTCTGGCACCCGAAGGGGGCCATCATCCGCAAGTTGATGGAGGACTACAGCCGTCTTCGTCACGAGCGCGGCGGCTACGAGTTCGTCTACACGCCGCATCTGGCGAATGCCCGTCTGTTCGAGACCAGTGGGCACCTCGACTTCTACGCCGACGGGATGTACCCGCCGATGGAGATGGACAACGGCACCTACTACCCCAAGCCGATGAACTGCCCGATGCACTGCCTCATCTTCGACAGCCGTCAGCGCAGTTACCGCGAGCTCCCGCTGCGGCTGTTCGAGCTCGGCACCGTGTACCGCTACGAACGTGCCGGCACGCTCCACGGTCTGATGCGCATCCGCGGCTTCACCCAGGACGACAGTCACATCTACTGCACCCGCGAGCAGGCGCCCGACGAGATCACGTCGCTGCTCGACTTCGTGCTGTCGGTGTTGCGGGCGTTCGGGTTCGACGATTTCACGTTCCACCTGTCGACCAAGGATCCTGCCAAGTACGTGGGCGACGACGAACTGTGGGACGACGCCACGGTGGCCCTCCGCCAGGCGCTCGACCGCCACGGGCTCGAGTACACGGTGAAGAACGGCGATGCGGCCTTCTACGGTCCCAAGATCGACATCGACGTGCGTGACGCGATCGGTCGGGCGTGGCAGCTCTCGACGATCCAGTACGACTTCAACCTGCCCGAGCGCTTCGGTCTCGAGTACGTGGGCGCCGACAACGAACGGCACCGGCCGATCATGTTGCACCGGGCGCTGCTCGGCTCGATCGAGCGGTTCTTCGGGGTGTTGGTCGAGCACTACGCCGGGGCGTTCCCCACGTGGTTGGCCCCGGTGCAGGTACGAGTGTTGCCCGTCGCCACGGCGCACGAGGCCTACGCCGACGAGGTGGTGTCCCGTCTGGCCGCGGTGGGCGCCCGGGTCGACCTGGTGGCCGCCAGCGATCAGCTCGGCAAGCGGATCCGCTCGGCGAAGATGGAGAAGTTGCCGTACGTGCT
>REDU01000027.1 GCA_007693335.1 Ilumatobacter sp. | reverse complement strand
GATCAGGGATTGACGGTCAGCGTCGAACCCTCACCATGGCCCAGGGGTCGCACCACGATGCCGGGGTGGAGTCGCTCCTTCATGGCTTCCACGTGGGTGATCGCGCCCACCATCCGACCGCCGGACTGGAGCTGTGAGAGCGCAGCGATGGCGTCGTCGAGCGCCTCGGCATCGAGCGAACCGAAGCCCTCGTCGACGAACAGCGCCTCGAAGATCTTGCCGCTCCCGGCACCGCCGTGGCTGACGACATCGGCGAGCCCGAGCGCCAGCGCCAGTGACGCCTGGAACTGCTCGCCGCCCGAGAGGGTGGCCGTACCGCGCGCGGTACCCGTGTGTGCGTCGAGCACCTCGAGCGTGAGGCCGCCCCGCTGCTGGTCGACCGAGCGGCGAAGTGCGTAACGGTTCGTGGTCATCACCGCCAGATGGGCGTTGGCCGCCGAGGTGACACGGTCGAGCTCACCGGCGAGCACCCACCGCTCGAGCTTGACGCGGAGACCGGCCTCGCCGTTGCAGGTGCGGAACACCACCCGGGCGGTGTCGCACCGACCACGGAGCTCCGCTGACCCCTCGGCCACCGAGGCCGCCTCGGTGAGTTCCTGTTCGGCTCGCCCGATGGCGTCGGTGGCGGTGGTGTGCCGTCGGAGCGACTCGGCGGCCACGGCCGAGAGCCGTTCGGCCTCCGACGCGAGCGTGTCGAGATCGGGCCGCTGATCGGGCACCCCCTGTTCGAGGAGCTGCGCGAGCCGGGTGGAGAGGCTGGAGCGCTCGTCGCGGTGTGCCCGGATCTGCTGGTCGAGCTGGTGTTCGAGATCGTGGCCGAGCCACGCGTCGACGGCGCCGCTCCGATCGCTGTACCCGCTGACGGCGAGCGCGCTGTCGAGCACCTGCCGGGCGTGGGCGAGGGAGGCGGTGGTGGACGCGACGGCTGCGGCGCCACCGTCGAGATCGCCCACGGCCGCCTCGATCACGTCGACCAACTCGAGCTGGCCGGCCACGAGGGCGGGATCGATGTCGGCCACGAGCAGATCACGACGCTCGACGTCGGCCCGGGCGACCTCGACCGCGCCACGGAGCCGCTGGACCTCGCCGAGGTGCTCGTGGGCCGCCACGGCCACCCGGTCGCGGGCAGAGCGTTCGCCGGCCAGACGCCCGTCGAGCGCCTCCGACTCGGTGACCGCATCGCGAGCCTGCGCGAGCTGACGCGAGATCCGTTCGAACGTGGCTCGGAGCTCCGCCTCGGGGGCGTCGACGTGGGCGCCGAGCACGAGGCGGAACCCATCGGCTTCGATGCGGTACCGCTCGACGTCGCGCTCGGCGCGGCTCCAGTTCAGGCGGGCCGCGTCGACCGCCTCGTGATCGATGGCGGGCCCGCCGGTGCGGGTGGCGGGTGCCGGGTGCTCGCTCGAACCGCAGACGACACACGGCTGACCGCTCACCAGGGTGGCCGCGAGACGCGGCGCCTGGCTCGACACGAACCCGGTCATGGTCGCTTCGTACTCCTTGCGGGCCTCGACCTCGACCACCTCGGCGGCCGTGAGCGACTCGACCGCTCGCGCGAGGGAACCATGGGCGTCGAGCAGCTCGCGGGCCACGCCGGCGTCGTGGGCAAGCCGGTCGACAGCGGCCGCCGTACAGGTGAGATCGCGCCCGGTCCGCTCGAGCTCGTGGATCCGCTGATCGAGCCGTTCGATCTCGGCGGCGAACCCGCGGTGCTGCTCGCTCGTGACCTCGAGATCGCGTTCGAGCTGGGCGAGCTGGGCACGGCTGGACGCTGCGTCGGTGAGGAGCTCACGCGAACGGTCGAGCTCATGTCGCACCGAGTGCACGGCCGTCGCGACCGCGACCGGCTCGAGTGGCGGTACCGACCGGTCGAGTGCGGCGAACCCGTCGACCACTCGGGCGTGGATCTCGTCGAGCGCGTCGTGCGCGTGGGTGGCTGCGACGGAGCAGCGGTCGAGTATCTCACCAGCGGCCACCACCGGGGCCGCCCGGCGCGAGGCGTCCACCCGCTCGACGTCACGTTCGATCGACGCGTCGCTGCGCTCGAGTTCGGCGAGCCGTTCTCGGATGATCCCGGCATCGTCGAATCGACGGGCCGCATCGCGAGCCCGCTCGACCGCGGCGGTGGCCCGGGCGGATGCATCTCGAACCTCGTTCAGCCGACTCGACCGAGCCTGCAGCTCGAGACGCAGCTCATCGAGCAGTGCGACCAACCGGTCGGGATCGAGCCCCTGGTCAGGATCGGCGAGGTCATCAGGATCGGCGAGGTCATCAGGATCGGCGAGGTCATCAGGATCGGCGTCAGGTGCTGGATCGGCCACCTCGGGGTGGTCGGCCACGATCGCACGGGCGGTCACGATCGCCTGGTGGGCATTGCGCCGATGATGGAGGATCTCGGTCTCGACCCCGGCCACCTCGGCCTCGAGCGAACGGACCCGGGCCCGTAGCCACGACACGGCGTCTTCGTAGATCTGACCACCGAAGAGTTGGCGCAGCAGACGCTCGCGGTCTTCGTCGGTGGCGATGAGGAACTCGGTGAACCGCCCCTGCGGCAAGAGCACGACCCGCTGGAACTGACGGCAGTCGAGACCCACCAGATCCACGCATCGCGCGGTGCAGTCGGTCGGGCGACTCTCGAGCGGCTCGGTGCCGTGATCGAGCACCCGACTCAGTTGGGCCCTGGCCGGCTGGACGGTGGTGCCGCTGCCGCGACGCTTCGGTCGCTGCTGGGTGGGGGCGCGCCAGATCCGGTACCGCTCACCGTCGACCGCGAACTCGAAGGTGACCGACGTCTCGACCTCGGGCGGGGCGTGGTGGGAGCGTGCCTCCCCGTCGCTCGACCGCTCACCCGGGAGCTGCCCGTAGAGCGCGAAGACCATCGCGTCGAACACCGTGGTCTTGCCGGTACCCGTGGGCCCGGTCACCGCGAACAGCCCGCGACGCGCCAGTACCTCGAAATCGACCACCTCACGGCCGGGGTACGACCCGAAGGCCTCGAGCTCGAGGCGGAGCGGCCTCATGACACCACCTTCGCCGACGCTGCGGCGATCGCCTCGTGGAGCAGCGCCAGTTCGGCCTGATCCGGTGGCGCACCGGCCGACGCCAGCCAGAACGCGTCGACCGCCTCGATCGGTGACCACTGCGATGCGGCGGCCGGCGGGCCCGCACGCCGCTCGGTCTCGTCGAGCGGGAGGGGCACGATCTCGACCACGTGGGGATAGCGGTCGGCCAGGCGGCGTTTGGCGTCGAGCACGACGCCCCGGTCGGTGAGGATCGCCCGCACGAACGAGGCCTGGGCCACCGGGTCGGGTTCGCGGGAGAGGAGCTCGTCGATGGTGCCCCGGATGGTGCACACGGCCCGACCGACCGGCACCGGCACCTCGTGCACCTCGCACCGACCATCGGCGGCCATGTCGACCAGCACGACCGACTTCGGGTGATCTTCGGAGAACGAGTACGGGAGCGGCGTGCCGGAGTAGCGGAGCGTGGGCGACGCTCCGACCTGCTGCGGGCGGTGCAGGTGACCGAGCGCGGTGTAGGAGAAGCCGTCGAACAGCGCCGCCTCGACGGTGCCGGTGCCGCCCACGGCCAGGTCACGCTCGGAGTCGGTCACCCGACCACCGGTGACGAACGCGTGCGACACCGCCACCGAACGGCGCGACCGACGTCCGGGGTCGCAGGCCGCGATGGCCGAACGGAGCACCGACTGGTGGGTGCGACGCACCCGCCGCTCGAACGCGCCACGCTCGTGCTCGTCGTGCTCGTGCTCGTCGTGCTCGTCGTGATCGTGATCGTCGTGGTCGAGGTGATCGGGCGCCAGGTGCGGGTCGAGAAAGGGCAGCAGCACGAGGTCGAGTGGCCCGTCGGAGAACTCGAGGGTGAGGACCTCGCCGATCGAGTGATAGCCGCCGCGCACGAACGCTCCGCTCGCGTCGAGCAGCTCACCGTAGGTGGCGACACGGTCGAAGCCGTCGTGGTTGCCGGTGATGACGGCCAGCCGCGCCCCGGTGGCGAGGATGCGGCGCACGGCGTCGCGGAACATCACGAGCGACTCGGTGGGGGCGATGGCCCGGTCGAACACGTCGCCAGCCACCACGACCAGGTCGATCCGCTCCGCCGCGCACACCTCGACCAGCCAGTCGAGGAACGCCTGCTGGTGCTCGGCCAGCGACACCGGACCGAAGCCCCGCCCGAGATGCCAGTCGCTGGTGTGCAGGATGCGCATGGGGCCTCCGATCGGCAGATGATGGCGGGTGGGAACGAAGTCGAACCGTCACTGCCGAGGGTACGCGCGGGGTGTGACACCGCTGTGGGACCCAGGATCCGGCCCCCGGGAGCCAGACCCCGGGCTCAGCCGTCGGAGATCAGCTGTCGGAGATCAGCCGTCGGAGATCAGATCGTCTGCTTCCAACGGTTGAAGTACGTGATCTCGCGAGCGGGGCGCCGACGGGCGGGGGTGAACGAGCTCCCCGTGTAGAACCCGACCGGCAGCAGCGCGACCTGGGTGACGGTGTCGGGGATCCCCAGCAGCTCGGCCACCTCGGTCTCGTGCGCCAGGGTGAACGTGGTCCACGCCGAACCGAGGCCACGCGACCGGGCAGCGAGCTGGAAACTCCACACGCCGGGGGCCACCGACCCGTGGTAGCTCGCCACCTCCATGTTCGATGCGCCCGCCGGCAACCGGTCGAGACGCAGCGCCAGCACCAGGGCGGGCACCTCGGCGATGTGGTCGACCAGGAACTTCGCCGAGTCGATCACCCGGCGCTGACCCTCGCCGAGATCGTCCGTCTCGTTCTGCGCGAGATAGGGCCCACCGACCCGTACGTAGTACTCGGCGATCGATCCGATCAGCTCGCGGTCGTCGATCACCACCCACCGGTTGCGCTCGAGGTTGCCACCCATCGGCGCGTGCTGCGCGATGTCGATGCACTCGAGCAACAGCTCCCGGGGCACCGGACGCGACAGGTCGAGTCGCTTGCGCACCTGCTTGGTGGTCGTCAGCAACCGGTCGGTCTGATCGAGGTCGAACTCGGCGGTGTCACCCATGTCGCGCTGTCTACCACACACCCCGGACGCCGTCGGCTGTGGCTCGCGTCCCGCTCTGGTCAGAGAATCGACCGGACGTGCGACCGGAAATCTGACCATGACGGTTGCGGTCACGGCGCGGGCCGGGCCGCCCGTGACCGAAGTAGCGTCCCGCCGGTGCACGGACGATCCGTCAGGGGCAGGCGTCTGTCGGGTCGCCTCGCGGCGTCGCTGGCGGTCGTCGCGTTCGCCGGGGTGCTCGTGACCGAACCGGTCGCGCACGCCGATGACGGTCGCGTGGCCGCCGGCCGCGTCGTCCGGGTCGCGGTGCCGGAGGCCATCGGCGGCAAGACGGTCATCGGCCAGCTCACCGTCGACAACGCCGCCGAGCCGGGCTTCGTGACGGCCTACGGCTGCGATGACGGCCTCCCCCACGACAGCAGTGGTGGCATCAGCCGGTCCGATGTCAACTTCGACGGTCGGATCACCCCCGTCGCATCCAACCGGCTGATCGTCCAGGCCGACAGCCGTGGCGACGTCTGCTTCTACACATCGCGCCGTCTCGACATGATCATCGACGTGAACGCAGTGTCATTCGACGTCGGGTTGAACTCGTTCCCCAACCGACGCACCGACACCCGCCGCGTCGACGGTCGTCCGCGGGTGCCCGCCGACCGCGAGGTTCGCGTGCACGTGCCCGACGCGATCGGCGGCAGGACCGTGGTCGGACAGCTCACCGTCGACCGCGCCACCGGTGCCGGGTTCGTCACCGCGTACCCCTGCGAGCACGGCCGGCCGAGCGACCGCCTCGGCCGCGCCATCAGATCCGATCTCAACTACGACGGCCGCATCGCCGCCGTGGCCTCGAACCGGTTGATCGTCGAGGCCGACCTCGACGGGAACATCTGCTTCTCGCCCTCGAGCCGGGTCGATCTGATCGTGGACGTGAACGCCGTGTCGGACATCGGGATCACCTCGTTCCCCAACCGCCGCACCGACACGCGCCGCGGCACGGGCGACCGCCCACAGGTCGACGCCGACGGCGAAATGAGGGTGCGCGTGCCTGGTGCCTCCGGGAGCAAGACCGTGATCGGACAGCTCACCGTCGATCGGGTGGCCGACGCCGGGTTCGTGACGGCGTACGGCTGCGACGAGGGCCTCCCCCGTGACGGGCACGGCGGGGTCTCCCGGTCGGATCTCAACTTCGACGGCCGGGTCTCGGCGGTCGCGTCGAACCGGCTGATCGTCCAGGCCGATGAACGGGGTGACGTCTGCTTCACCACCTCGGCACCGGCCGATGTGATCGTCGATGTCAACGCGGTGTCCGGGGTGGGCATCACCTCGTTCCCCAACCGGCGCACCGACACCCGCAGCGGGACCACCACCACGGAGCTCCCCGGCGTGGGCGCGGTGCCCGAATGGCCGCCGTTCGAGCCGTCACCGGCACTCGACGGTGTGGCCGCGCTGACCGGCGTACCGGCGAGCGCGACCCTCACCCAGCGACCGATCGTGGCGGTGAAGATCGACAACTACCGGGCGGCGCGACCGCAGTGGGGGCTCGATCGTGCCGACGCGGTCATCGAGGAGAACGTCGAGGGCGTCACCCGGTTCATCGCGCTGTTCCACACGCACCTCCCCGATCGGGTCGGGCCCGTTCGATCGGCCCGCACCGCCGACATCGACCTGCTGTCGGGCATGAACCGTCCGATCTTCGCCTACTCGGGTGCCAACGGTGGCGTGTCGGCGTGGATCCGGTCGGCCGCCACGTCCGGGGTGCTGGTCGACTTCACGGCACAGCAACGCCCCTGCTACGAACGCGCACCCGAGCGACCCGGGCCCCACGACCTCGTGCTCGACACCGTGTGCGCCGTCGGTACCGTCGACTCGGCGGGACCCGCAGGCCCGCTCTGGGAGATCGACGCCGCGTGGACACCTCCCGCCGGCGTTCCCACGCGGCCCGACACCACGTTCCACGTGCCCATGGACGGCGTGCGGGTCGAATGGACGTGGGACGCGAGCTCCGGCACCTACCTGCGTTCGCAGGACGATCATCCGCATCTGGCCGCATCGGGCGCTCGCGTCAGGGCCCACAACGTGGTCGAGATCGCCAGCCACCACGTGCCCTCCCCGGTGGACGCCCGTTCACCGAACCCGATCACGGTGGGCGCCGGCGACGCCGTGGTGCATCGCGACGGCCGAGCGATCGACGTCACGTGGTCGCGGCCGACGCCGTACGAGCCGTTCTCGTTCCACCACGCGGCCACCGGCACCCGCGTTCCGCTCGACCGGGGCACCACGTTCATCCAGCTCGTGCGAGATCGCTGACG
>REDU01000114.1 GCA_007693335.1 Ilumatobacter sp. | reverse complement strand
GGGGCTGGGGGTGCGGGTGTGGGGGGCGGTCGGAGCGGTCGGGGCGTCAGGGGAGGTAGGGGCAGTGGCGGCAGCCGCTGTCGCAGCAGGTGCCTCGGGCGGCGAGGAAGTGGGCGGTGAGCACACTGAAACCGCTCACCGGGTCCTGGTACACCGGACAGCGGGCTGCGATGGCCTCGGCGTGGCGACGCAGGATCTCGTCGCGGTCGGGGTGCGCGGGCGAGAGCCGGCGCGGATGGGGCTCGAGATGGTCGGCTCGGAGCGGACGGGACACCCGGTAAGTGTGCCCGCCGACCTCGTCGGGTGCGACGTCGTACCGCCGTGAGCAGGACCGTCGCGAATGATGGGCTCCGTGTTCTGTACGCGGGCTCCCGTGTGGCTATGGTGACCGCACAGTAGTGACTGCGGTCACCGACGGTCACGCTGACGGGATCCAACCGAAGGGGGAGCAACGGATGCTCACACGTCCAATCAAGAATCGACGGGGTCTCGGCCGAACGGCCGTCGCCACGTTGGTCGCGTTCACGCTCGTGGCCGCCGCGTGCGGTGGTGACGACGACGACGCCGTCACCACCGACACCACGGCACCAGCCGACGACACCGACCCGCCCGACACCGACGACACCGACCCGCCCGACACCGACGAGCCCGAAGCGCCCGTGGTGACCGAGCCACCGGCGGCGGAGGCCGAGGTCTCCTACGGCGGCCGCATCGTCGTGGGCGTCGAGGCCGAGACCGCCAACCCGTGGCGACCGGCCAACATGAACTGCGCCTCGTCGTGTCAGTTCATCGCCCGTACGTTCTTCGACCCGCTGGTCGCGGTCGACTCCGAGCTCGACTGGGAGCCGTACCTCGCCGAGAGCATCGACATCAACGACGATGCCACCGTGTTCACGATCACCCTGCGCGAGGGGATCGACTTCCACGACGGCACGCCGTTCGACGCCGACGCCGCCATGCAGAACATCAACGGCAACTTCACGTCGCTGCTGCTCAGCGGCGCCGTCAAGGACATCGCCAAGGGCCCCGACGGGTCGGTGCTGATGGAGAAGCTCGACGACTTCACGTTCACGCTGCAGACCGGCTTCAACGGTGACCCGGACAACCCGATCCCGTGGCCGCTGTTCCCGTACTACCTCGGCGGGCAGGCCGGCCTCATGGCCTCACCCACGTGGTTGGACGCCGCCGAGGCGGGCGAGGCCGACGAGACCCAGGCCGTCGGCACCGGTCCGTTCCTCCTCACGAACTACGCTCCGGGCGACCGCACCACGGTGCAGCGCAACCCCGACTACTGGCTCTCCGACGACGACGGCAACCAGCTGCCGTTCCTCGACGAGATCGAGTTCCGCGTGATCGAGGACAGCCAGGTGCGGGGCGAGGCCCTCCGCTCGGGTGACCTCGACATCATGGCGACCTCGGACTCGCTCGTGATTGCCGACTTCGCGGACGACGCGAACTTCGAGTACGTCAACCAGGACCAGTTCAGCGAGACGAACTACATCATGTTCAACCTCACGCAGCCGTACCTGGCCGATCGTGACGTCCGCTGTGCGCTGCTCCAGGCCGTCGACACCGTCGACCTCATCGAGGTGGTCGCCGGCGGCGCTTCCACGCCGTCGATCGGCCCGTTCACCCCCGGCCAGGAGGGCTTCCTCACCGACAACGGCTACCTCGGGTACGACCCCGACGCCGCTGCCGAGGCGATCGCCGCCTGGACGGCCGAGAACGGTCCGCTGACGATCAACTACTCGACCACACCGACGGTCACGAACCTCCAGACGGCGCAGTACCTGGCCGGTGAGTGGGGCGCGATCGGCGTGAACGTGACGATCGATCAGATCGAGCAGTCGACGCTCATCAACAACGCGCTGTTCGCCGACCCGGCGTTCGATGCCTTCGGCTGGCGCAACCATGCCGGCCTGTTCGTCGACAGCCAGTACTTCTGGTGGCACGGTTCGTCGATCTCGCCGGACTCGCCGCTCTCGCTGAACTTCGGCCGACTCGACGATCCGGTGATCAACGAGCTGCTGGAGCTGTCGAGGTCGGAGTTCGACGAGGACGTGCGTCGCGGCTACGCCGAGGACATCAACCGGCGCTTCGCCTCGGAGTGCTTCATCATCCCCACGTCGCAGACCCAGTGGGGCGTCTTCCATCAGCCTGCGGTCCAGAACATCGGACGCAGCCCGGTCCCCGACGACTCCACGTTCCTGCGTGATGGCGCCGGCTTCCCGGGTCAGGTCTGGCTGACGGCGGCCTTCCTGGCCGACTGATTCCCGAACGGGGGTGCGGGTCGGTTCTCGGACCGCTCCGCACCCCCGGCCGCGGGCACCCTCACCCATGCGCTACGTCTCTCAACGCCTCCTCCAGTTCTTCGTCGTCTTCATCGTCGTCACGTTCATCGTGATGGTGGCGACCCGCATCGGCAGCGCTGATCCCGTTCGCGATCTGGCCGGCGGCGCCGTGAGCGATCAGCAGATCGCCCGCGTGCTGAACGACTACCCCTACCTCGACCAGTCGCTGTTCCTGCAGTACCCGCAGTGGTTGTTGGATTTCGTGACCGGCAACCTGGGCTACTCGTACACCCAGAGTCAGTCCGGTCTCGCGATGTTCCAGCAGCGGCTGCCACCCACGCTGTTCATGGGCTTCTGGGCCATCGTCATCGGCCTCGCGATCGCCGTGCCGGTGGGCGTGTACAGCGCCTACAAGCGCGACGGAGCGTTCGACCGTGGCGCCAGCTACACCTCGTTCGCCTTCATCTCGATGCCCCCGCTGGTGATCGCGGTGGCGCTGCTGTTCCTGGTGGTCACCCGCACCAGCCTGTTCCCCACCGTGGGGGGCTCGAGTTACATCGCACCGTGGGACAGCCCATGGGGCCACTTTCGCAACTTCTTCATCCCGTCGTTGGCGCTCGGTCTCGGCCTGGCTGCAGTGTGGAGCCGGTTCCTCCGAGCCGACATGAACCTCACGCTCCAGAGCGACTTCATCATGCTCGCCAAGGCCAAGGGGGTGTCACCTGCACGCGTGCTGTGGCGCCACGCCCTGCGGTCGTCGGTGCTCTCGCTCATCACGAGCGTGGCCCTGCAGGTGTCGGCGCTCATCGGCGGTGCCGTGGTGGTCGAGCAGTTCTTCGGACCGCGAGGGATCGGCGACCGGCTCGTGTTCGCGATCCAGCAGAACGACATCTTGATCATCCAGGCGATCACGGCGGTCCTGGTGGTCGGTGTGGTGCTCGCCAACCTCATCGTCGACCTGCTGTACGCGGTGGTCGACCCCCGGATCCGACATGCGAGGAAGCTCGGATGACCATCGCACTCGACGACACGCTGACCACCTCCGACGAGCCGGAGCAGCCGCCCGCTGCGGCCAAGAAGGTGCGCAGTCGTCGCCAGATCGGCTTCTGGTTCGGCGTGTCGTGGCTCGTTCTGCTGGCTGTCCACGCGTTCTTCGCCGAGTGGATCCCCTGGGTCCGCGGCGAACAGGAGGTTCCCCGGGTGGCCGGACCCGACGGCGAGTTGATCCGCGCCAGCGGCTACCGCTTCGGTCCGGGTCTCGACTTCTGGTTCGGCAGCGACGCCCTCGGCAAGGATCTCTTCGCTCGCTGCATCTACGCGGCGCGGCTGGCACTCACCGTCAGCATCGTGTCGATCGGGGGTGCGCTCATCATCGGCGGCACGCTCGGCATGCTGGCCGGCTACTTCAAGGGCTGGATCGATCGTGTCATCTCGGTCCTGGTCGATGCGCTCCTGGCGTTCCCCGCGATCGTGATCGCTGCGTTGGTGATCGGCCGCTTCGACTCGTTGCAGGCCAGCGACATCGAGTTCCTGGGGTTCGGCTTCGACTGGCTGAGCCGCCGGTGGTCGGTCACGATCATCTTCTTGTTCCTGTCGATCGCACCGGTGGCCCGCATCGTGCGAGCCCAGACCCTCTCGCTGTCAGAGCGCGAGTACGTGCTGGCGGCGCGCAGCCTCGGTGCTCGTACGCCACGGATCCTGGTACGTGAGATCCTGCCCAACCTGGTGCCGGCCATGGTGGCGGTGATCTTCACGGGCGTGGCCATCCTGCTCGCGGCCGAGGGTGGCCTCGCCTTCATCGGCTACAGCGTGAAGCCACCGGAAGCGTCGTGGGGTCTGATGATCTCCGAGAACCGGACGCGCATCGACGATGCCTGGTGGGCCACCGTGTTCCCGGCACTGATGCTGTTCTTGACCGTGCTCGCGTTCAACCTGGTGGGCGACCGTGTGGCCAAGCGATTCGACATCCGGGAGACATCGCTATGAGCGGATTGCAGACCGATGCCCGCCAATCGACCGGGCCGCTGCTCGAGATCACCGATCTCAAGACGCACTTCGCCACCGAGCGCGGCCTCGTCCGCGCCGTCGACGGCGTGACGTTCACGCTCGAGCGCGGCAAGGCCCTCGGGGTCGTGGGCGAATCGGGCTCGGGCAAGACCGTGCTGTCGCGAACGATCATGGGTCTGCTGACCGCACGGGGCGTCGAGCTGTCGGGCTCGGTGCGCTTCGCCGGTCAGGAGATCCTGGGCCTCAAGGCCAAGGAGATGCGTCACATCTGGGGCCGCGAGATGGCGATGATCTTCCAGGACCCGATGAGCTCGCTGAACCCGCTCATGAAGATCGGGCGACAGATCGTCGAGCCGCTCCAGATCCACCTCGACATGCCCTCCGACGATGCCAAGGCCACCGCCGTACGCCTCATGAAGGACGTGCGCATCCCCGAGGCCGAGCGGCGCCTCGAGCAGTACCCGCACGAGCTGTCGGGTGGCATGCGCCAGCGCATCATGATCGCCATCGCCCTGGCCTGCGGCCCCACGATGCTGTTCGCCGACGAACCCACGACGGCGCTCGACGTCACGGTGCAGGCGCAGATCCTCGACCTCATCGGCGAGCAGCGCCGCGACCGCAACATGTCGGTCATCCTGGTGACCCACGACCTGGGCGTGGTGGCCGGTCACACCGACGAGATCGCGGTGATGTACGGCGGCCGACTGGTCGAGAAGGCACCGACCAAGACGCTCTTCGCGAACATGAAGATGCCGTACACGAAGTCACTGCTCCGGAGCATCCCGAAGCTCGACGAACCCAGTCACACCCGACTCGCCACCATCCCGGGCCGGCCACCCGACCTCGTGAACCCACCCAAGGGCTGTCGCTTCGCGCCCCGGTGCGCGTATGCGCGCGACCGGTGTCACGAGGAGGAGCCGGTGCTCGAGGTGGCCGAGCACCCCGAGCACGTGTACCGGTGCTTCTACCCGGTCGGCTCCGCCGAGTTCGAAGAACGCGACGAGCAGGTGAAGGCCGAACTGGCACGTGAGGCCGCTGCGGTGAGGGCTGCTGCCGACCAGGCCGCGGCCGACAGCGCCCACGGCGACGTGCCACTCGCCGCCCAGTTGATGCACGGGAAGGACATCTGATGGCGGGTACGGGCAAGGCGCACCTGCGCGACGGCGATGCGGTGCTCCGCGTCGAGGACCTCGTGATGGAGTTCCCCGTCGGACGCACCGGATTGAAGGTGAACGCCGTGTCGGGCATCAGCCTCGACGTGCTCCGCGGTGAGACCCTCGGCCTCGTGGGTGAGTCGGGATGCGGCAAGAGCACCACCGGGCGTTCGGTGATGCAACTCCCCCGCCCCACATCGGGGTCGGTCGTGTTCGAGGGCCAGGAGCTCACCGCACTGCAGGGCGGCGCGATGCGCGAGGCGCGCACCCGCATGCAGATGATCTTCCAGGACCCCATCTCGTCGTTGAATCCGCGCCGCAAGGTCCGCGACATCGTGATGGAGCCCCTCAACATCTGGAAGCGCGGGTCGTCCGCCGAGCGCGCCAAGGTGGTCGACGCGGTGCTCGAAGACGTGGGCATCGACCCCCAACGCGCCGCCGAGAGCCAGCCGCACCAGTTCTCCGGTGGCCAGTGCCAACGAATCTCCATCGCCCGGTCGCTGGTGCTCGACCCCACGCTCATCATCTGTGACGAGCCGGTGTCGGCGCTCGACGTGAGCGTGCAGGCCCAGGTGATCAACCTGCTCGAGGAACTCAAGGCCCGCTACGGACTGACACTCGTGTTCATCGCCCACGACCTCGCCGTCGTGAAGAACGTGAGTGATCGCGTCGCCGTCATGTACCTCGGCAAGATCTGTGAGGTGGCATCCAGCGACGATCTGTACGCCCGCCCCTCGCACCCGTACACGAAGGTGCTGATCGATTCGATCCCGGTGCCCGACCCGATGGCCGAGCTCCACCACAGCGACATCGTGGGCGAGCCGCCGTCACCGGTGCTGCCCCCTCCCGGGTGCCGCTTCAACACCCGGTGCCCGAACGCGGACGACCTGTGTCGGACCGATGAGCCGCAGCTCCGCGATCTCGGCGGCGGTCACTTCGTGGCGTGCCACCACCCGCTCGAGACTCCCGTGAGCCTCACCGGCACGGTGTCGTCGAACTGAAGGCGCACCGCCCGTGTCACCGCCGGCTGCGGTGTCAGGAGTTGGTGAACTCCGGCGGACGACGCTCGACGAACGCGGTCATGGCCTCGCGATGATCACGGGTGGCGCTCACCATGATCTGCTGGCGGTTCTCGAGGTCGATCGCGGCCTGCATCCCGGGGATCTCCAGAGCGGTCCACATCCCCTCTTTTGTGAGGGCCACGCCGAACGGGGCGTTGGCCATCACCTGGTCGGCCTTGGCGAGCGCGGCCGCGAGCAACGCGTCGTCGTCGTGGAGCTCGACCACCAGACCGATGCGGTACGCCTCGTCCGCGTCGAACACCCGACCGGTGAGCATGAGTTCCTGGGAGCGCGAGGCACCCACGAGACGTGGCAGGAGCCACGACGTACCGATGTCGCACGCCGACAGCCCGATCCGTACGAAGGCCGCATTGAAGCGGGCCGAACGGGCCGCGAGACGGATGTCGGAGCCGAGAACGAGCGCGAACCCCCCTCCGGCCGCCGGACCGTTCACGGCGGCGATCACCGGCTGTGGGATCGAGCGGAGGTGAGGGATCAACGAGGCGATGTGCTTCTGCACCGCGAAACCCGTCTGCGTGGGTCCGAGGTGGGCCGTGTGGGGCGCCGAGCCGTAGCCACGCAGGTCGAGCCCGGCGCTGAAGCCGCGTCCGGCGCCGGTCAGGATCACCACCCTGGCCTCGGGGTCGACGGCGATGTCGTCGAGGTGGTCGTGCAGCGACTGCACGAGTTCGGCGGTCATGGAGTTCAACGAGTCGGGGCGGTCGAGCGTGAGCTGGACGACACCGGGTCGGGGCTGGGTGCGTTGGACGACGGCCATGACCGCATCGTGGCCGACGGAGCCTGTCGCGGCCGAGCCGAACCCGTATGCTCACCGATCCTGTGGCGACCGACGTGACGACCGAGGTGGGCCCGACCATGGCGGTCGCGACCCCGACACCCGAACGACCGATGTCGTTCGGGCGTGCGGTGGCGTACGGCCTGCTGGGCTACGTCGTGTCGAGGCTGTGCGTGGCGGCGGGGGCCGGGGTACGGGCGTCGCAGGTGGTGGTCGACGCCGCCGCCGAGGGCGAGGAGCGGCCCGACAACGCGGTGAACCTGATCACGGGGGTGCTCACGTCGTGGGACGGCCTGTGGTACCTCGAGATCGTCCGTCAGGGGTACCCGCGGTCGATTCCCGACAACATCACGTACTTCCAGGAGGAGGCCAGGGCGGCGTTCTTCCCCGTCTATCCGTTCCTGGTGCGTGGGTTCGACGTGGTCTTCCCGGGTGGCGACACCCTCGCCGCCCTCGGCGTCAACCTGATCCTCGGTGCCATCGCCGTCGTGCTGGTCGGTGTGCTCGCCATGCGCCTCACCGACGATGCCGAGGTGGCCGCACGGTCGATGGTGTTGTTCGCCGTGTTCCCCGGATCATTCGTGCTCTCGTTCGCCTACTCCGAGGCCACGTTGATCGTGTTGGTGGCGGCATGCCTGATCCTGCTCCTCGACGAGCGATGGCTGCTGGCGGGGCTGGTCGGGGCGCTGGCCACCGCCACCCGGCCGAACGGACTGGCCATCGTGGCGGCCTGCGTCGTGGCGTCGATCATCGCGATCCGCGCCCGCCGCGACTACGCCTCGTTGGCGGCGCCGCTGCTCAGCCCGCTCGGCTTCATCGGCTTCCAGGTGTTCCTGGCCAGCCACACCGACGAGACGGCACCCTGGTTCCGGGTGCAGCGCGAGGCGTGGGCCGAAGGCACCAGCTTCGGGGCCACGGCCGTGAACAACACGCTCAGCTTCCTCAGCTCGCCGCTGTCGTCACCCACCGACGCCCTCACCGCGGTGTCGATGTTCGCCCTCGTCGCTGCCGGCTGGTGCGCGTGGAAGCACCGTCTCCCGCTCCCGATCCTCGCCTACGTCGTGGTGATCGTGCTCTTCATGTTGCTGCCCGAGACCGTGACCGCTCGACCCCGCTTCGTCTTCACGGCGTTCCCACTCGTGATCCCCGTGGCCGCCTGGTGGCCCAGGCGCGACCGCATCGGTTGGGAGCTGGTGATGGTGATGTGCGGGGCCGGACTCGCCGTGCTCACCGGGCTCTACGCGTCGTTCGGCGCGATTCCCTGACCACGACCTCGTGCAACACACGCGTGATCCCGGTGGCGGATGCGTCCCAGGTGAGCGTGCGGGCACGATCGAGTGCCGCGGCGGCCAGACGTTCGCGACGGAGCGGATCGGTGAGCACCTCGACCAACCGGTCGGCCATCTGATCGGGTGGGGCGAGCACACCGGTCACGCCGTCGATCACCGACGAGCGGTGACCGGTGATGTCGGTGGCCACCGCGGGAGTGCCGCACGCCGCCGCCTCGGTGAGGGCGAGACCCCACCCCTCGGCCACCGATGCGCTCGCGACCACCCACGCCCGCGAGTACTCGTCACGTAGGTGCTCGCGGGGCACGTACCCGACGAGTGTGACCCAGTCGTGGGCCCGGTGCTCGGCGATCCAGGCCTCGAGGAGCGGACGTTCGGGCCCGTCGCCGACGATACGGAGGCGGAGCCCCGGTACCCGCTCACGGGCCGAGCCCGCGATCTCGAGCAGGAGCGGGAAACGCTTGACGGGCGCCAATCGGGCTGCGGCCACGATCGTCGGCTGGTCGTCACGACGTCGCGTCGAGCAGAAGAACTCGTCCACGCCGTTGTCGACGGCCGTGACCATCTCAGGACCGAACCCGAGACCGAGCAGCTCGTCGCGCGTCGAGCCCGACGGCGTCACGATGCGGGTGCGCCGGTAGAACGGCGGTGCCAGCCGGGTCTCCAGCGTTCGACCGAGCCCGGCCAGCGGACGTGGCAGGATCTGCTCCCACATCGGGCCGTGGACGTGGTGCACGATCGTGAACCGTGGGCGGCGGCACCACACGGGCGATCCCCACGGCACCCCGTTCCAGATCTCGACCAGGGCATCGTACGGGCCCATCCGGTGCGTGAGCTCGGCCGCCACGGTACGGGGGAACACCGAGTACCTGCTCCCCCGCCGCACCACGTCGTAGCCGTGCCGAACAGCGGTCTCGGGGAGTCCGCGTGCCGCCGAGGTGCGGTGCAGCACCTCGAGACCCGCCTCACTCCATCGGCGCATGAAGTGATCGGCGTGCACCTCGGAGCCGCCGGCGTCGGGATCGTCGAGATCACGCCATGCGAGCACGTGCACCCGACGGACCCCGGCCGCCAGCACACGCCCGACCAGCTCGTGCAGCTCGCTCGTCTGATCGCTCGTCTCGTCCACGTTCGCGGCATCGTACCGGTCGGGGTCCTGGCCCCTAGTCTCTGCGCCGTGGACACCCTGGCGCCCCCGGACACGATCGTGGTGACGGGTGCAGCGGGTTGGCTGGGGCGGGCGCTGCTCGACCGTCTGGACGCCGCATCCCCTGACCATCCGCTGGTGGTCGCCCTCGTCCGCACCGCCGACGAGGCCGCCACCGTGGCGGCCGTGGCACCTCGCGCCCACGTCGAGGTGGCCGATGTGACCGATCCGGACACGCTGGCCGGTGCCATGTCCAGCGCGTCGGGGGTGACCGATCTCGTGCACACCGCCGGCGTGATCCATCCGACACGGTTCGCCGAGTTCGACGCCGTCAACCACCAGGGCACCCGCAACCTGCTGACAGCGGCCGCATCCGGGGTGAGACGCCTCGTGCACGTGTCGTCGAACTCGCCGTTCGGCACCAACCCGACGCCACGGGACACATTCGGTGAACACGAGCCGTACCACCCGTACCTCGGCTACGGCCGCTCGAAGATGGCGGCCGAATCGGCCGTGGCCGAAGCGGTCGAGGCCGGCCTCGACGCCGTGATCGTGCGCCCACCGTGGTTCTACGGGCCGTTCCAGCCCGTCCGCCAGACCACCTTCTTCTCCATGGTACGAGCCGGCAGATTCCCCGTGTTCGGTGCAGGCGACCAGCGGCGGTCGATGGTGTACGTGCACAACCTGGTCGACGGCGTGCTGGCGGCACTCCACACCGCGGGGATCGCCGGACGCGCCTACTGGATCGCCGACGAGCATCCGTATGCGGTCACCGAGATCGTCGGAGCGGTCCGAGAGGCACTGGAGGCGAACGGGTTGGACTGTCGCGACCGCACCCTGCGCCTGCCCGTGGTCGTGGCCCGCACGGCCGAACGGGTCGACCGGCTGCTGCAGGCCCGCGGCCGCTACCAGCAGCAGGTACACGTGCTCGGCGAGATGGGACACTCGATCGCGGTCGACATCGCGGCGGCTCGTCGCGATCTCGGGTACGCACCCCGCGTCGCACTGGCCGAGGGCATGCGGACCAGTGTCGCCTGGTGCCTCGAACAGGGGTACGAGCTGTGACGCTGAGCCTGGTGACCGGTGGCAGCGGGTACTTCGGGTCGCTGCTGGTCGACCGCCTCCTCGCTCACGGTCACCGCGTCCGCGTGCTCGATCTCATCGAGGTGGACGACCGGCCCGACGGCGTCGAGTTCGTGCAGGGCGACATCCGCGATCCGCTGGCGGTTCGCACCGCGATCGACGGGGTCGACGTGGTGTTCCACAACGTCGCCCAGGTCCCCCTCGCACGCGATCTCGAGCTGCTGCGCACGGTGAACGTCGGCGGGACCACGGTGCTGCTCGACGCCGCCCGCGCCGCGGGCGTCGCCAAGGTGGTGCACACCTCCTCGAGTGCGATCTTCGGAGTGCCGGAGTCGAATCCCGTCCTCCCCCACACCGTGCCGCACCCCGGCGAGGCCTACGGCCACGCCAAGCTCGAGGCCGAATGGGCGTGTCTGGCCGCCGCGGCGAACGGCCTCGACGTGTCACTCGTGCGCCCCCGCACCATCCTCGGGCACGGTCGTCTCGGCATCTTCGGGATCCTCTTCGACTGGATCGCCGACGGCGCCGACCCCGTGGTGTTGGGGAACGGCTCGAACCGCTACCAGTTCGTGCACGCCCACGATCTGGCCGAGGTGTGTCGGCTGGAGGGTGAGCAGTCGGATCCGGCGGTGCTCAACGTGGGCACCCCCCACTTCGGCACGATGCGGGAGGCGTTGCAGCACCTGTGCGACCACGCCGGCACGGGGTGCACCGTTCGACGGCTCCCGGCCGCGCCGACCGCCGCCGCGATGCGCGCCGGCTCGGTGTTGGGACTGCTGCCGTTCGCTCCGTACCACTGGATGATGTACTCACGATCGATGTGGTTCGACACCGACCACGTCGGTGAGCGACTGGGATGGACACCGTCGATCTCGAACGACGAGATGTTCCGTGACAGCTACGACTGGTTCGTCGCGAACCGTCGGTCGACCACCGATACAGCAGCGTCGCACCACCGCCGGAGCGCACGGCAGGGCGTGCTCGCCGCGGCGAAGCGGCTGACCCGGTTCGCCCCCGCCGCCCGATGAAGCTGTCGATGAAGCGGCCGTCCGCGGGGGTCGTACTGCTGGCGATGCTCGCCTATCTCCCGGCCCTGACCGCCGCACCCGGCCGCATGCCGGCCGATTCGAAGCTGTACCTCTACCTCGATCCCCAGCGGCTCGTGTCCGACGGGTTCCACAACTTCGATCCACGGCAGTTCGCCGGATGGGTCCCCCACCAGCACATCTCCTATCTGTGGCCGTCCGGTCCGTGGTTCAGCGCGTTCGAGATCGTGGGGATCCCCGACTGGATCGCCCACCGCCTCTGGATCGGCACGCTGCTGTTCACGGCGGGCCTGGGGATCCGCTGGGTCGCTCGACTGCTGGGGCTCTCCGCCGCCGGTGCACTCGCCGCCGCCGTCGTGTACCAGTGCTCGCCGTACCTGCTGCCCTACGTGTCGCGCACGTCGGTGATGTTGCTGCCGTGGGCGGGACTCGGCTGGATCGTGGGGCTGACGATGCTCGCCACCCTCCGCTCCACATGGCGTCACGCCGCGCTGGTGGCGCTCGTCGTGTTCACGGTCGGGGCTGTGAACGCCACGGCACTGCTGATGATCGTGCCCGCACCGCTGCTCTGGCTCGTTCACGCGGCCACGTCCGGCGTCACCACCTGGGGCCGGGCCGCCGTCGGCGCGGCGCGCATCGGCGTGCTCTGCGTGGCCGTCTCGCTGTGGTGGGGCGTGGCACTCGTGCTCCAGGGACGACACGGCTCCGACGTGCTCGCGTTCTCCGAGACGCTCGAGGCCGTGTCGTTCACGTCGCAGTCGAGCGAGGTGCTCCGAGGCCTCGGGTACTGGCTGTTCTACCTACGCGATCCGTTCGGCCACACCACCACCGCCGCCGTCGACCACCTCGTGTCCGGACGCACCGTCGCCGTCGGGCTGCTGCTCGTACTCGTGGGTCTCATCGGGCTGGCCCTCACCCGCTGGTCACAGCGCCGCTATGCCGTGTGGCTCGTGCTGGCCGGGGTGGTGCTGGCCGTGGGCGTGCACCCGATCGATCAACCCTCGCCGCTGATGGGCTTCGTGACCGGTGACGGGACCTCCGGCATCGCGCTCGCCCTGCGGAGCAGCACGCGTGCGGTGCCCGTCAGCCTCTTCGGACTCGCACTGGGCGCGGGGGCACTCGTGTCCGCGCTCCGCAGCCACCCGTGGGGCCGCCGACGGGATCTCGAACGAATCGGGCTGGCAGGTGTGGTGCTCCTCGCGGTGCTGAACCTGCCCGCGCTGTGGAGCGGTGGTCTCGTCGACCCCGCCCTCGAGCGCGATCAGCACCCGCCCACGGCCTGGATCGACGCGGTGGCCGACCTCGACGCCTCTGCCGCCGGGTACCGGGTGCTGCAGCTGCCGGGGTCGGAGTTCGGCAGCTTCCGCTGGGGACACACCGTCGACCAGCCGCTACCAGGCTTGTCGGACACACCCCTGGTGACCCGTGATCTGTTGCCGCTCGGGAGTCCCGCCGCCATGGATCTGCTGTACGCGCTCGACGACCGGGTACAGCGCGGCGTGCTCGATGCCGACTCGGTGGCGCCCATCGCCCGGCTCTTCGGCGTGCGAACGATCTGGTCGGCCAACGACCTCGCCTTCGACCGCTACCGCACGCCCCGACCCGACGTGTTCGCCGCCACGTTGGGTGGAGCCGACCACGGTCTGACGGCCCCCCGTGCGTTCGGTGTGCCCGTACCGAACGTGCCACAGGTCCCGATGATCGACGAACAGGCGGTGCTGCTCGGTGAGTGGCCGAGGGCGCTGGCGCCGGTCGAGCTGTTCGACGTGGCCGACCCTGTTCCGGTCGTGCGGGCGAAGGTCGACGAGATCGTGCTGTCGGGTGACGGCGACGGCGTGGTCGACGCCGCGGCATCGGGTCTGCTCGACGGGACCGAGTTGCTCCGCTACAGCGCATCGCTCGACCCGCGCGAACTGGCCGACGCCGTCGAGCGCGCCTCGATGGTGATCGTGACCGACACCAACCGGCCCAGGGCCCGTCACTGGCGGGGCTCGCAGGACACGGTCGGGTTCACCGAGGACGGCACCGACCGCCCACAGGTGCTCCGTCCAGCGGACGGCGACGCCCGCCTCGAGCTGTTCGAACACACCGCTCCCGACCGACGCACGGTGGCCGAGCAACGCGGTCCGGTGACCGCACGCGCCACCGCGTACGGCGAGCCGTTCGCGTACCGACCGGAGGCGCGCGCCGCCATGGCCGTCGACGGCGACCCGAGCACGGCATGGCGGGTGGCCGACCGCTTCGACGCCGTGGGCGAGCAGCTCGAACTGGAACCCACCGGGACACCGCGACAGCTCGTGGTGCTCCAGCCCGCGACCGATCCAGGGGCCCGACGGATCACCGCGATCGACGTGCATCTGGACGCACCTCTCCAGGGCGGCGCTCCAGAGCGATTCGAGCTCGACGAGCGGTCGCTCACCCCACCCGGACAGGCGCTGCAGGTGCCGGATCTGGGTGAGGCACGCTCGATCACCCTCACGATCGCCGCCACCGACGCCGAGCCCGGACATCCCGACGCGTTCGGGTCGGTGGGATTCGCCGAGGTCGACCTGGGCCTCGGACCCACGGTCGAGATCGTCCGACTCTCCACCGATGCGCTCTCGGTGATCCACGCCGACATCCCGCTGGCCGTGGTGCTGACCCGTGAGCGCGTCCGCCCCACCGACCGCTGGCGCTCCGATCCGGAGTCGTCGCTGCAACGTGAACTCGAGATGCCGGGGGCGCTGGCCGCCGAGCTCGACATCACGGTACGGCTCGATCAGCGCGCGACCGACGAGGTCCTGGCGTCGCTACTGGGGGTCGACGGGGCCGTGGCGAGCGGGCGGCTGACGGGATCGGCGGCATCGGCTGGTCGGGCTGCGTTCGATGGGCGGGCCGACACGGCGTGGCGCTCGGCGTTCGGCGCAGCCGTCGGCAGCACGCTCACCGTGGCGGTCGATGCCACCGCTGGGGGCGGCCCCACGACCATCGTCCAGCCCGACGATCCCACGCTCTCGGTCATCACCGGCATGCGGGTCAGCGACGATGTCGGGACGGCCGCGGAGGTGACCCTCGGTGGTCCGGGAGCGAGCACGGTCGACCTCGCGGCGCTCGCCGGGTCGACCTGGACGTTCGAGATCACGGCCATCGACGCCCGGAGCACCATCGACCGACGGTACGGGGAGCCGACAGAGCTGCCGGTGGCCATCACGACGATCAACGGCACCGGACTCCCCCTCGTGGAGCTCCCCACCACCATCGACACCGGGTGCCGGCCGGATCTGGTCGAGATCGACGGGCAACCGGTGCCCGTGCGGGTCGAGGCACGCACCGATCACCTGCTGTCGGGCTTCCCGGTACGCGCCGAGGTCTGCGATCAGGGGCCGATCGCGCTCGGCCCCGGTGTGGCGACGGTCGGAACCGCTCGGGGAACGGACACCGGGCTGCAGGTCGACCGGATCGTGCTCAGGGGCCACGGAGACCCCGCAGCCGGCGAGATCACCGGGGCGATGGGCACCACCGTGCCGCTCGAGACCCCGGCCGTGACGATCGAGCGCGCCGGCCGCACCGAGCGGAGGGCGTCGATCGACGGGTGCACCCAGGGATGTTGGATCGTGCTCGGCGAGGGCCACAACCCGGCGTGGACGGCCCGGCTCGACGGAGACGACCTCGGCGAACCCGCACTGGTCGACGGCGGATTCAACGGCTGGTGGCTCGAACCGTCGACGTCGGCACGCACGGTCGAGTTCTCGTGGTCGCCCCAACCACTGTTGACCGCCGGCCTCGCGCTCAGCGGCCTGGGCGTCGCCCTGTGCGTCGGCCTGGTGGTGATCGACCGCCGCCGGCGACCGCTCCCGGTGCCCGACCCACCGAAGCTGAGCGATCCGCGGGAATGGGGTGCCGCCTCCACGGGTACCTCGCTGCGTCAGATCCTCGCCGTGGGCGCGGCGTGGGTGGTGTCGGCCGCTCTCGTGGTCGGTCCGCTGTGGGCACTGGCACCGATCCCGGTGCTCGCCGTGATGGCGCTCACACGTTCCATCCGGCCCGCCGGCGTGGTGGCGGTGATGCTCGGTGGCGTGGGTTCGGTCGTGATGCTGTGGCGGGTGGTCCGGATCCGGCCGGTGCCCGATGCGGCGTGGGTGCTGAACTTCGACGATCTCCACCGTCCGGGGCTGTTCCTCGTCACGGCGCTGTTCGCGTCGGCGCTCCTGCACGATCGTCGCGAACGCGGATCGGACGATCACGGGCACGGCGCCACAGATCCACGAGAGTGACGGCCGCCAACACCACCACCACCGGCTCCATCGGGGTCCGGAAGCGGTGCGCTCCGTAGAACAGCGCCGAGACGAGCACGGTCGTGATCACCGGGAGGGCGAGCACATCACGCTGCGCCCGGGTGATCCGCAGGACACCAGCGGCCGCCAGCGGGGCGAGCAGCCAGAACGCGGCGATCCCCGTGCGGACGGCCCAGCGCTCGCGCTCCTCGCCCACGTCCTGGGCGATCAGATCGTCGATCGCGTAGAGGTCGAACGTGCGAGCCACGCGTCGCACCGCCATGGCGGGCAGATCGGCGGCCCGGTCCCGCAGATAGTCGAACGCAGCGTCACGCTGGAGCCCGCTGCGCACCGATGGCTCGAGCTGATCGTCCCAGCTCGGGTGGTCCACCACGCATCCGATGAACCACCCCGCCCGGAACGGGCCGTCGAACGTCTCGTCGCAGTACGCGCCGAGCAACGTGGTGCCGTCGTTGGTGGTCAGCAGCACCGGGTGCTCGAAACGGATCAGATTGAACAGGGTCCAGGGTGCCACCGTGAGCACGGCCGTGGTGGTGAGCGCCAGCGCGACCCTGCCCAGGGTGCGGAGTTCGACCTTCGTGCGCCAGAGCACGACCCAGCCGAGGGGGACGAACAGCGCCAGCTCACTGCGGGTGAGCGCGGCGAGACCCACCAGCACA
Source organism: Ilumatobacter sp. (assembly GCA_007693335.1). Taxonomy (GTDB): domain Bacteria; phylum Actinomycetota; class Acidimicrobiia; order Acidimicrobiales; family Ilumatobacteraceae; genus SKSP01. The sequence continues at coordinate 65,965 of REDU01000114.1, read as the reverse complement.
CCGAACATCGCCGCCACGCCCAGCACGGCGCTGTCGCCGTGCTCGAGTCGTTCCCGGACGTCGAGCAGGACGATGAGGGAGGCGACCACGAGCAGCGTGGCGAGGCTCTCCGACATCACGAGCCCGTCGTTGAGCCACAGGTTCGGGTACACGGCGGCGATCGACGCCGCCACCAGACCGACCAGGTCGCCGCCGATCCGGCGGCCGAGCACCCCGATCAGCGCCACCACGACCACACCGAGCACGACGGTGCCGAGCCGCTGCCACGGCACCGGTTCGGCCATCCAGCTCAACGGTGCCAGCACGAGCGAGGTGAGCGGACCGTGCTCGGCACCTGGGTGGTCCACGAAGATCTCCCGGAACCATCGACCCTCGGTGAGCTGACGGGCCTGTGCGCTGTAGTACAGCGAATCGTTGAGCAGCAGCGGTTGGTCCCACTTCACGACCACGAGCCGCACCAGGCGCACGAGTGCCCCCACGGCCACCACCACGCCGAGACGGGCGCGGAACGACCCGAGGTGACTGTCGAGCGAGCCGACGGACGAACTGGGCGACACGGAGGTCGAGTCTGCCATCCAGGACCCATCGGCCGAGATCTCTCGGTCGGGGTCCCGGTGGTACGTGACTCGCTACCATCGGGCAACTGTGAGCCCTGGCCCCCTCCCCTGTCTGTCCGTCGTGATCCCCTGCTACGACGAGGTGACGACCGTCGATGAACTGCTCGACCGCGTGCTGGCGTCGCCGTGGGTGGCCGAGGTGATCGTGGTCGACGACGGCTCCACCGACGGCACCCGCGAGGTGCTCGCGGGCCGGTCCGACCGGGAACCCCGGGTGCGGGTGGTGTTGCACCCCGAGAACCGCGGCAAGGGTGCCGCCCTGCGCACCGGGTTCGCCACCGCCACCGCCGACTTCGTGGTGGTGCAGGACGCCGACCTCGAGTACGACCCCGCCGACTATCCACTCCTGCTCGAACCGCTGCTCTCGGGCGTGGCCGACGTGGTGTACGGCTCTCGATTCGCGTCGGGCCGACCCCACCGGGTGCTCTACTTCTGGCACTCGGTGGGCAACAAGACCCTGACGTTGTTGTCGAACATGTTCACCGACCTCAACCTGACCGACATGGAGACCTGTTACAAGGCGTTCCGTCGGGAGGTGATCCAGGGCATCGAGATCGAGGAGGACCGCTTCGGCTTCGAGCCCGAGGTCACCGCGAAGATCGCGAGGGGCGACCTCCGGGTCTACGAGGTCGGCATCTCGTACGCGGGGCGCAGCTACGCCGAGGGCAAGAAGATCGGCTGGCGCGACGGGGTGCGGGCCCTCTACTGCATCGTTCGGTACAGCGAGGTGGGCGAACGGCTCAGGGCGCTCCGCTGACGCCCACCTCGGGTCAGAGCGGATCGCACTCGCCCGGGTTGCTCGCCCAGTTCGGGTCGTCGAGCCAGTCGCCGTCGATCCAGGCCTCGATGGGCCCAGGGGACACCTCGGAGTAGCGGAGCGCCAGCGACTCGAGCAGCCACGCGGTCCAACGGGCCGATCCCTGGGGGCACACGTGCACCTGATCGCGGAAGCGTTCCGGGAGTCCGTCGCCGTCACGGTCGAGCACGACGGTGTCGCCCCAGAGCACCGAGGGGTCGAGCAGGTGCACGCGAGCGGGGTGGGCCGCGACGAGCTCGGCTGCGATGCGGCGCGTGAGTTGGCGTTCCTCGGTCTCGAGGTCCTCGCGGATCGGTGGACGATCGACGAACACCACATCGGCCCCGATGGCGAACGATGCCTCGACGAACCGCTCGTGGTCGCGACGCACCTCGTCGGGGTCAGCGGTGTCCCAGAGGGAGAGCTGCCAGATCGAGAGATCGGCGCCGCTCTGCTCGACCACCTCGACCACGATCGGGTTCGCCAGCGACTGACCGGCGAACGTGCGGTTCTCGACCGCGATGCCCGCAGCGGCGAACGCCTCCACCATCGGCATCGCCGAGAACAGCGCCACCGAGTCACCCTGGATCACCACCCGATCGACCGGACGCGCTGACACGTCGGAGACGTGCGGCTCCTCGCCGATCGATGGCTGGGGCTCGAGCACCGTCGGGATGAGCCCGACCGACGGGAAGGGCTCACCACTGAGCGATGATCCTGGCCCGGCTGCGTCGTCGTGGCCGAGGTGCGGGCCGAGATCGATGACCTCGAGATCGATCAGACCGGGATCGAGCAGACCGGGATCGAGCAGACCGGGATCGAGCACGAAGGCGTCGCTCGTCAGGTCGGGACGCTCGGGGATCTGCACCCGGGTCGACAGGACCAGCGCCGCGCCGGTCACGAGCACGGCGACCGAGGCGATCGCACCCATCGGGAGCTGGCGGGTGCGGAGACGCAGCGCACCCGACCGCACCGGCTGCTCCACCAGACGGAAGGAGATCTCGGCCGTCGACACGGTCAGCGCGAGCAGCACGACCACCCGGACGCCGCCGTCGACACCGAGGCGTTCGGGAGTGAGCAGCACGATGAGGGGCCAGTGCCAGAGGTACCAGCCGAAGCTGCGGCGGCCGATCCAATTCAGTGCTGGCAGACTCAGGATCCGACGAACCGGTCCCGGCGCCTCACCGGCCGCGACCACCAGCACGAGGGCCACGACGGCGAACGCCGTGAAGCCACCGTGGTACATCCACGATTCCTGATCGCCCACGAACACCAGCGCCGCGAGCACGACCACCGCGGCGACGGATCCGAGCGCTCCCGACCAGCGGGCGCCGGCGACGAGCCGATGGGGACCGGGCCGCAGGAGCGCCGCTCCCAACGCTCCCACCAAGAGGGTCTGGACCCGAGTGTCGGTACCGAGGTAGGAGCGCGAGGGTGCCAGGGGGTCGAACAGCACGGCCATCGCGACCGCGGACGCAGCGATGCCGACCGCCGCCAGACCCGCCACCACCCAGCGCCGACCCCTCGCCGCCACGAGGAGGCCGCCGACCACGAGCGGCCACACGACGTAGAACTGCTCTTCGACGGCGAGCGACCAGAAGTGCGTCAACGGCGACGGCGGCCCGAACTGGGCCCAGTAGCCACTGCCGCCGAACACGAACCGCCAGTTGGCCCACGAGGTGAGCGCGGCCAGTGAGTCCCAGCGCAGCGATGCCCGCTCGACGGGAGTGGCCCACAGCAGCGAGTAGGCGGCGAGTGTGATCAGCAGCAGGATCACGGCCGGGAGGATCCGTCGTGCCCGTCGCTGCCAGAACGCAACGAGCGAGACGCGGCCCGATCGCTCGTGCTCCAGGAGGAGCAGCGAGGTGATCAGGTACCCCGACAGCACCATGAACAGGTCGACCCCCAAGAACCCGCCACGCATCCATCCGGCCCCGAGGTGGTAGGCGATCACCGCCAGTACCGCGATCGCCCGCACGCCGTCGAGTCCCGGTCGGAACCCGAGCGACGACGCTCCGGCTGGAGCCGATCCGGTGGCGCTCACCGCCGCTCCGTGAGCACTCGGCAGAGCCGAGCACTCTCACCGCTCCCGTCGGGTACCAGCCCGAGCCCGACCACCACGTCGTCGACGGCCACCAGGCTCGGATCGAAGAACACGAGTCGGTCGGGGCCGTCGAGGAAGAACTCACGCGTGACGGGATCGGCCACCACGGTCACCTCGTCACCCTCGCGCAGCTCCCCGGCGCCGAGCTCGGCCACCGTGACACCGCCGAACTCGAGTCGGACCGACGCAGCCGGACCAGGATCGACCAGCGACAGCAGCCAGTCGCCACCCGCCGCCAGTGCACGGTCGTCAGGAGTGGTCGACACGGTGCCGCGCAGGACGCGACGGCCGTCGGCTCGCTCGAGCGCGACCCAGCTCCCCTGCTCGGCCACATAGACACCCGCACAGTCTGGTGCCACCGCCACGACACCGTCACGCGGCACCGGGAGCCCCGGCACGAGATCGACCAGGCCGGGCGCTGGTGCGGGGAACAGCGCGGCGTCGACCCGGTAGCGGAGCTCGGTGAACCCGGGCGACTTCAGCCCGAGCGTCCAGGTCGCGAGTGCAGCGTTCGCCCACACGCCCCAGAGCACGGCCACGATCACCAACGCTCGAACTCCCCCGATCATCCCGGAGCGAGCGGACGACGGCCGGGCCACCACGTGCACCCCCGCCGCCGCCGGCACGATGAGCAGCGGGAGCAGATCGACCAGATAGCGGTTCGCGACGAACCCGATCGTGAAGCTCGGCACCGCACCCACCGCCAGACCTGCCACGATCGCGAGCTGCGCCCAGCGCCGACGGCGCGCCCACCACACCACACCGATCACCGCCAACACGAGCAGCACGGGTGCCGTGGCGGTGATGGACGACGCCGGAGTCGTGCTCTCGACCGGGTAGGACCCGAGGTCGGGTGCGAGCGGACCGAATCTGATGCCGGGTACGAGCCGTTCGAAACGGAGCGTGTCGGGGCGGAGATACTGCGCCAGCGTCGTCGGGAGGAACCTCGCCGAGAAGAAACTGCCACTGTTCCCGGCGAACCACTCGGCGCGCTCCGGATCGATCAGCGAGAGCACCTGGCGTTCGGCGGGCAGGCCGAGGAGCGATCCGAACTTCGCGAGGTTCAGCGCCATGTGCAACGCGACGCCACCGGTGGCGGCCCCGGCGGCCCATCCGGCCACGCGACGGTCACGTCGCCACACGAACGCAGCCACCGCCATCAGGGCGAGTGACACCCCGATGCCCACCGATGCCCGCGTGAGCACGGTGGCGACGGTGGCGGTGGCCGCACCCGCCAGCCAGCGCGTCGGGACCGGATCGGCATCGAGCACTTCCAGCATGCACGTCGCGGCGATCACGGCGAACGTACAGGCCCACAGCTCGGTCTCGTGATAGACGCTGATCCAGCCGGCGAGGAACAGCACCGGTGAACCCATGACGGCACCGATGAACGCGGCGGTGCGCCATGGCCCGGCCTCACCCGTGCCGATCGTCCGACCGGCGGTTCGCATCAGGCGGTACGACCACGTCCCCAGCACCACCAGCGCGATCAGCATCGAGAACAGTGCGAGTCGACCGTCGAGCACCCGACCGACCAGGGCGGTCGGCAGCCGGGCCACGGCCAGCGCAGGCCCGTAGTACAGGTAGGTCAGCTCGTCGATCAGGAATCCCTCGACGCCGGCCACGGCGGGATCGACATGGAGGCGCCCCCGCCAGAAGGCCCGAGCCTGTTCGTCGTAGAAGTCGGCACTGAACCCGGCGCGGTCGAACAGCCGCCATGGCCGCCAGGCGGTCGCGATGAGCCAGAACACGATGGTGATCCCGAGCGTCAGCGTCCGGGCCACCAACTGCGCGCGACGATGTGGGTGGTCGGTCCCGAGCCGCTGCCACATACCGCTACCGCCGGTACACCCACGACCGGAGGAGCACGAAGCGCACCACGGCCGCGAAGCTCCAGGTCACCACGAGCACGATCACCTCGGTCACGAGCTGACCACCCAGGAGCGCCAGGCCCACGCTGGCGAGCGTCAGGGAGAAGACATAGAGCGCGATGCTGCCCGAGATGTGCCACCAACGACCCGACGCATCGCGGCGCCGGAACGTGTAGCGACGGTTGGCCCAGAAGTTCAGCACCGTGGTGCCCGTGAAGCCCACCACGTTCGCGAGCACGGCGCCGAGCTGTTCTCGCAGCGCGAGGAAGACGGCCAGCGCCAGCACCGTCGAGAAGGCTCCGATCAGTGCGAACGTGACCGTCTGCCGACCGAAGTCGTCGCGCAGCGGGATGCGCTCGTGGCCGGCCAGATCGACCCCGCCCCGCCCGCGCAGGAATCGCCAGACCATCCGGCGCACGCCGCGCAGATCACCGAGCGCGGTGGACCGGATGTCGACCCGGCTGTCGGGGTCGTCCACCCAGTCGACCGGCACCTCGTGGACCCGCAGACCGTTGTGTTCCGCGAGCAGCAACAACTCGGTGTCGAAGAACCAGGCCTCGTCGTCGACCGCTGGGAGGAGCCGCTGCACCACGACCGTCCGTCCGGCCTTGAACCCGCACTGGGCGTCGCGGAAGCGCACGGCGAACACGAGGCGGAGGATGAGGTTGTAGCACCGCGAGATCAGCTCACGTTTCGGCCCCCGCGCCACGGCCGAGCCCGAGCTGAGACGGGATCCCACGGCCAGATCCGAGTGACCCGTCACGAGGGGTGCGACCAGGGGCAACAGCGCGTCGAGTCCGGTCGAGAGGTCGACGTCGAGGTAGCCGACCACATCGGACCCCGAACCCGACCAGCTCGCTCGCAGCGCCCGACCACGGCCCTTCTCCTCGAGGTGCAGCACCCGGACCCGGTCGAACCGGTCGGCGAGGCCGTATGCGATCTCGAGCGTGCGGTCGGTGGAGGCGTTGTCGGCGATCACGATCGTCCAGTCGAACGGGAACGCATCCGAGAGGTGTTCGTGCAACTGCTCGATGCTCGCGGTCAGCACGTGCTCCTCGTTGTGGACCGGCACCGTGATCTCGACCGAGGAGCGATGGGCGTTCACGGGAGCGGCTCCGCGAACACCGCCACCCCGAGTCCGCGCCATCGCTGGTCGAGTTCGACGAACCGCTCGCTGTCGTCGCCCAGGGCCGGTCGCAGGTCGACCACGCCGGCCGCCGCCAGCGAGCCGAGGTCGTCGAGCGTGGCCTCAGGTGGCAGCGAGGCTGCGCCCGGGCCGTCGTCACGTCGCCACTCGGTCAGTCGCTGCTCGTACCCGACCAGCTCGGAACGGTCCGCGTCGTCGAGGGCCGGCTGGAACGCGACCCGCTCGACGCCGGGTGGGATCACGAGGGCGTCCGACCCCTCCCGGACGTACACCAGGAGGTCGGCCCGACCGTCGAACCGACGACGCTCGCCGAGTTGCCGCACGAGACCCTCCTCGTCCAGCACGAACGGCACCCCGGCGCGTTGCATGCCGGCCATCACCGGCGCGGTGAAGGGCTCGGCGAAGTACAGACCCGAGGCATCGAACAGCACAGTGCCGCGACCCTGCAGTGCGTCGAGCTGATCGACGAGGCCGCGGATCCGGGCGATGTCGCCGCGGAACCCCACCGGACCGGCATCGTGGGCGTGGAGCGGGACGGTGGCCACGGCGAAGAGCACTGCCACCACCGAGAAGGCACCGGAGACGACACGATCGTCGATCGGGGGCCGCCGGAACCACCGGGCCGCCGCCAGAGCGAACACGAGTGAGCCGAAGGCGGCCAACGGCCACAACCAGCGGATCTTGTGCGGCGAGAGTCCGAGTGAATCGATGGGGGTGATGACGACGGTGACCAGTGCGACCACGAACGCCACGCCGAACACCAGCACCGCAGCCTCGATCACGGCATCACCTCGGCGGCGAGCCACCACTCCCACCGTGGCCACCAGCGCCACGAACACCATCAGACCGAGGACGGCCGTGACGGGACCAGCCAGTCCCGGCACGTCGAGTGTCGGGCCGTCGGCACCGGTCGACCACTGGGTGACGGGGATGGTGTCCATCATCCCGCTGCGGGTGAACCACGGGGGCAGGGCGACCACCGCTGACACGAGACGGACACCGAGGGTCACCCCGGTACGCGTGCCCTCTCCCCCGCCGCCCGATGCCGCCAGCCGTGACAGGTTGCCCTGACCCGGGCCGAACAGCTGCTCGATGATCGGCTGCGACCATGCCAGGAGGCCCACCACCACCCCGAGCACCAGCGGTCGGGTGCCGTGATGACTCCACCCCCACTGGCCGTCCACACGCAGCGAGCGGAGTGCCACGACCACGAACGCGAGCAACAGCACCGCGGGTGCGAGGAAGACGTAGCTGAGGTGGGTCTGCACACAGAACGACGCCACCAACACCGCCCACGGCAGCATGCCGTGCCGGCCGGCGACCACCCCCCACACGAGCACGAGCAACAGCAGGAACGGCAGCATCAGCAGGTTCGGCTGCCACGGGTCGTAGAGCAGCTCGCTGCCGATCGACCACACCAGCAGTGCGGTCACCGCCAGCGTGGCGCTGGCCGCCGGCCGACCACCGATGCGGTGGGCGCACCATCCGATCGCGATCACCACGGCGATCTGCAGCGCCGCCACACCCAGGGCGATGCCGGGACCGGCGCCGAGCAGCCTGACCGGGACTGCCATCGCGTCGAACAGGAGGGGCCCGGGATGGTTGACGTCGATCCCGGAGCTGATCGACGCGGACGACCACGTGCCGAGCCACGGGTGGTGGGCCGTGAGCACGTCACGGGCACGCATCTCGATGAGGGCGTTGTCGCCGATCGGCAGATATCCCCGACGAATGCCGCGGATGGCAGCGAGCAGGATCGGCGCGGCCACGACGATCGACAGCACCAGCCACCACTCGGGTGGACGGACGGTGATCCGGGCGCCCCGGTCGGTCACGGTGCGGATCCGGGCGGCACGAGGAACACCGCAGTCTCCTGTCCGAGGATCAGCATCCGCGCCATCGCGTCGGCGGCGGCCCGGCTCACCCGTGGATCGTTCGAGACGAGGAAGAGGTTCGAATCGACCAACGGGACGAGATCGGTGAGTCCGTCGCCGCGCAGCTCGTCGATGGCGAGGTCGCGGAGCTCGGCGTACTCGATCATCTCGACGGGGTTCCGCGGCTCGAACGTCGCGATCTCGCGCACATCGTCGCGACCACGCCAATCGTCGATGCGGATCCCGGTCGCGAGGTGCACACCCGTGGTGGCCTCACTCGGGTCGAGCACCCGGTAGGGCGTCACGGGCACCCGCCAGGCCTCGAGTACCCCGACGTCGAAGCCGACCCGCTCGAGTTCGTTCACCAACCCGTAGCCCTGGCTGCCGAAGAAGTACGCATCGGTCCACGTGACGAGGTAGCGGCCGTCGCGACCCGTGACGAAGTCGTTGTCGGCCGGGGTGACCGGGGCGGGCCGCTCGAGCACGGCGATCGTGGGCAACAGCACCTCACCGAGCGTGTCGGAGAGGTGCGCCTCGGGCGGCTGCGCATCGGACGCCTCGATGGTGTTGCCGACCACGGCTGCGACCACCAGCACGATGGCCACCGCTTCGGTGCCGATGATCACCCGTCGGCTCCACCCGGGCGGGACGTACTGGCGCACGACGGTGATCGCCGTCCAGATCACGGCGATGACGAGCAGCGTGGACGTCACCCACGCCCACAACGTGAGGTAGAACCAGACCTTGCCGAAGATGCGCGACATCGAGATCGCCCCGACCAGCAGGGCGATACCGACCACGAGGTGGAGGCGCAGGAGCACGTGGTGGCGGAGCAGTGCGGCCACGGCCACGGCGATCATCCACACCACGAGCACGACGGCACCGGCCCAGATCCTCCGATCCGGATCGAACCCCGCCGCCAGGAACGTGCCGGGTTCGGAGAGCATCCGCGCGAACCCGTCGAAGGGATCGAGGTGTCGCAACATGAGCTCGAACCCGGCCCTGAGCCCGATGGCGGGCTCACCCGGCGACGTGAAATGGTCGAACAGCATCCGCAGGTTGCCGGGCCTCCGAAGAACCTGATCGACCAGTGGCGGGACCCAGAGCGCGACGCCCACCGCCGCCGACCAGCCGAGCGAGCCGATGAGGGGTCCGCGCGCCAGAGCACTGGACTGCCACGTGTTGACGGCCACCGCAGCCGCCCCGACGGTCACGAGCACCGCGCACAGCACGAGGTACGGCACGTGCGTCTGCACGCAGTACGTGGCGGCGATCACCAACAGCAGCAACAGCCGGTGATCGCCGCACAGGACCGACCAGGTCGCGAGCAGCACCACCAGCCACCACAGGATCGGTGCGTAGGGGTTCCACGGCTCGACGAACAGCTCGACACCGAACCCGCGAAGCAGGATCGCCACGATGGCGGTCACCGCCGCCACACCGGCACGGCCACCTCGACGTGCCCCGATCACGAGCGCCAGGATCACCGCCACGAGATTCGCGATGCCGGCAGCCACCTGGAGCGCCCAGGCCGACGAGCCGAGCAGACGGTACGGACCGGCCCAGAGGTAGAAGCTCCAGGGGCCGGGGTGACTGCCCTGATCGGGGAACTCGCCGATCCGGCCGGGAAGCCCGATCAACGGCGTGCGGCCGCTCCCCACATCGCGGACCCGGAGCTCGGTCATGGCGAGGTCGAGCACCGGGTACCACGCTCGACCGGCCAACACCACCGCGGCCACGGCCAGTGGCAGGGCGATCACCAGGGCACCGAGCACCACCCAGGTGCTGTCGGGCTGGGGTTCGGCACGTGAGGCGAACAGCCGGTGATCGTCGTCGGGTTCCGACTCCGGCTCGGGCTCCTTCGTCCAGTCGCTCGGATCGATCGGTGTGGTGTCCAACGCTCGTCCCCTCTCCGTCACCGCGCCAGCCTCTGACTCGGTGACAGCCTCCGCCAACGATCGGCGAACCCCCAGCGTGACACGAGCACCATCGACTCGACGATGATGCGCCACGACATCTTCGACGAGCCGTGCCGTCGATCGACGAACGTGATCGGCACCTCGACCACCGTGCCACCCGACGATGACAGGAGACGGACCAGTTCGGTCAGGAAGGCGTAGCCCTCCGCGGTGGTGCTCGACGGTTCGGCGGCGCGCAGCGCGTCGGCCCGGTACGCACGGAAGCCCGACGTACAGTCGGCCACGCCGAGACGGAGCGCCCACGACGTGTAACGGTTCCCCCACCGCGACAAGAGCCGCCGGTGCGCCGGCCAATGCACGACCCGACCTCCCGGCACGTACCGCGAGCCGATCACCAGATCCGCGGGTGCTGGACCGGCGTCGAGCGCCGCGACGAGCTGTCCGATGGCAGCGGGATCATGGGAGAAGTCGGCATCCATCGAGACGATGACATCGGCACGTGGAGCGTCGGACTGGAGCCCTCGGCGCTCGAGCACCCGATCGAACCCCTCGCGGTACGCGCTTCCGAGGCCCTGCTTCGAGAACCGGTGGAGCACCTCGACGTTGCCGAGCTCACCGGCCAGCCGATCTGCCAGCGCTCCGGTGCCGTCGGGACTGTCGTCGTCCACCACGAGCACGCACACGTCGGGAGCCTCGCGACGCACCTCCCGGAGGAACGGCTCGAGGTTCTCGATCTCGTTGTACGTGGGCAACACCACCACCGTGGTCACGGCGCGATGGCCTCCGACGGACATCCTCGATGAGCGACGCGGCGGCGGGTGAGCACGGCTCCGCATCGTAGTGTCCGACACCGGTCCACCGAGGTTGTCCTGCGAGGTGGGGACCCGTCAGGAGTAGGCTCGCAACGCCATGCGGTCGGTGCGTTCACATCTCATCGTCTCACCCGTCGCGCACGACCTGCTCCTGATCGACCTCCCGGCGCTCCCCGTCGACCGACGCCACGAGGTGGTGACGTTCGCCTGCCGTCGCATCGACCACTTGCCCACGCCCACGAAGGTCGGTGTGCTGGCAGTGGCGGTGGTGCTGCGCTGTCTGATCGCGGCGCCCGGTGGCCGACGGGTGCTGGGTCTGCTCGCCGCCAGACCGGTCCCGCTCCTCGGTGAGTACCTCCGACTGCTCCGGTCGCTCACCGCGGCCTACGTGTGGGAGCACTGGCCGGCCACCGCCCCCGACGGCGGCCGGGCGTGAGCGCTCCCGGCACCGATCCCTTCGCCGCCGGCACCCGCTCCGACCCGGTGATCGACGCCGAGGTGCTCGTGATCGGCTCGGGCGCAGGCGGTGCCACCACCGCGGTCGTACTGGCCGAGGCCGGTGTCGACGTGCTGGTGCTCGAGGAGGGGACATGGGTCGACCAGGGAGAGGTGACGCCGTATTCGCTCGACCAGATGGACCATCAGTACCGCTCCGGCGGGGTGACGGTGGCGTTCGGCCTGCCCTCGGTGGCCTACACCGAGGGTCGCTGCGCCGGTGGTGGAACCGAGGTCAACAGCGGGCTGTACCGCAGACCACCGGTCGACGTGCTCGAGCGGTGGCGACACGACGCCCGCATCGTCGACTTCGACCCCGATCACCTCGCAGGTCTGGCCGACCGGGTCGAGGCCGATCTCAGCGTGGGCCCGGTGCCCGGCGCACCCACCGCCGCCAGCGAGGCCCTGCGCCGGGGCGCCGAGCGCCTCGGCTGGATCCACGACGAGATCCCGCGCTGGATGGCCTACGCCCCCGGCGCGAACGCCGACGAGGGGGTCCGCCAGAGCATGACCCGCACGTACCTGCCGCGCGCCGTCGCGGCCGGCGCCCGCCTCGCGACCGGCTGCCGGGTCGATCGCATCGAGATGCAGGGCCGCCGGGCGCGTCGCGCCTGGGTCACCCTCGATGACGGCCGACGGGGCTGCGTGCGCTTCCGTCACGTCTTCGTGTGTGGCGGTGCCATCCAGACGCCGGCGTTGCTGCAGCGATCGGGGGTACGCGGCAACATCGGGAGCAACCTGGCGGTACACCCCACGGTCAAGCTCGCTGCCCGCTTCCCCGAGCACATCAACGACCCCACCGAGGTTCCGGTCCACCAGGTGAAGGAGTTCGCTCCCGACCTGTCGTTCGGCGGATCCGCCAGCAACCCCGGCCTGGTGGCACTGGCGCTCACCGATCAGTGGGCCACGTTCGCCCCTGCGGTGCGCGACTGGGAGCGTATGAGCGTGTACTACGCCGCCATCACGAGTGAGGGCCGAGGCTCGGTGCGCTCGATACCGGGCTTCCGCGATCCGGTCGTCACCTATCGTCTGTCGGGGAGCGACCGCGAGCTGCTCCGCAGCGGTCTCGCCCGGCTGGCGCTCCTGGCGCTGACGGCGGGCGCCGACACCGTCTTCCCGTCGTTCCGTGGCGCACCCGCCGTGCACGACCGTGCCGATCTCGCCGACATGAACGCCGCCTGGTCAGCCGCACGGGCGAGCGTGATGACGGTCCACCTGTGCAGCACCGTGCCGATGGGTGAGGACAGGGCCACCTGCGGTGCCAACTCGTTCGGGCGGGTGCACGGCTACCGGAATCTCTGGGTGAACGACGCCTCGTTGCTGCCATCGGCGCCGGGCGTGAATCCGCAGGGCACCGTGATGGCGTTCGCCCTCCGCAACGCCGAGATCTTCCTGGCCGACGAGGCGAACGGGGCGACACGTGGCTGAGACGACCCGCTCGCCCGTCGACCCCGATCTCCCGTTCGTGCTCGGCGGGGTGCCGTGGCACCGTCCGACCAGGAGCGGCACGGCAGCCCTGCTCGTGCTGGCCGCCGCCATCCTGCTCCCCGTCCGTGGACTCATGCGTGCCACGGGCAGCTCGATGGAGGAGGGCTTCATGTTGCTCTTCCCCCGTCTGGTGCAACAGGGGCAGGTGGCCAACGTCGACTTCCTCCATCTCTACGGTCCCGGATCACTCGACGTGTTGGCCGTCTGGTACTGGGTGTTCGGCGACACCCTCGAGAGCCAGCGGGTGTTCGGCCTGCTGCAGCACGTGGGGATCATCCTCGCGATGTACGCCCTGACGAGGGTCTGGGGTCGCGGTGTGGCACTGATCTCGGCGCTGGTCGCGATGTTCATGGTGCTCACGCCGATCGGTCTCTCGGCACTCGCCTGGCACGGCGCCATCGCACTGTCGCTGTGGGCGATCGTCTTCGCCGTTCGCGGCCGCTCGACCCTCGACGCCCGGTCGCGTGCCTCGTGGTTCACGGCGGGCGTCCTCGCCGGTGCGGCGCTGTCGTTCCGTCCCGATCTCGTGGTGGCACTGACCGTGGCCGGGGCATGGATCGTCTGGCGCCAGGGTGTGTGGCGACGCGTCGTGGCCGGTGCCGCGCTCGGACTCGCGCCGATGTGGTTGCACCTGCTCAACGCCGGACCCGTTCGGGCCTTCGAGGGCATGGTGATCGATCCCGTGTTCCGTCTGCGGCCCGGCCGCGAGCTGCCCGTCCCCCCGTCGTGGGATCGCATCGACGGTGCCCTCCAGGCCGTGGCCGAGGGGGTACCGCCCTGGTGGGGCTTCCCGGCGATGGCGGCCCAGCACCAGCTGTTCGTGTGGTTCTTCGCGGTGATCGTGATCGCCGTCGCCGTCCCGGTCGTCGCCTGGGTACGACGGCTCCGGGGCGACGTGTCCGACGAGACCACCGTGTTGATGGTGGCCGGGCTCTTCGGGCTCGGCATCATCACCCAGGCCCTGCAGCGGCCCGACTCGACCCATCTGGCCTGGGTGGCGTGCGTCTCGTGGCCGCTGATGGTCCCGGTGGTGCACGATGCACTCCGCGCCAGGACCAGGCGTGCAGTGGCGGTGGTGGCTGCCGGAGCCGTCATGGCGACGGCGATGTTCGTGATCGCCCCGTTCTACACGTACCGCCACTACGTGCTGCACACCCGGGTGGCTCTCGGGAACCTGCCCACGCCGTTCGTGGTCGAGCGTCACGAGCGACGGTTCTGGTTCGGCGACTTCTTCGTGGCCGATGCAGCGTCGGGCATGGTGGCCGACCTCGATCGGCTGTCGAACCCGGGTGAGCGCCTCGTCGTGGGCCCGGCCGACCTCCGCCGCACGATCTACAGCGACGTGGCGTTCTACTGGATGTTCCCCGAACTCGAGCCGGCCACGTACTACATCGAGATGGATCCCGGTCTGGCCGACGCCGAAGGGTCGAGTCTGGCCGACGACCTGCTCACCGCCGACTGGGTCATCCTCACCAACTTCTGGACCGGGTGGTTCGAACCGAACGCCTCATCGGACTTCGGGTCGAATGCGCCGAACCAGGTGATCGCCGACCACTTCTGTCTCGTCGGCAACTACAACGACGCGCTCGTGCTGCTCTATCGGAGATGCGCGGTGGGCGACGGCATCAGCCCAGCGGTAATCGGCGATAGACCGCCCCCGGAAGGTGGCGCAGCACCATGAACACGTACCGGAGCACCCCGGGCGCCCACACCGTGCGGCGCCCCTGACGCAAGCCCCTGGCGACCACCTCGGCCACCGAGTCGGGGTCGGTGGCGAACGGTGCCGCCGCCAGACCCTCGGTCATCCGCGAGTGGACGAACCCGGGCCGCACCACCAGCACCGACGCTCCCGAGCCCTCCAACGAGTCGCCGAGTCCCTGGGCGAAACCGTCGAGTCCCGCCTTGGACGACCCGTAGACGAAGTTGGCCTTGCGGACCCGCTCGCCGGCCACGCTCGACAGCACCACGAGCCGTCCGTGGCCCTGCCGGCGCAGCACGTCGGCCACGACGAGCCCGACGCTGACGGCCCCGGTGTAGTTCACGTGCACGGCACCGACGGCAGCGGCGGGGTCGGCGTCGAACTCGGCCTGGTCACCCAGCACCCCGAACGCCAACACCACCACGTCGAGATCACCCACGGTGTCGGCGATCTCCGCCACGACCTGGAGGTGACTGTCGGTGTCGGCGGCGTCGAAGGCCACGACCTCGATCGTGACCGCCTCCATGACCGGGTCCGTGCCGGCGTCCCGACCGAGGTCGGCAGCGGCACGGGCACCCGCGTCGACGTCACGGCACGCGAGCACCACGGTGCGCGTCGAAGGCGTGATCAGTCGACGCGCGATCGCCAGGCCGATCTCACTCGTTCCGCCGAACACGGCGATGGTCTGGATCTCTCCGAGGGCGTTCTGCATCAGGTCTGCTCCGATCGTGGGGGATCCACCAACTCCAGCCGGCGTCCGAGGTCACTCTGCCACCGACCGTTCGGGTCGACCCGCCGCTGCACGGCCTGCCACTCGGGCAACCGCGGATACCCGCGACGAATGCTGTCGGGCGTGGTCACGGCGTCCTTGCTGAGATAGTGGCGACCCCCGGCACCGAGCACGAGACGGTCGAGCTCGTGCATGAGATCGGCCATCGGGCGCCACGACGCAGGGAGATCGAGCGTGAGCGTCCACCCTGCCCGCGGGAAGCTGAGTGGCGCGGGGTTGGCCGCGCCGAACCGCTTCAGCACGTTGAGCGAGGTGGACGCCCCGCTGGTCGCGATGCGCTCGACCACGGTGCGGAGGGTTCCCTCCGCACCGAACGGCACCATGAACTGGTACTGGACGAACCCGCGGCGGCCGTAGAGACGGTTCCACGAACCCACGGCATCGAGCGGATGGAAGTAGGCCGGGATCGTCTGGATCTCGTCGACCCGGTGCCGCGGGGTCGACCAGTACCAGAACTCGTTGAACACCCCTGCCGTGAGCCGATTGACGACCCCGGGCGTGGGCACGAGGGGCGGCACGGCCACGAGTTGGCGGGCACCGAACGCGAGCGGATCGGCCGCAGTACGGTCATCGAGCTGATCGAGTCGGGCGTGGTCGCCCCAGGTGAGCACACTGCGCCCGAGCGACGCTCCGGTGGCCATCAGGTCGATCCACGCCACCGAGTAGCGGTACAGGTGGTCGCCTTCGCTCATGAGCGTGAGCAGGGTGTCGAGATCGGCCACACGCCGGGTCTCGACGGCCAGCCGACTCGTCTCGATGGGGAGCAGCGCGATCGTGGCGTCGAGGATCACACCGGTGAGCCCCATCCCCCCCACGGTGGCCCAGAACAGCTCGGCATCGGAGTCGGGCGAGATCTCGACCACGCTGCCGTCCGCGAGCAGCAGCGACATGCGGCGCACGTGACGGCCGAACGAACCGTCGACGTGGTGGTTCTTGCCGTGGATGTCGCTGGCGATGGCCCCGCCGATGGTGACGAAGCGGGTACCGGGGGTGACCGGCACGAAGAAGCCGGCGGGCACGATCACCCGGAGCAGTCGATCGATGTCGATACCGGCCCCCACCGTGACGGTGCCGGCCTGGGCGTCGAGGACCATCCCGCCGGTGGCGTCGCAGAGCCGCAGCACCTGTCCCCCGGCGTTCTGGGCGGCGTCGCCGTACGAGCGACCGAGCCCACGGGCGATCACGCCGCGTCCGGGCGCGTCGACCACCACCGCCGAGGCATCGGCAGCGGTCACCTCGACCACGTCACCCACCACCGGTGCGGTACGACCCCATCCGGTCAAGCGTGTGGTGAGGCTCGGGCGCACGATCCTCAGCGTGTCGGACATCGGTGCACCGATCAGGCGCCGAGCAACATCCATGCGCCGGCCACCGACATCACCGAACCGGCAGCGATCCGGAGCACAGGCGCACGCCGCAGTCCGAGTCCCGCCGCCGTGCCCACGACCAGCAGACCCGCCGTGGCGACGAGGAACCCTGCCACGTATCCCCCGCGAGCGGCACCCACGGGGATCTCCGCACCGTGGGCCTGACCGTGGAGTGCACCCACTCCGACCATGAGGGCCGGCATCCACAGGTGGTGGAGGCGGGACGCAGCCGCGACGAGCACGCCGAGCACGACCACCGATGCAGCGATCAGGAGCTCGACACCGGTGCGCTCGCCCCACAGGAGACCGCCGATCCCTCCTGACATCATGCCCACGAGGAATGCGAGCGGGATCGTCCACGGCGAGCGCCGACCCCCCATGCTCGCTGCCAGGGCCGCCACCACCCCCACCGCCACGATGGTGAGGAGATGGTCGAGACCGAGGATCGGGTGGAGCAGACCATCGAGCACTCCCCACGACGTGCTCTCACCGTGTCCGGGGTGTGCAGCCACGGGGGCGGCCACGGCGAGGGAGCCGAACGCTGCACCGACGGCCGCTCCGATCGAGCGCCTGACCCGAGCACGGCGTGGGCGGGCGCTCGAGGCCGTGACCGACGCGTCGGTCGTTCCAGTGATCGTTCCAGTGATCGTTCCGGTGCTCGTGGTCGACATGGCTCCCTCTCGGACGGATGAACTGGGTCGACGGTACCGGATCGACGCCACGGGCCCCGAACAACCGTCAGTACGGCCAGTCGGGGGCGCGGTCGCCCAGGAGGCGACCGACTCCGGCCAGCAGCGCCACCTTGAGCAGGAGATTCTTCGCGAACCACGGCAACTGGGCCAGCACGCGTGCCACGTGTGGCGCGCGTGGGGCCCCGGGATCGGCACGGAACTCCGCGAGCGAACGCGATCGCCCCGTGTACCGGAAGCGACCCCTGACGGTCATCTCCCGGAGGATCGCGAGCGTGACACCCACCGACGAGAAGGCGTCGTGGACCAGCAGCGTGCCACCGTCGCCGACCCTGGCACCCCAGTCGCGCAGATCGGCCCGGGCCGGGCCGAAACGGTGCGCGCCGTCGATGTAGAGGAGATCGACGGGATCGGCCACGGCGCCGTGGGCTCGGTCGGAGAACTCGCGCACGTGGCGGACCCGATCGGCCACCCCCGCAGCTGCCAGGTTCGCCAGGAACATCTCGTGGTCGGTCTGGGCCTCCCGATCGAAACCCTCGAGCTCCTGCGGGCCGCGGTCGTTCCCGGCGTGCGGATCGATCGCCACCACGTCGACACCGTCGGCGGCCGCGCTCGCCAGCACCACGGTGGATTTGCCGCGGAACGAACCGATCTCGACGATCCGACCGTCGACGGGGCACCGGCGGGCCGCGTCCCACAGTCGTCGTCCCTGGTCGGGCGACATCCAGCCGTCGATCCCGGCCACGGTGTCGGCGATCGACTCGTAGCCGCTCACAGGTACACCGCGGCGCCGTAGATCACGATCCAACTCAGGCCCAGGAGCTGCAACACCCGGTCGCTGGCGAAGACTTCCTCGGGAGCGGCACCGTGGCCCTGCTCGAGCACGAGGGCATACCGCAGGAACGCCGTCAGCACGGGCACGATCGAGAGCTCGTAGAACGGGAGATCGGTCCCGCTGAGATCCTTGTTCTCGAACGCCCACACGCAGTAGCTCAAGATGGCCGCACCGCAGCTCACGGCCAGCACCATCCGCAGGTATCCGAGGCTGTACGAGCCGAGGGTGGCGCGCGACACCTGGGCGCCGTCGCCGAGTTCGTTCAACTCCGCGTAGCGCTTACCCGTCACGATGAACAGCGAGCCGAAGGTGATGCAGAGCACGAACCAACTCGACATCGGCACATCCACCGCCACCGCTCCGGCGGCGGCGCGCAGCACGAAGCCCGACGCGATCGCGATGAGGTCGACCACCGCCACGTGCTTGAGCCAGATGCTGTACGCGAGCGTGGTCACGATGTAGACGGCCACGATGGCGACCGTCTGCCACCGCCCGGTCAGTGCGGCCACACCCAGCGAGGCCACGAGCAGCACCACCCCGGCCACCCGGCCGATCGTGGGCGACACCACCCCAGCGGCAATCGGACGACGACGTTTGGTCGGGTGTGCCCGGTCGGCGTCGATGTCGAGCACGTCGTTCCAGAAGTACGTACCGCTCGCGGCGAGGCAGAACGCCACGAAGACGAGCAGCGTGAGCCCCAACTCCCGACCGGAGTCGAGCAACCCGGCTGCGCCAGGGGCGGCGAACACGAGCACGTTCTTGAGCCACTGCTTCGGCCGAGCGGTACGGACGAGACCGCGAAGGGTCGACTGCGTCCCGATCCGCTCGGCGGTCTGTGCCGCCGTCTGCTGGTTCACCGTCCGTTCCCCCGGACCGAACCGTCGGATTCATCGGATGGCACCGCGCGGGTCAGCGCTCCGTGCACCCACACGGGATGATCGGCGTCGTCGAGGAGCTCGCGGTCGCCGGGCGAGTCGCCGTACGCGTACACCTCCACCATCGGTCGCCCGCCGTGGTGCCGGTCGAGCCAGGTGTGCAGGCGCCGCACCTTCTCCGGACCGCGGCAGTTCGGACCGGCCAGCGCACCGGTGCAGCGGAGGTCGGCTCCGACCTCGAGCCGGGTCCCGAGCGCGGCCTGGGCCCCGAGCACCGAGGCGAGCCGGTCGAGGTAGAGCTCGAACGAGGCCGACACCAGCACGGTCAGATGACCCTGCTCGCGGTGCCAGCGGAGCCGATCGACGGTGTCGGAGCGCAGGTGTCGCTCGGCCACCAGCTCGGCGAACCGCTCGCCCTCGTGGCGGAGATCGTCCACCGCCAGACCACCGAAGGCCGCGTCGGAGCCGATCGCCTTCAGGGCGTCGCGGTCACGACGAACGAGCGCGAGGGTGAGGGCGGGCGAGCGCCGCGCGAGGCGCCGGGCGAGGGTGACGTCGCCACGGACGCGGCGCATGAACGGCACCACGCAGTCGCGGGTGGTCAGCGTGCCATCCACGTCGAACGCTGCCACCACGGTCACGACGCGCCGCCGACGGCTGCCGCCAGCTCGTCCCAGAAGCCCGGCCAGCTCTTCGAGACCACCGAGGGATCGTCGACCTCCACACCGGGCACCGCCGCACCGAGCACGCCGAACGCCATGGCGAGACGGTGATCGTGGTGGGTGCCGAGCCGGGCGCCGTGGAGCCCATCGGCTGCGGGAGCGATGTCGAGACCATCGTCGGCCACGGTCACGTTCGCGCCGACGCGCGCCAGCTCCGACGCCAGGTCGCCGAGACGATCGCTCTCCTTGCCCCGGATGAAGCCCACACCTCGGATGCGGGTCGGGGTCGAGGCCAGGGCGGCCACCACGGCCAGAGTGGGGACGAGATCGGAGATGTCGGCCATGTCGACGTCGATCCCCGTGAGTGCGTTCGACGGATCGCGCGCCACCGTGGTGTCGGCCTCGGTCGCGATGACATCACACCCCATCTCAGCCAGCAGACCCGCGAAACGGGCATCGCCCTGCCGCGACGCGGGGGTCAGACCCGGGACGGTCACGGCGCCGCCCAGCACCGCGCCGAGCGCGAGCGGGTAGCTGGCCGACGACGCGTCGGGTTCGATTGCGTACCTGGTGGATCGATAGCGGCCGGGGGCGACCGTGATCCGCTGCTCCCCCACCTGCACCTCGTGCACGCCGAAGTCACCCATGACCGCGGCCGTCAACTCCACGTACGGGCGCGACACGAGCGGTCCGATCAGGTCGATCACGAGTCCATCGACCAGCAGCGGCGCGATCAGCATGAGAGCCGTGACGTACTGGCTCGACACGTCGCCCCGTATCGCGACCCGGCCTCCGTTCGGCGGGCCGCCGACGGTCACGGGCAGATGCCCCGCCCGCTCGCCCGGGGTGATCCCGGCACCCAACGCAGCGAGCGCCTCGTGCAGCGGACCCATCGGACGGGTGCGCAGCGGTGGCTCACCGTCGATCGTGTACGGCCCCTGGCCGAGCGTCGCCACGGCCGTGATGAACCGTGACGTGGTGCCGGCCAGCTTGGTCGGCAACGTGATCGGCCCCGGCCGGAGGTGCCCGCCGGTACCCCACACACTGGCGTGACCGGGGCCGGACTCGACCACGACACCGAGCCGGTCGAGACACTCGATCATCGCCACGGTGTCATCGCCCGGCGCGAGGTCGATGATCTGGCTCTCGCCCTCGGCGAGCGCCGCGCACACCAACGCACGGTTGCTGAGGCTCTTCGAGCCGGGCACGGGCACCGTGGCGATCACGGGCCCGCCCACGTGGGGCACGGTCAGGGCACTCACGTCAGCGGGGCGGCCGACGGACGGAACGAGCGCGCCATGAGCCCGCCCCGGAACAGATCGGCCACCTCGGCATCGACCAGCACGACCGCGAGACCCCGGTTGCTCTCTGCCATGTGCACCACCTCGAAGCTGGCGATGTTGACGCCGAGCTCGGCGGCCAGCGTGAACACCTCGGCGGCGGCGCCCGTGCGGTCGGGGATGGGGATGCGGAACTCGACCAACGAGGTGGGATCGGTGATCCGCCCGGGGAGGTTGGTGCGGGCGTCGCGGGCGCGCACCAGCCGGTCGAGCAGCGCCTCGCGATCGTCGCCGTCGATCACCGCTCGGATGTCGGCGAGACCGGCGATCAGCGCATCGAGTGCCGAGGTGATGGCCGGACGGTTCTCGGCGCAGATGTCGAGCCAGATGTCGGGATGTCCGCTGGCGATACGGGTCATGTCGCGGAAGCCACCGGCCGCGAGGCGGAGCAGCGCGGCGTGCTCGTGCGAGCGCTCGGAGGCCAGCCCCATGAGGGTCGCAGCGGTGAGGTGCGGCACATGGCTGACCACGGCGACCACCTCGTCGTGCCGACCCGGAGCGAGTGCGACCACTTCGGCACCCAGTGAGGCCACCACCCCGGCCACGGTGGCGAAGGATGCATCGTCGCTGTGGGCGACCGGTGTCAGCACCCACACCGCACCGTCGAACATCGCAGCATCGGCACCGTCGAGCCCCTCGAGTTCGCTGCCGGCCATCGGATGGCCGCCGACGAAGCGGGGATCGTCACAGATGGCGCACACGCTGGCCTTCACCGACCCGACGTCGGTCACGACGCCCCGGGTGTCGGCCAGGGCCCGCTTGACCTGATCCGGTATCGCCGACACGGGGACCGCCACGAACGTGATCTCCGCGGTGGCGTCGAGGCCGACCCGGTCGACCGCCCCGAGCTCCAGCGCCGTTCGGGCACGCCCGGGATCGGCATCATCGCCCGACACCGTCCAGCCGCGCTCCCTCAGGGCCATCGCGATCGAGCCACCGACGAGACCGAGGCCGATCACGTTGGCGCGACGGGTGGGATTCACGTGGACGGATCGTACTGCTGGGCGGCGCGACCGACGGCTTCCGACAACGCCTTGCGCTCGTCGGAGGTGAGTTCGCGCCACGAGCCGGGGGTCAGCGACCGGTCGGAGATCGGGCCGATTCGGGTACGGACCAGGCGCTGCACCGGATGCCCCACGGCATCGCACATCCTGCGCACCTGCCGATTGCGGCCCTCGTGGATCGTGATGCGCAGCAGGCCGGGCGACGGCTGCGACACACGCGCCGGGGACGTCACCCCATCGTCGAGCTCGACGCCCTCACGCAGGGTACGCACCGCGCCGGCCGACACGGCACCTCCGGCCACCTCGGCCAGGTACTCCTTCTCGATGCCGTGACGTGGATGGGCGATCCGATTCGCGAGATCACCATCGTTGGTGAGCAGGATGAGACCCTCGGTGTCGATGTCGAGCCGACCGACGGGGAACACCCGCGGCTCGCTGGGCACCAGGTCGGTCACGATCGGTCGGTGGTGGGTGTCACGGGCCGTCGTGACCACGCCGGTCGGCTTGTTCAGCAGGTAGTGCACGAGCCCGGGTCGCACACCGACCGGTGCGCCGTCCACCTCGATCCGATCGCGATCGGGATCGACCCGACGACCGAGTACGGCCACCTCACCGTTCACGGTCACGCGACCGGCGGCGATGAGGTCCTCGCACACCCGCCGACTCCCCCACCCCACCGCGGCGAGCACCTTCTGCAGACGCTCACCGCCCGGGAGCTCGGCGTTGCGCGCCGCCATCTGTTCCCACAGTGGCGGCTCGGGTTCGGGCAGGTGGTCGTCAGTCGGGTCGGACATCGTCGACCGTCGGGGCCTCGGCGACCGGGTGCACGCGCAGGCCGTGTTCGAGCGCTTCGACCACGTCGGCTCCTGGGATGAACTCGGTGATCGAGGGCAGATCGTCGACCGAATCGAGACCCAGCTTGTCGAGGAACGCCGGGGTGGTGCCGAACAGCACCGCCTGCCCCGGGCCGGTGTCGCGACCCACCTCGGCGATGTACCCGCGCGCCGACAGGGTGCGCAGCACGCCATCAGGATCGACGCCGCGTATCGACGCGACCTGGGCTCGCGAGATCGGCTGCTTGTAGGCGACGATGGCCAACGTCTCGAGTGCCGCACCCGAGAGCCGGGCGTGCTGCTCGTTGAGCACGAACCGCTCGACGTAGGGAGACAGGTCACCGCAGGTCTGGAACCGGAAGCCACCGGCCACACGGACCAGCTCGAATCCGTGGTGGGCCTGGCGGTACCGCTCGGCCAGCTCCTGGCACCAGCGCTCGACCGTGCTCACCGGCTGCTCGAGCAGCTGCGCCATGAGCTCGGGCGCCACCGGCTCGTGCGCCACCATCACCATGGCCTCGATGGCACGCATGAACTCCGACTCGAGCGTCGACAGGTCCGACAGGTCCGGCAGGTCTGGCAGGTCCGGCTCGTTCATCATCCCTCGTACACGTCGATCTCGAACTCGTCGGCGTCGAGGTGCTCGCCACCGGTCCAGGTGATCTCGATCTCGCCGAACTGCTCGGCCTGATCGAGCTCGACCACACCCTGCTTGAACAGCTCGAGCACGGCGAGGAACCGCACGATCACCTCGATGCGCTCGACCAGGTCGGACGTGAGCCGGCGGAAGCCGATACGTCCCACACGCGGCAGTTCGTCCACCAGTTCGGCCACGGCATCGGCCACCGTGATCCGGATGGGGTTGACGTGGTGCAGGTCGACCACGGGCGCCGGCGCGGGTGTGAGCGCGCGGATCGCCGCGTTGCGCAGGCGTTGCACGCTGGTGCCCTCGAGCAGATCCGGCGTGAGGGCGGCATAGCGGTCGTCGGGGCCCACGGTGCGGGCGAACGACCGGTCGGCCTCCTCGGCCAGCCGGCTGAACACCGAGGCCACGTCCTTGAACGTCTTGCACTCGAGCAGGCGCGCCAGGAGCAGATCGCGCTCTTCCCAGAGCGCGAACTCCTCGTCGAGGTCGATGTCGGCTCGGCCGGGCAGCAACCGCCGGGTCTTGAGTTCGACGAGCGTGGCGGCGATCAGCAGGAACTCGGTGGCGAGGTCGAGGTCGAGCGCCTGGAGCCGCTCGAGCTCGGCCAGATACGCGTCGACGATGTGTGCCAGGTGGATCTCGTAGATGTCGACCTCCTCGCTGAGGATCAGCTGCAGCAGCAGATCGAAGGGGCCGGTGTACACCTCGGTCGTGACGTCCACGCTCATCGGGTGTCACGCTACCGAAACGGGCGGCTGGCGCCCGGGCATTCACCGCTAGCCTCGCCCGACGTGACCCGTGTCCTGTCGTGCATCCAACCCACCGGCGAGGTCCACCTCGGCAACCTGCTGGGGGCATTGCGCGGCTGGGTGGCGGGCCAGCACACGTGCGATGCGTTCCACGGCATCGTCGATCTCCACGCCCTCACGGTCACCGAGACGCCCGGCGTGATCGGCAACGACACGTTGACGCTGTCGGCGATGTTGTTCGCCGTCGGGCTCGATCCCGACATCGCCACGGTGTTCGTGCAGAGCCACGTGGTCGAGCACAGTCAGCTGGCCTGGGTGATGGAGTGCACGGTGTCGTACGGCGAGCTGTCGCGCATGACCCAGTTCAAGGACAAGTCGACCACCCGCGAGGGGTCGTTCATCTCGGCCGGACTCTTCACGTACCCGGCACTCCAGGCCGCCGACATCCTGCTCTACGACGCCGACCACGTCCCCGTGGGCGACGATCAACGCCAGCACATCGAGATCACCCGCGACATCGCGATCCGCTTCAATCACCGCTTCGGGCCGACGTTCGTGATCCCCGAGGCGGTCACCCCCGCGGCCGGTGCACGGGTGATGGACCTCCAGGACCCCACGTCGAAGATGTCGAAGTCGTCAACCAGCGACGCCGGCTGCATCTACCTCACCGACTCCCCGGCGCTCGTGATGAAGAAGTTCAAACGGGCCGTGACCGACTCCGAGACCGAGGTCAGGTACGACCCGCTGGCCAAGCCGGGTGTGAGCAACCTGCTCGACATCCTCGGTGCCGCCACCGGCCGGCCACCAGCCGGGCTGGCCGACGAGTTCACCCAGTACGGACCGCTCAAGACCGCGGCGGGCGAGGCCGTGGTCGAGCTGCTCGAGCCGATCCAACTGCGGTATGCAGAGCTGCTCGACGACCGCGGCGAACTCGCCCGACTGTTGCGGATCGGGGCAGGGAAGGCCCGCACGGTCGCCTCGGCCACCCTCGGTCGCGCCTACGGCGCGATCGGCATGCTCCCGGCCTGAGTCGGGACCGTTCGTGGCTCGCCGGTCGCCCACGCTGCACCCGACCGACCGCCGCATCCTCCGGCTCGCGTTCCCCGCGCTGGGCGCACTGGCGACCGAGCCGCTGTACGTCCTCGTCGACACCGCCATCATCGGCCGGGTCGGTACCGACGAGCTGGCCGGGCTGGCCGTGGCCGCCGCGATCCTGGCGCTCGTGTTCGCGGGGTCGAACTTCCTCACCTACGGCACCACCCAGCGCGTGGCCCATCACGTCGGCGCCGGCGATCGACGCGGGGCCGCAGGTGTGGGGGTGCAGGCGCTCTGGCTCGCGCTGTTCGTGGGTCTCCCGGTGGCGCCGCTCCTGGCGCTCGGGGCACCGGCCGTGGTCGGGGTGTTCGGTGCCTCCGGATCCGTGGCCGAGCACGCCGTGGAGTACCTGCAGATCCGTGCGATCGCCGTGCCGTTCATGCTGGTGACGCTCGCGGCACAGGGTGTGCTCAGAGGTGTGTCCGACTACCGCAGTCCGCTGGTGGTGCTGGCGGTGGCGAACGTCGGCAACGTGGCGCTCGAGCTCGTGCTGGTGTTCGGGCTCGGCCTCGGCATCGCTGGAGCGGCCTGGTCGACGGTGGCCGCGCAGATCGCCGCTGCCGTCGCCTTCGGCGTCCTCATCCGTCGTCGCGTGGCCCTCGCACCCACCTGGCGTCCCGAGTGGGCGGGACAGGCACCGTTGCTGCTGGCTGGTCGGCACCTCCTGCTCCGCGTCGGCGCGATGCTGGGCGTGCTGAGCGGCACCACGGCCGTGGCGGCACGTATCGACGCCCCCACGCTCGCTGCGCACCAGATCGTGATGAGCATGTTCTTGCTGGTGGCCCTCACCCTCGACGCGCTCGCCGTGCCCGCACAGACGATCGTGGCCGAGGAACTCGGCCGGCAGGGGCGCGCCGCAGCCCGCGAGGTCGCCACCCGGGTGGTGCGCCTCTCGATCATCACGGGGTCGGGTCTCACCGTGCTGCTGGCAACTGGTGCGGCATGGCTCCCGGCGGTGTTCACGCCCGATACCGCAGTGGCCGAGCGCGCCACGTCGGGGCTGCTGATCCTGGCGATCTCGATGGTGCCCGCTGCGATCGCGTTCGCCCACGACGGCATCCTGATCGGGGCGGGCGACTACCGCTTCCTCGGTGTCGCTGCAGTGGCCTACCTCGTGGCCGTGGCTCCGCTGGGTGTCGCGACCCTCGTCGTCGAGGGTCCCGGCATCGCCGGCCTGTGGCTCACCCTCGGCACGTGGATGCTGCTGCGCTCGGTGGTCAACGACCGCCGAACCCGCCACCTCCTCCCCACCCCACCCGAACTGTCCGCGTGAAACGCCCAGGTCCGCCCGATCGCGGCAGACAGTTCGAGGGGTCAGGCGTGGTCGGAGGCCTTCAGGTCGGCGAAAGCCGGGCCGGCTCCGGCCACCAGCTCGATGGTGGCCGGCGATGAACCCGCCGCGGCCACCAGATCGGCACCGATCTCCTCGTGGTCGTGATAGGCGCGGAACCGAGGGGTCCTGGGCCCCACCAGCGTGGCGACCGACCGTCCGAACGTGCCCAGCTCGCACCGGATCTTGCCGACGTCGTGCAACAGCGCACCGGCCACCTCATCGCGGGTGGCCGACGGTCGACGAGCGACGAAGCGCCGGGCCACCAGCGCCGAGTGTCGGCGGTCCTGGTTCGAGAGCTGACGCCACAGCTCGAGCTCGCCGCGCTCGAGGTGGTCTTCGGCCCAGACCTCGTCGATCGTGCGGGGCGGTCTCGGCGACAGCGACGTGAAGAACCGGGCCGCCAGATGGGCCACCGCCACGGGGAGGTGGCCGATCCACCGGATCATCCTCATCGGGACACCGCACGGGGATGGGCGTGGCGGTAGACCTCCCACAGCCGCTCCTGACTCACCTTGGTGTACACCTGGGTGGTCGAGATCGAGGCGTGCCCGAGCATCTCCTGGACCACCCGGAGGTCGGCGCCGCGATCGAGCAGGTGGGTGGCGCACGAGTGCCGCAGCACATGGGGCGAGAGCGGCTCGGTGAGACCGGCGCGCTGGCCGTACTTCTTCACGACCAGCCAGGCTCCCTGGCGCGAGAGCCGGCCACCGCGGGTGTTGAGGAAGACGGCCTCTGCGTCGTGGCGCCGCCGCCACTGCGACGGGACCAGCTCGATGCGGCCTCGCGGTCCGAACCACTCGTCGAGCGCATCGGAGGCCGCCCGCCCGAATGGCACGATTCGCTCCTTGGCACCCTTGCCGAACAGCCGCACCAGTCCCGCGTCGAAGTCGATGTCGCCCATCGAGAGCCCGACCACCTCGGAGATCCGGGCGCCCGTGGCGTAGAGCAGCTCGAGCAGGGCCCGGTCGCGTCGGTCGAGGGCCCCGGCCCCGGTGACGGCGGCCAGCAGGCTGGTCACCTGCTCCTCGCTGAGCGGCTTCGGCAGTCCTGCTGGAACCCTGACCCCCTCGAGATCGGCCGTGGGGTCGTCGGGGCGGACGTTCTCGGCAGTGAGCCGACGGTGCAACATGCGGACGGCCGCGAGCTGACGTGCCACCGACGACGAGGCCGCGCCGATGGCGCGACGGTGGCCCACCATCTCGTCGAGCGCGGGTGCCGACACGGTGTGGATGGTGAGACCTCGATCACGGAGCCACTCGACGTACGCGCGCAGGTCGCGCTCGTAGGCCGCCACCGTGTTGGGTGCCCGACCCCGCTCGGCCACCATCCACGACAAGAACTCCTCGACCTCGATCGGGAGTTCGTCGGTGATCGCCATCAACCCGTCGCCGGATCCGTGGGGCCCGGACCGGAGTCGGCCCGACGGAGGCGCCGGTCGGTCGCGAGCAGACCCACCACCGTCTTCGAGTCGCGGATCCGGCCCCGATCGATCATGTCGAGCGCCTCGTCGAGCGGCAGGTGGAGCAGGGTCATGTGCTCCTCCTCCGGGCCGTGCAGCTCACGCTCCGATGTCCGACAGTCGGTCGCGAGGAAGATCGTCGTGACCTGGTCGGTCATCCCGGGCGACGGATACATCTCGAGGATCAGCTCCAGTTGGCCGGGCACGAGACCGACCTCCTCGCGCAGCTCTCGCGTGGCGGTCTGCTCGGGAGGCTCGTCGTCCACGTCGCGCATCCCTGCCGGGATCTCGATCACGGACTCCTCGTACGGCGCCCGGAACTGCTCGACCAGGATGACCGACGGGTTCCCCTCCGGGTCGAAGAGCAGTGGCACGATCGCCACGGCGCCGGGTGACCGCACCACGTCACGCTCGAACCCGGAGCCGTCGGGTGACACGAAGTCGGCCACCACCACCCGCCAGACGTGTCCCTGGTGCACCTCGCGTTCGCCGGTGCGCCGGAAGCCGGTCACGAGGCGTGAGAGCGGCTGACGCCGGCTGGGTCGGCCGGCGTCGTGGCGTGCAGCTCGGCCGTGCGCTCACGGCGGCGCTCGAGCGCAGCACCGATCAGCTCGCGGAAGAGCGGGTGTGGCCGATCAGGGCGACTCTTGAACTCGGGATGCGCCTGTGTGGCCACCCAGAACGGGTGGTCGGCCAAC
Organism: Ilumatobacter sp.; assembly: GCA_007693335.1. Classification (GTDB taxonomy): domain Bacteria; phylum Actinomycetota; class Acidimicrobiia; order Acidimicrobiales; family Ilumatobacteraceae; genus SKSP01. Next base: position 36,768 of record REDU01000114.1, on the reverse strand, counting down.
TCGATGAACTCGACGAGGCGCTTGTCGGGTGACGTTCCGCTGCACACGAACCCCGCCTCCTCGAATCGAGCCCGGTAGTTCGAGTTGAACTCGTAGCGGTGCCGGTGGCGTTCGCTCACGACCGGCTCGTCGTAGGCAGCGGCCACCTTCGTACCGGGCGTGAGCACTGCGTAGTACGCGCCGAGCCGCATCGTGCCGCCCTTGTCGGTGATGTCGCGCTGATCGAGCATCAGATCGATCACCGGGAATCTCGTGGTGGGGTCGAACTCGGTGGAGTTGGCCCCGGAGAACCCGAGCACGTTCCTGGCGAACTCGACCGTCATCGCCTGCAGTCCGAGGCAGAGGCCGAGGCACGGCAGCTCTTCTTCGCGTGCGTAGCGGGCGGCCGCGATCTTGCCCTCGACGCCACGGGCGCCGAAGCCACCCGGCAGCACGATGCCGTCGAGGTGGCCGAGCCGGTCGGCGGCCAGCAGACCCTCCACGTCTTCGGACTGGATCCATTCGATCTCGACCGCAGCGCCGTGATGGAAGCCGGCGTGTTTGAGGCTCTCGACCACCGAGAGGTACGCGTCGGCGAGCTGCACGTACTTGCCGATCAACCCGATCCGGACGGGTTGGGTGGCGGCCTCCACCAGATGCACGACCTCCTCCCAGGGGCCGAGGTCGACCTCGTGCTCGTCGAGCTGGAGCACCTCGCAGACCACCTGGTCGAGCCCCTCGTCGTGGAAGATCAGGGGGAGTTCGTAGATGTTGCGGGCGTCGGCGGCGTTCACGACCGCCCGCTCGTCGACATCGCACAGGTTCGAGATCTTGTTGCGGAGGTCGTCGCTGAGTGGTTCCTCGCTGCGGCACACGATGAGGTCGGGTTGGATGCCCCGGCTCCGGAGCTCGGTGACCGAGTGCTGGGTGGGCTTGGTCTTCTGCTCACCCGACGGGCCGATGTAGGGCACGAGCGTGACGTGCACGTAGCAGACGTTGCCCCGACCGGCGTCCTTGCGGTACTGGCGGATCGCCTCGAGGAACGGGAGGATCTCGATGTCACCCACCGTGCCGCCCACCTCCGTGATGACCACGTCGACGTCGTCGGTGGCCAGTCGGGTGATGCGGCGCTTGATCTCATCGGTGATGTGCGGGATGACCTGCACCGTCTTGCCGAGGTAGTCGCCCCGCCGCTCGGCGGCGAGCACCGCCTGGTAGATCGAGCCGGTCGTGGCGTTGGAGTTCCGCGAGAGGTTCTCGTCGATGAAGCGTTCGTAGTGGCCGAGGTCGAGATCGGTCTCGCCGCCGTCGTCGGTCACGAACACCTCGCCGTGCTCGTACGGATTCATGGTGCCGGGGTCGACGTTGATGTACGGGTCGAGCTTCTGGAGGGTCACACGTAACCCTCGGAGCTTCAGCAGTCGACCGAGCGAGGAGGCGGTGAGGCCCTTGCCGAGTGAGCTGGCGACCCCACCGGTCACGAAGATGTGCTTCGTCATGGCGCCATCACACTACCCCGACACCCGCTCGCCCGGCGCGGATCGCTCACCCACGTCGGAGCAACGATCGTGCGTGCTCGCGAGCCTCGTCGGAGTCGTCGCCCGAGAGCATCCTCGCGACCTCACCCACCCGGGCATCGCCGGCGACGGTCTCGACGCCGGCGAACGTCACCCCGTCGTGCACCTGTTTGCTCACCACGATCTGGCGCCGCGCCCGGGCCGCGACCTGGGGGAGGTGCGTCACCACGAGGACCTGGTGGTGACGGCCGAGCGCCTCGAGGGCCTCGCCCACGGCGTTCGCCGCTGATCCACCGATCCCCGCATCGACCTCGTCGAACACGAGCGTGCCGACCGACGTACCGTCCGCGCTCGTCGGCGCATCGACGGTGAGCACCAGACGGAGGGCCAACATCGCTCTCGCCAGTTCGCCTCCCGACGCCACGCGTGTCAACGGCAGCAGTGGCGAGCCGGGATTCGCAGCGAGCAGGAACTGGACGCGGTCGCCCGGATGGTCGTCGGGGCCATCGCCCACTTCGACCGCGACCGACGCGTGCCCCATCGCCAACTCGCGCAACCGACTCTCGATCAGCCCTGCGAGGCGCGGGGCCGCCTCCCGCCGCGTGGCACCCACCCGACCGGCCTCGTCGCGTTCGTGTGCGATGGCAGCGGCTCGTTCCCGCTCCAGCTCGGCGGCCCGCTCCTCGAACCCCTCGAGGTCACGGAGGCGATCCTCGGTGCGCCGGTGATAGTCCATCACCTCGGCGAGATCGTCGCCGTACTTGCGACGCAGATCGGTGAGCACCTGTCGGCGCATCCGGACATCGTCGAGTCGGGCCGGATCCTCCTCGATCGACTCGGTCACGGACCGGAGTTCGGTGGACACGTCGTCGAACTCGGCGAGCAGATCGTGGAGCCGACCGTGGAGTCCGGCGAAGGGTGCCCGATCCGAGATGGCCGCCAACGCACGGCCGAGCAGGTCGCGAGCACCCTGGTCGTCGGTCAGGAGCTCAACGGCCGTCGATCCGGCGGTGCGGTGCGCCACGGCGTCGGCCAGGAGCTCCTCCTCGGCGGCCAGCAGATGGTCCTCGTCGGCTCCGGTGATCGCGGCCCGGTCGAGTTCGTCGACCTGGAACCGCAGCAGGTCGATCTCGCGAGCCCGGGCGCGTTCGTCGCCCCCCAGGGTCGCGAGTTCGGCATCGATCTCGGTGATCGCAGCCCGTGCCCGGCGAAGGGGCGCGAGGTCGACCCCGGCGAAGCGGTCGAGGGCTGCTCGCTGGGTGGCGGTCACCAGCAGGCTCTGGTGGGCGTGCTGGCCGTGGAGATCGATCAGTGGTCCGGCGATGTCGGCCAGCGACGTGACGGTCGACAAGCGACCGTTCACGTAGGCGCGCGATCGGCCGTCGGCCGGGACCACCCGGGTGAGCACGATCTCGTCGTCATCCGCACCGTCCACCCCCACCACGAACCGTCCGTCGACGCGCGCCTCGGTCGCCCCGGGACGCACCATCGACGCATCCGACCGCCCGCCCACGAGCAGCTCGATCGCCTCGACCAGCATCGTCTTTCCGGTGCCCGTCTCGCCCGTGAGCGCCGTGAGGCCGTGGTCGAGCACCAGCTCGACGTGTTCGATCACGCCGAGGTTCTCGATGTGCAACTCGACCAGCACGATCGCTACCGATCGGCCAGTCCGAACTTGGCCTTCAGGATCTGGTGGTAGTGCCACTCGCCGAAGCGCACGAAGCGAGCGGTCGAGATCGACGGTCGGCACGACACCACCGACCCCTCGGCGAGTGGAGCAACCCGTTGCCCGTCGATCGCGAGCTCGGCCCGACGGTGACCGATCACCTCGACCTCGACGTGCTCGGTCGGGTCGAGAACGAGGCTGCGGTCGAACAGCATGTGCGGTGCCACCGGAGTGACCAGCAACGCGCGATGACGCGGCGACACGACCGGACCCCGGGCCGACAGCGAGTACGCGGTCGAACCCGTGGGTGTCGACACGATCATCCCGTCGGCCGCGTACGAGGTGAACGGCTCACCGTCGATGCGCAGCAGCAGCCGGATGGTGTGACCGGCCTCGTGCTTCTCGATCACCGCCTCGTTGAGCGCCCGCCAGCGCCCGATCTCGTTGCCGGCGCCATCGACGGTGGCCACGTCGAGCATCATGCGTTCGTCGAGGTGCCATGTGCCATCGACGGGACCCTGAGCGAAGCGTGCCAGTGCGTCGTGGAGCTGATCGGCCTCGACCTCGGTCAGGTACCCGAGCCATCCGAGATTGACGCCGAGCAGAGGAACCGGTGCGCCGTCGAGCAGGTGCACGGCACGCAACATGGTGCCGTCGCCGCCGAGACTGAGCACGAGGTCCGCCTCCGCCGGCGACCGGTCCGACGCCAGCGCGGGCAGACCCAGCGACACCGCATCGTCGGGCACCATCCAGCAGTGGTGGCCACGCTCGATGAGCCACGCTGCCGTCTTCTCGGCCAGTTCGCCGGCGGCTCCGCGTTCGTGGTGCGCCGTGATGACGACGTCGATCATCCCGGCCCCGGAGGTGCGGTGGCGTGGACCAGGAACTCGACGTTGCCCTCGGCGCCCCGTATGGGCGACTCGGTCCACGCTCTCACGGTGCAGCCCGCGTCGATCAAGGCATCGGCCACGCCCTCACGGGCCCGACGCCAGATCGCGGGATCGGCGATCACCCCACGGCCGCGATCGACCTCGGTCCGACCGGCTTCGAACTGTGGTTTGACGAGCAGCACCATCGAGGCCCCAGGCTTGCACAACCCGGCCAGGACACCCACCACCAGCCGGAGCGAGATGAACGAGAGATCGGCAACCACGAGGTCGACGGGCCCGCCGATGAGGTCGGCGTTCGCGTGACGGACGTTGGTGCGCTCGAGGTTGGTCACGGCCGGATGGCCCACCAGCCGTTCGTGCAGCTGACCGTGTCCGACATCGAGGGCCACCACATGACGGGCACCTCGCTGCACGAGGCAGTCGGTGAAGCCACCGGTGGACGCGCCAGCGTCGAGTGCACGCAGACCGGCCACGTCGAGCCCGAACACGTCGAGCGCATGGTCGAGCTTCTCGCCCCCGCGTCCCACGAAACGCGCCGGTGGCCCCTGCACCTCGAGCGCCTCGTCGGGAGCCACCTGACGAGCGGCCTTCGACGCCATCGCTCCCGACACCAACACCCGATGCTCTGCGATGAGCGATTGGGCCTCGGTCCGACTCGTCGCCAGTCCGCGACGGACCAGTTCGGCGTCGAGCCGACGACGTACGGCCACGAACGGACGATCAGCTCACGTGCGGCTGGTGCTGACCTTGCGCACGCCCGACGAGCCCACGGGCGCAGCCTTCTTCGCCGCTGACTTCTTGGCGGTCGACTTCTTCGCCGCTGACTTCTTCGCCGCTGACTTCTTCGCCGTCGACTTCTTCGCCGTCGACTTCTTCGCGGTCGACTTCTTGGCGGTCGACTTCTTGGCGGGGCGCTTCTTCGCCGTCGACTTCTTGGCGGGGCGACCGGGAACGCCCTCACCCACCCGTTCCGCGAGCGCCTCGAACTGCTCCTCGAGCTCCTCGTAGCGCTCGTTGAGCCACTGCATCTCGCGCTCCACCTCATCACGGACCATCGCCGTCAGGCGCTCCGAGGTCTCCTTGCCACGCTCGATGAGCGACTGCGTCACCCGCTCGGCCTCCTGCCGCTGGACATCGCCTGCCTTCACCAGTTTCGAGACGAAGGCGTCGGCCTGCTTCCTCGACATCTCGGTGAACTGGATGCCGGCGTCGATGAGCTTCTCGATGGTGGAGTTGGCCATCGCGGAAGACTACCGGGTATCGCGTGGCGCGATCAGCGGTGCGACTCGACCACGGCGTCGGCCACCGCGGCGAGATCGCGCACGTCGAGCGCTGGTGTCGGTCCGTGGTCGGCCGCGAGTCGATCGCCGGGCCCGGTCACACCGGAACGCACGAGGGCGAAACCGCAGCCGAGCGCCGTGGCGAATGCGCCGTCGGTCGAGGGGCGGTCGCCCACCACCAGCGTCGTCGCGGGGTCGAGTCCACCGACGGTCCGGCGAGCCAGCGTCACCATCGGGCCGTGCGGCTTTCCGGCCACCACGGGTGTGACACCGGACGCCGTCGCCACCGCCGCCAGGATCGAACCGCCGCCCGGGATCGGTCCGTTCGGTGTGGGGAACGTGGCGTCGTCGTTCGTGCCGATGAGACGGGCCCCGCCACGGACGGCTCGCGCCACCGTCGTGAGCACGTCGTAGTCGAACGCTCGGTTGATCCCCACCACGACCGCGTCACAGGGCCCGGTGGCCACGACACGACCGCCTCGCGCCTCCAGCGCCTCCACGACGCCCTCGCCACCGCACACCACGATCCGCTCACCGGCGTCGACGAGGAGCGCAGCGGCCTGCGCCGAGGTGATCACATCGCCCGCCGCCGGGATGCCGATGGCCCTCAGCGCCTCCTCCTGGGTGGCCACGAGATCAGCCGAGTTGTTCGTGACGAACACCACCCGGCACCCGGCCGCACGCAACCGCGCCACGGCCTCGGACGATCCGACGATCGGCTCACGGGCCAGCCAGACCACCCCATCGAGATCACACAGGACCGTCCGGAGACGTCGCCCGGTCGGCAGCGATCGGGAGGCGAGCGGCTCGGTCACGTTGGTCATCGTCGCGCGCCGGATGCCAACCTGTGCAGGTGCCACGCTTCGAGCCGTTCCGTGCCCTCCGTTACTCCGCCACCGCCGTCGGCCTCGACGACGTGATCGCCCCGCCGTACGACGTGCTCTCCGAGCGCGACGTGGACGACCTGGCGGCATCGCATCCGCACAACATCGTGCACGTCGACGTTCCTCGCGAACGAGACGGCGAGCGGCGGTACGAACGGGCCGCCTCCGAGCTGCGCTCGTGGATCGACCGCTCGATCATGGTGCTCGACCCCGAGCCGTCGTTCACGCTCTACCGCATGCGCTTCACCGATGCCACGGGTGCAGCTCGCGACATCGTCGGAGTACTCGGTGGTCTCGAAGTGGTCGACGAAGGTGCGGGAGGGGTGCTCCCCCACGAGCGCACCACCCCGAAAGCGAGCACCGATCGGCTCGATCTCACCCGTGCCACCGAATGCAATCTCTCGCCGGTGTGGGGGTTGTCGCTCTCTGCCGGACTCACTGCGGTGTTGGCCGAGCCCGGCGAGCCGATGGGCGCCGTGACGGTCGACGGGGTCGAGCACGTGGTCGAGCGGGTGACCGCCACCGACCGGGTGGCGGCGATCGCTGCCGCGGTGGGCGCCGACGACGTGTTGATCGCCGACGGCCACCACCGCTACGGCATCTCTCGGACCTACCGCGACGAGGTACGCACCACCACCGGCTCCACTGACACACCGGCCGAGCTGACCTTGACGTTCGTGAGCGAGCTGGTGGCCGAGCAGCTCAGCGTCGAGGCGATCCACCGTCTCTATCGCGGCCTCACGTACGAACGCCTCCGCGACGTGCTCTCGAGCGCGTTCGAGTTCGAACCGGCCGGGACACCCGCGGCGGCAACGCTGGCCGAGATGGTCCGGCGCGGCGCGCTGTGCCTGGTCGGTCCGGACGGGCTCGGCACCTGGCTCACGCCCCGACCCGGGGTGTTCGACCACGTGCGAGCCCTCGATGGCGCCTGGCTCGAGCACGTCCTCGGCGACGAAGCGGACCTGGATGTCACGTATCAGCACGGTCTCGACGAAGCGGTGGCGGCCACCACCGAGGGCCGAGCCGACGCGGCCGTGCTCATCCGCCCCGTGAGCGTGGCCGAGATCGAACGCACCGCCCGTGAAGGCGTGCTGATGCCGCCGAAGAGCACGTTCTTCACACCGAAGCTGCGCACCGGTTTCGTGGTGCGTCCACTCGACCACTGATCGAACGGGCATGCACCGGCTCCGTCGGTTCAGCGCTCCGTGGGCTCGATCCGGATGGTCTGGTCGGTCTCGCCGCGCAGCACCCGGACGGTGAGCTGACCGTTGGCCAGCACGGCCTCGACACCCCCGCCGAAGCCCTCCGGCAGCTCGAGCTCACGCTCGTACCCGCCGTAGTCCCATTCGTTCACGAGGTACTCGCGAGGACCGGCACTCCGGAGCGCAGCCACGAACCGGACCACCTCGGTGTCGAGCTCGACCTGGACGTCGGAGGCACGCACAGCGGGGAGAGGCGCCACGATCACCAGCGCTTCGGTGGTGGTGTAGGCGTTGATCGGGACTCGTTGCAGCCGCATCGAGGCCGCGGCCTCCTCGGTGGCCTCGACCACCGCGTCGTGGTCGGGCCGGTCGCCGCTCATGCGAGCGTCCCGACGTTGTTGAGCTCCTCGAACGCCTGCTTCAGCCGGGCGACGAACGCGGACTCACCGGCGCGGAGCCACACCCGCGGGTCGTACTGCTTCTTGTTGGGTCTGTCGTCGCCCTCCGGGTTCCCGATCTGCCCCTGGAGATAGTCGTGCATGTCGGCCTCGTACGCGCGGACGCCGTCCCAGAACGCCCACTGCAGATCGGTGTCGATGTTCATCTTCACCACCCCGTAGCCGATGGCTTCGGCGATCTCGGAGGCCGATGAACCGGATCCGCCGTGGAACACGAAGTCGATCGGCCGGTCACCCGTGCCGAACTTCTGCGACACGAACTCCTGGCTGTCACGCAGGATGGTCGGCGTGAGCTTGACGTTCCCGGGCTTGTAGACGCCGTGCACGTTGCCGAACGCTGCGGCGATGGTGAACCGATCGCTCACCTGCGAGAGCTCCTCGTAGACGTACGCGACCTCCTCGGGCTTGGTGTAGAGATCGCTCTCGTCGGCATCGGAGTTGTCGACGCCGTCCTCCTCGCCACCGGTGATCCCGAGCTCGACCTCGAGCGTCATGTCGATGGCTGACATGCGCTCGAGGTACTTCTTGGAGATGGCCACGTTCTCCTCGAGTGACTCCTCGGAGAGATCGAGCATGTGCGAACTGAACAGCGGTTTGCCGGTGACTTCGAAATGCCGCTCGCCCTCGTCCAACAGGCCGTCGACCCAGCCCAGCAGCTTCTTCGCGCAGTGGTCGGTGTGGAGGATGACCCGCGCTCCGTACGCGGCGGCCAGGCGGTTCACGTGATCGGCACCCGCCAACGATCCGAGGATCGATGCACGGTCACCCTCGTTCGAGAGCGACTTGCCGGCCACGAAGGCACCGCCGCTGTGCGAGAACTGGATGATGACGGGTGAGTTGACCGCCGCCGCCGTCTCCATGACGGCATTCATGCTGTTCGTGCCGATGACGTTGGCGGCGGGCAGCGCGAAGCCACTGGCCTTCGCGAGCGCGAACACCTCTTTCACCTCTGGACCGGTGATGACGCCAGGCGCGAAGTCGTTACGGATGTCGCTCATGGCATCGAGCGTAGTCGTGATCACGCGGGCGGTTCAGTTGGCCGGCCCAGCACGGCGAGGACCCGGTTCACGGCCCGCTCGACATCACGGCGACGGCTGACCCGGGTGACCGAATCGGCCACCACCTCGGTACGGCTCTGGGTGGTGCCTCCGGCGCGGAAGTACCGGCGGCGGACATGACCGGTCACCACGACCTCGGTCTCGACGGGCGTGGCGGTGTCGACCTGGCACCGCGCCGGGGGGTCGAACCACACCACCGGTACCGACACGGCACCACCGGCGGACCCCGACGCCTCGGACGGCAGGGAGCGAGTCGTGATCTCGAGAGTGAGCAACACGCTGCCGGAGGGGAGCTGGCGTTGCTTCGCTGCACTGGAGAGGCGGCCCCGCAGGACCACCACGTTGTCGGATCGCATGTCGTCTCCTCATGGGTGGAGTTCATGAGGGGAGGTCGGATGCGGTCGACCCTATGCCGACGGTGTGACAGCCATGACTCGATCCGGCCGATCAGGCACCGGGGGTCCAGCCACTCGGCTGCTGGTAGCCGGTCCCGGTCTTGCAGCCACCGGCCGCCTTCACGATCGGGTAGGGGTTGATGGGCGAGCCACCGCGCGGACGGATCTCGAAGTGGAGGTGCGGGAACGCGGAGTTCCCGGTGTTCCCCATGAACCCGATGATCTGCCCGGCCTCGACCCGTGATCCCACCTGCAGATCGGGAGCGAAGTCGTCGAGATGCGCGTAGAAGTACGAAGCGCTCCCGTCGTGGGCCGTGAGCCACCACCCGTTGCCGGAGCGCATACCCGGCTGGTCCCACACCCGGTTGGTGAGCGTGCCGTCCACCACGGCGTACACATGGCTGCCCATCGCCGCGAACAGGTCGACCCCGACATGGAGTCGGCCGCCGCCGCGCGGCGCGTGCCAGCTGTCGGTGTACCAGCACGGCCCCTGCATCGGCAGTGCGTCGAGGGAGACCGCAGCCGCGGATTCACGCTCCGACGCACCGGAGAGGTCGGCGCCATCCGGCAGCCGCAGGATGTCACCGGGATGCAGCTGACGGAGCTCGGAGGCGTCATTGGCGGCGAACAGCGCCCGTATCGAGACCTGGACGCGCCGAGCGATCCCGTACCAGCTGTCCCCCGACCCCACCGTGTACTCGGCGTTGCCGGACGGGGCACCCGATGGCGTGTCCGAGCCCGATGCCGCACCCGGCGGGAGGGTGAGGGTTTCACCCGGATGGATGATCCGTGACTCGATGGCGCCGTTCACGGCGAGCAGCGCCCGGAGGGTGACCCCGCTCCGACGCGCCACGTCGAACCAGCTGTCACCTGCGACGACCGTGTACGTGCCAGCGGCACCGGTCCCGCTCCCCGATCCACCGCGCCCCGATCCGCTCGTGGGGACGGACGCACCCACCGGGAGGCAGAGTGCGTCGTCGGGATGCAGGACACGCGTCTCGGTGGCGTCGTTGGCGGACAACAACGCCGCGACGCCCACGCCTGCGTCGCGGGCGATGCCGAACCAGGTCTCGCCGGGAGCGACCAGGTAGGTGGCGCCGGGGCACGTCCCGTGTCCCGAGCCCGAGACCCTCGGTGTGGAGCCGCCCGTGACGGCCAGTGCCGTTCCGAGCACCACCGCGAAGGCGATGAGGAGGACGTAGGGCGCGCGTGCGCGTCGTGGGGTGGGAGAGAGCGTGTGCATCGTCGGCGTCCCAACTACCGGGCGGACCACACGGTAGCGATCGCCATCGACCCTGTCCTGTCACCCCCCGATGAGATCGTCCGTGTCGACCGCGGCGAACCTGAACGTGGTGGCGGCCACCTCCAGGTCGATCGTGATCTCGACGAGCCCGCGCTCGACCTCGACCGCCTCCACGAGGAGGTCGCCCACCGTCCCGAATCGGCGGATCAGGTTGTCGGTGGCCGGTGGATCGTCGTCGGCCACCTCGATCGGCTCCGTCAGCTCACCGGTCAGCGGATCGATGCGTGCGGTACCGGCGGGGCCGTTCGGGGAGTCGCGCACGCTGGTTCTCCGCAGCTCGTCACCCACCACCTCCACACGCTCGCCCACCGCCAGGGCCCACCTCCAGCGGATGGCCCCGGTCTCGACGTCGAGCGCCAACGCCGCACCCGCTCCATCGGCGTCGACGTGCCGAACCACGACCACACCCTCAGCCGTGCCTGCGTCGTCCGACCCGGCGGAGACGATGTCGAGGCCCGTGGCCGAATCCCCGGGCGCCGACCTGCGCCATCGCTCGGCGCCATCGGCGAGGTCGAGCACCACCACCACACCGGGCCGATCGACGAGCACGGCCAGCCGGTCGGCGCGATCGTCGATCGCCCCGACGGTCACGGTGTCGAGGGTGGTCGTCCACGGCATCGGTGGCAGCGCCTCGGGATCGTCGCTGAACGGCGTCGAGAGCACGATCGCGACGGCGGCCAACGCCCCGATGGCCGCGGCCACGACCACCCTGCTCGAGCGCCACCACCGCCGCCGCCGATGACCGTGCTCCGGGGCGTGACCGGCGAGGTCTGGAGCACGGAACCCACCCGTGTAGCCCGGCTTCCACAGGGCGTCGGGATCGTCGGGCTCGGACGTCATCGGGGCCAGGTCAGGTGGCCGGCGGGAGGACCTTCAGACCGAGCTCCGACAACTGCTTGGGATCGGCGGACACGGGCGAGTTCGTCATCGGATCGGCACCCGATTGCGTCTTGGGGAACGCGATCACCTCGCGGATGTTCTCCTCGCCGGCCAGGATCGCCACCAGACGGTCGAGGCCGAACGCGAACCCGCCGTGCGGCGGCGCCCCGTAGTCGAACGGGTTGAGGAAGAACCCGAACTTGCGGGCGGCTTCGTCCTCACTGATGCCGAGCGCGGTGAACACCCGTCGCTGCAGCTCCGGTTCGTGGATCCGGATCGAGCCCGATCCGAGCTCCCACCCGTTCAGCACGAGGTCGTAGGCGATCGAGCGCACCGCCATCGGATCGCTCTCGATCTTGTCGACATCGTCGGGATGCGGGGTGGTGAACGGGTGGTGGCCGGGCTTCGGGCGTCCGGAGTCGCGATCGATGCCGACGAACAGGGGGAACTCGACCACCCACACGTAGCGGTAGGGGCCCTCGTGCACCGGCGGTCGACCGAGGTCGTTGCGCAGCGTGCCGAGCACCTCGCACGTGGTGGCCCACTCGTCGGCCACCACGAGCAGGAGATCACCGGTCTCGGCCTCGAGCCGGGTGCGTACGTCGGCGGCCTCGGCGTCGGAGAGGAACTTGGCGACCGGGGAATCGAACCCGCCGTCGGTCACCTTCAACCACACCAGACCCTTGGCGCCGAGCGACTTGGCGCGGTCGGTGAGCTTGTCGAGCTGGTTGCGACCGTACTGATCGGCACCGCCGGGAACACGGATGCCCTTGATGGACCCGGCGCCGGCGAACGCCTTGAACTCGGTGGACGCGAACACATCGGTCAGCTCGGTGAGCTCCATCGCGAAGCGCATGTCGGGCTTGTCGACCCCGAACCGGTTCATCGCCTCGAGCCAGGTGATGCGTTCGATGGGCGGTGGTCGCTCGCCCGTGGCGGCCTCGGCAGCAGCCAGGACCGACTCGCTCACCGCATCGAGCACGTCGTCCTGGGTGACGAAGCTCATCTCCATGTCCATCTGCATGAACTCGTACTGGCGATCGGCACGCAGGTCTTCGTCGCGCAGACAACGGGCCATCTGGTAGTAGCGGTCGACGCCGGCCACCATGAGCAGCTGCTTGAACAGCTGGGGCGACTGCGGGAGCGCGTAGAACGAGCCGGGTTCCTTGCGCGACGGCACGAGGAACTCACGGGCGCCCTCGGGGGTGGACGGCACCAGCATCGGCGTCTCGATCTCCACGAATCCCTGGCGCTCCATCGCCGTGCGCACAGCGGAGTTCACGGCGGCCCGGATGCGCAGGTTGCGCTGCATGCGTTCACGACGCAGGTCGAGATAGCGGTACTGCAGCCGGATGTTCTCGTCGACCCCGTCGGCGCGCGCATCGATCGGGAACGGCGGCGGATCGGCCCGACGGAGCACCTCGACGGTGCACTCACCCACCTCGATCTCACCCGTGGGCAGCGACTCGTTCACGGTGCCGGCCGGCCGGTCGCGCACCACACCGGTGATGCGCACCACGTACTCACTGCGGACGTCGACGTCGTTGTCGACCACGCACTGGGTGATGCCGGAGTGATCGCGGAGATCGACGAACGCGAGGTGCTCGCCGTGCTCGCGGCGCCGTCCGACCCAACCGCACAGGCTCACGGTCTCACCGATCTGCTCGCGACGGAGGTCGCCGCAGCGATGGGTTCGCATCGAGGTGGCCGAGGCGGGATCTGGGAGTGCCGGATCTGGGAGTGCGGGAGTGCTCATGACAGGACTTTCTGGATGGTGGCGACGAGGTCGGCCCGGTCGACGGTGGTCTGCTCGATGTCGGATCGCAACGGACGGATCACGGCGGTGGAGGCATCGAGCTCGGTCGACCCGATGATCACGGCGAAGGCGGCACCGCTGCGATCGGCTGCCTTCATCTGGCTCTTCATGCTCCGGTTCTCGAAGGCACGATCGGCGGCGAGACCCGCCCGCCGCATCTCGGTGGTGACGGCCAGCGCCGCTGCGCCCCCGGTGGTGTCGACCACGAACACGTCGACGTTCGCAGCGGGCGCTGCGAACACGCCCTCGTCGTCGCATGCCAGCAGCGTTCGGTCCACCCCGAGCGCGAAGCCGATACCCGGCGTGGGCGGTCCGCCGAGATCCTCCACGAGTCCGTCGTACCGGCCACCACCGCCCACGGCGTTCTGCGCGGACTCGAGCGTGCCGGCCTGGAACTCGAAGGTGGTGCGCCGGTAGTAGTCGAGACCTCGCACCAGCATGGGATCGAGCACGAAGGGCACGCCGATGGCACGGAGATCGCGCTGCACCGTGTCGAAGTGCGCAGCTGCCTCGTCGGAGTAGTACTCGGCGATCCTCGGCGCAGCCTCGATGAGTGGGGCGTCCTGGGGGCGTTTGGAGTCGAGCACGCGGAGCGGGTTGCGCGTCAGGGTCTCGCGACTCGCATCGGACAGTGCGTCGAGATCGGCCTCGAAGTGCGCACGGAGTGCGTCCACGTACCGCGAGCGATCATCGGGCTCGCCGAGCGAGTTCAGCACGAGGGAGACCTGTCGGAGGCCCAGACGGTCGAAGAACTCCGATCCGAGCGCGATCACCTCGGCATCGAGGTGGGGGTCGTCCACGCCGAGCACCTCGATCCCGACCTGGTCGAACTGCCGGTACCGGCCACGTTGCGGCCGCTCGTAGCGGAAGTTGGGCCCGGCGTACCATGTCTTCCAGGGCACGGTGGGGCGATGCTGCACGAACGCTCGACACACGCTGGCGGTCTGCTCGGGCCGCAGCGCCACGTGGCGATCACCCTTGTCGACGAAGTCGTACATCTCCTTGGACACGACATCGGTGGCATCACCGATGCGGGCGAACACGCCGATGTCCTCGAGCAGTGGTGGGATGATCTGGCCGTACCCGGACGCTTCGACCACTTCGGCGAACACCGAGACGAAGTGCCGCCAGCGTGCCGAGTCGGGCGGCAGGATGTCGCGCATCCCCGGACTGGTCTGGAACTCGGGCACGCAGCGAGGTTACCGGTGGGCGCCGTTGACCGATGTGGCCGATTCGCTGTCGGGCACCGGTGCACCACCGGGCAGCACCCGATACACGTCGTAGACCCCGTCGATCTGCTTGATGGTCCGGAGTACGGCGCTCAGGTGACCCGCGTTCGCCAGTTCGAACTCGAAGCGCATCTTCGCCACCCGGTCGTCGCCGGTGACGGTTGCGGACGAGACGATGTTGACATGGTGGTCGCAGAGCGCGTTGGCCACGTCACGCAGCAGTCGTGAGCGGTCGAGGGCCACCACCTCGACCCCCGCCCTGAACAGGGCGGTGCGTCGATCGCTGTCCCAGTCGACATCGATCATGCGGGTCGCCTGCTCGGTCATCAGCGACACCGCGTTGGCGCAGTCGGCGCGGTGCACGCTGACGCCGCGACCCCGGGTCACGAAGCCGATGATCTCGTCGCCCGGTACCGGGGTGCAGCAGTTCGCGAGTCGCACCATCACGTCGTCGAGGCCATCGACGTGCACGCTGTGGGGATCGGCGCCGCCCGTGCTGGGCCGCGGCGTGAGCGCAGTGGACGGCATCGGCTCGTCGGGCTCGCCGCCCCGGAACGCCTTCGCGACCTTCTGCGCCACGCTGCGCGCCGACACGTGGTGCTCGCCGATGGCGGCCAGGAGGGTGTCGACGTCGTGATACCCGAGATCGCCCACCACCTGTTCGAGGTGCTCGGACGACCAGATCTTCTGCGCCGGCAGCGCCTCGCGACGGAACTCGTCGGTGAGATCGTCGCGACCGCTCTCGATCATGTCGGTGCGGCGCTCGCGGCTGAACCACTGGCGGATCTTGTTGCGGGCCCGCTGGGACACCACGAACCCGAGCCAGTCCTGCGACGGCCCTGCCGTGTCGACCTTGGAGGTGAAGATCTCGCACGTGTCGCCGCTGTGCAGTGCGTGGTCGAGCGACACCAGCCGCCCGTTGATCTTCGCTCCGATGCACGCGTGACCGACCTCGGTGTGCACCGCGTAGGCGAAGTCGACCGTGGTCGAGCCGACGGGAAGCGTGATCACCCGACCCTTCGGTGTGAACACGAAGACCTCGTCGTGCTCCAGGTCGGTCTTGAGGCTCTCCATGAAGTGCGCGGGGTCGCTGACCTCCTCCTGCCAGTCGATGATCCGGTTGAGCCAGTCGATGTCGGGCGGTGCCTCGCTGTCTTTGTACGCCCAGTGGGCAGCCACACCCCATTCGGCCCGATGATGCATCTCGCGGGTGCGGATCTGGACCTCGATGAGCTTGCCACCCGGTCCGATCACCGTGGTGTGCAGGCTCTGGTAGAGGTTGAACTTCGGCATCGCGATGTAGTCCTTGAACCGGCCCACGACGGGTCGCCAACGACCGTGGATCGAGCCGAGTGCGGCGTAGCAGTCCTTGATCGAGTCGACGATCACGCGCACGGCCACGAGATCGAAGATGTCGTCGAACTCACGCCCCTTCACGACCATCTTCTCGTAGATGCTCCACATGTGCTTGCCGCGACCGGTCACATCGGCATCGATGCCGAGATCGGTCAGCCGCGAGCGGACGTCGGCCACCGCCTGGGCGAGATAGACCTCACGCTCGGGGCTCCGGGTGGCCACGAGATGCTCGAGCTCGGCGAACCGCTTCGGGTGCAGCGAGGCGAACGCCAGATCCTCCAGCTGCTGCTTGATCTCCTGGATCCCGAGGCGGTGGGCCAAGGGCGCGTAGATGTCGAGCGTCTCCTGGGCGATGCGCCGCTGCTTCTCGGCCGGCATGGCGGCGATGGTCCGCATGTTGTGCAACCGGTCGGCCAGCTTGATGACGAGCACGCGCAGGTCGCGAGCCATCGCCACCAGCATCTTGCGCATCGTGGCCGCCTGCTGGGCCTCGCGCGAGTCGAACTGGATCCGCTCGAGCTTGGTGACCCCGTCGACGATGTCGGCCACCTCCTGGCCGAAGTGCTCGCGAACGTCGGCCAGGGTGATCTCGGTGTCCTCGACCGCGTCGTGCAGCAGCGCCGCCGCCAGCGAGACCTCGTCGAGGCCGATGTCGGCCACGATGCGGGCCACGGCGAGAGGATGGTTGATGTAGCTCTCGCCGCTCGATCTCGTCTGGCTGCGATGGGCTTCGGCGGCCATCTGGTAGGCACGGTTGATGGTGCCGATCGGTGCCTTGGGGTGGCGGCGGCGGTACGAGGCGAGCAGCGGCGCGAGCTCGGTGACGGCCGCGGTCTCGTGATGCCGCCGCCACGGGAGCACACGGTCCACGGTGGTCATCTCAGCACCTCCTCATCATGTTCGGCACGTCATGTTCGGCACGTCAGTATCCCGCCAGACTCTCCACCCGCCGCTCGCCGAGCTTCGAACGGCCGTCGAGCGCCTCGAGCTCGATCATGAAACCCAGACCCACGATCACACCGCCGAGGGTCTCGACGAGGCGACTCGTGGCGGCGGCGGTGCCACCCGTGGCGAGGACGTCGTCGACGATCAGGATCCGTTCGTCGGGATGGATGGCGTCGCGGTGGATCTCGAGCTTGTCGGTGCCGTACTCGAGCGAATATTCCTCGCGCGCCACGGCCCACGGCAGCTTGCCGGCCTTGCGGACGGGCACGAAGCCCGCTCGGAGCCGGTACGCGACGGGCGAGGCGAGGATGAAGCCCCTCGACTCGATGCCCACCACACGATCGACGGCGACGTCGTGGAAGCGCGCGACCAGGTCGTCGACGGCACGACCGAACACCGCCGGCTCTCCCAGCAGCGGGGTGATGTCACGGAACACGACGCCGGGCGAGGGATAGTCGGGGATGTCCCGGATGTGGGCTCGCAGCCAGGGCACGTCGGTCGCCATGTCTCAAGGCTACCGACGCCGGCGTCAGCGGCGCTTCTTCTTGCGCGGCCGGGGTGGGTGCGAGAGCAGCTTCTCGGGCCGATCACTGCCCGGCGTGCGCACGGTGTCACCGGCACGGTCCCTGGAGCCGGTCTCCGCGGCGCGTCGGCCCGATCCGGACCCGGCGCCGGCGCCCACATCGGCGTCGACCAACTGGGCGGACACGTCGTTCCCGGCGGTGCGCGAACGATGTCCCGTCGGCGCTCCCCCGGTCACCAGATCGCGCAGATCCTCGCCGCGGGAGCGCAGCGAGTCGTCGCCCCGCCAACGATCGTCGGTGTTCTTCATCACGGCGAGCAGCGGTGCCGCCACGAACAACGACGAGTATCCGCCCACGAACATCCCCACCAGCAGCGCGATGGCGAAGTCGGCCAGGGCCGTGGCGCCGAGCAGCCCCGCACCGATCACGAGGATCGACATCACGGGGATCATCGACGACACGGTCGTGTTCAAGGTACGCATCAGCACCTGGTTCAACGTGGTGTTCACCACGTCCGCGTACGGCGGTTTGCGTCCCTCGAACTTGGCCTCGTTCTCGCGGACGCGGTCGAAGATGACGATCGTGTCGTACAGCGAGTACCCGAGGATCGTGAGGAACGCGATCACGGTGGCGGGTGTGACCACGAAGCCGAGCAGTGAGTAGATCCCGACCGCGATGACCACGTCGTGCACCATCGCCACGAGCGCGGCGATCGCCATCCGCCACTCGTAGCGGACCGAGATGAACACTGCCACGGCCAGGGTGAAGAACAGCAGTGCTCGCACCGCCTGGTCGGTGATCTCGCGACCCCACGAGGCACTCACGGCGTTCACGCTCACGTCGTCGCGGTCGACGCCCGCTTCGGCCGCCAGCGCCTCTTGCACGTTCACCAGCAGCTCGCTCGACTGCACGCCGACCTGGATCTTGAGGAACTCACCGCTGTCGGACGCCCGGCGCTGGATACGGGCACCCGCGGGATCGAGCCCGTTGTCGGCCAGCACCCGTTCGGCGTCGGCGATCGTGATCTCCGAGCCGGGCACGTCCCACGACACGCCACCCTCGAAGTCGATGCCCAGTTCGAGGCCGCGCGTCAGCAGCGAACCGACGGTGAGCACGAGCAGCACGAGCGACAGGATCAGACCGATCCGCCGGCGCCCGTGGAAATCGATGGCCGTCTCACCTCGGTAGAGCCGACGGAGCCCGGTGCTGGCCGTGGGCGGCCGCACATGCGGTGCATCGGTGGTCGGTGCACTCATGCCGTGGCCGCGATCGTTGGCGTCTTCGGCTCCGAGGGGGTACCGCCGAACCATCGGGTGCGGCTCAGCAGGATCACGGCCGGACGGGCGTAGAGGCCGTAGACGATCAGGTTGCACACGGTGGTCAGGCCGAGGTAGAGCGCGAACCCCTTCACCGACCCGACGCTCAGCCAGAACAGGATCACCGACGCCAGGAGCGACATGACGTTGGCCGACACGATCGTGCGCCAGCTCCGATCGAAGCTGCGCGGCGCGGCGTTCCGGGGCGAGCGTCCGCTGCGGTACTCGTCCTTGAGCCGTTCGAAGAGCACGACGTAGCTGTCGACGGCGAGACCCACCGCCACGATGATGCCGGTGGCGCCGGCCAGGCTCAGGGCGTAGTTGGTGGCCTCCGACACGAAGATCGACGCACTGAACATCACCATGCCCCACAGCACGAGACCGGTGATCGCGATGATCGCGAGCTTCCGGTAGTAGAGCACCATCAGCGTCATGATCGACACAGCGCCCACGAGACCAGCGATGATCGCGGCCCGCAACGTGTCGCTGCCCAATGCCGGTGACACCGTCTCGACCGACTGCGCCTCGACGTCGACGGGGAAGGCGCCACGGTTGAGCACGCGTGCGAGATCGCGTGCCTCGTCCTCGGTGAAGTTGCCGGTGATCGACACCGACCCGGCGAACGTCGGTGCGTTCACGACCGGGGCCGACTGGATCACGTCGTCGAGCACGATCGCCAACTGCCGTGACGGGCACGACGCACTGGCGTTGAAGCACTCAGAGGCGAGCTGGTTCCAGATCGGCTCACCATCGGCGCGGAGATCGACCGCCACCCCCCACCCCTGCTGGGGTTCGAGGGTGGGTGAGGCGCTCCCACGGGCGAAGACCTCGCCGGTGCCACCCACGTCGCCGACCACGCACGACTCGTTCGTGTCACGGATGGGCAGGACGTCCTCGCCGTCGGGTGCGGCGTCGACGGGATCGGGCGACGCCACCCGACGAAGGCCCGTGGGTCCGATGTCGGACTCGTCGTCCAGCGGCAGCTCGTCGTCGAGCGGAGCGGGATCGAGGCCTCCCCCGGGCTGCTCGATGCCCGGCGCCGTGCTGAAGCACTGGATGACCGGCCGGAGCGTCACGATGCCAGCCACGTCGACCGCGTCGACGGCTTGACGCTGGTCACGCACTCCGGGGAGGTCGACCACGATGTTCGAGCTCTCGACCCGCACATCGGGTTCGGCGATGCCGAGCCGCTCGAGCTCGTCGCGGATGAGGTCGCGGACCACCAGCAGATCCTCGTCGGCTGCGGCCTCGGTGGGTGCCAGGATCACCGACACCCCACCTTGCAGGTCGAGGCCCAGCACCGGGGCGTTCCCGGCGGAGAGGTTGATCGTGAGCAGGGCGATCGCGCCGACCACCACGCTCAGGAGTGACGCCCAGAGCGCCCTCCGACTCACTGGCCGTCGGACTTCGCGGCGTCGTCGCTCGATGCGTCGATCGACGCCGACGCATCGGAGGAACTCGGCATCACGCGCGCCTGGACGGCCGCGCGGGCGATGCGGATCTGCACGTCGTCGTCGATCTCGAGCCAGAACTTGTCGCCGTCCTCACCCGTGATGAAGCCGTAGACGCCCGAGGTGGTGATGACCTCGTCACCCACCTCGATCGAGCGCTGGAGCGACTGTTGCTCCTTCATGCGGCGGCGCTGCGGCCGGATCATGAGGAAGTACATGGCGGCCGGGATGAGCAGGAGGATGCCGAGCGAGACGATCGGAGAGCCCGAGGACTCTTCCTGCGCGAGGATCGAGACGAAGTCCATAACGGGATCGAATGCTATCCCGGTGGGCCCCAGACCGTCAGCACCTCGCGCCGGAACGCGTCGAAGGTGCCGGCCGTGATGGCCGACCGGGCGCGCGTCATCAGGTCGATCGTCCAGGCCACGTTGTGCAGGCTGAGCAGTCGGGCGGCCGATGGCTCCCGCATGCGCACGAGGTGGCGGAGGAAGCCCCGTGAATGGCGAGCGCACACCTCGCACGGGCACGCCGGGTCGAGAGGGGCGTCCTCGAGCGCGTAGCGCGCCCCCTTCACGTGCACCTTCCCCTCCGAGGTGAGGGCGGTGCCGTGCCGAGCGTGACGGGTCTGGAGCACACAGTCGAACTGATCGACGCCGAGCGCGATGGCCTCGACCATCGACGCCGGATCGCCCACTCCCATGAGGTACCTCGGCCGATCGGCCGGGAGGTGTTCGATGGCGGCCGCGAGGGCCGGCAACATCTCCTCGAGTGGCTCCCCCACCGACAACCCACCGATCCCGTAGCCGTCGAACCCGAGTTCGACCGTTCGTCGCGCACTCTCCGCCCGCATCGCCTCGTCGGCACCGCCCTGCACGATGCCGAACAGTGACTGATCCGAGCGGGTGTGCACGCGCACGGCTCGTCCCGCCCATGCACGGGTGCGCTCGACGGCGAGCCGGATGACCTCGGGGGTGCTCGGCAGCGGCGGACACACGTCGAGCACCATCTGGATGTCGGCACCGATCGACATCTGCGTGGCCACCGCCGACTCCGGGGTGAAGCGGATGCGGTCGCCGTCGTAGGTGCTCATGAACGTGACGCCGTCGTCGTCCACCTTCGGCGACAACGAGAACACCTGGTACCCGCCGGAGTCGGTCAACGTGAGACCATCCCATCCGCTGAACGCCCCGAGGCCACCGAAGTGCTCGATCGTCTCAGCACCCGGGCGCAGCATCAGGTGGTAGGTGTTGCCGAGCACGATGCGGGCACCCAGCCGGGCGTAATCGTCGGCGCTGAGGTACTTCACGGCGCCGCGGGTGCCGACGGGCATGAAGCACGGCGTGGTGTACGTGCCCCTGGCCGTCTCGGCGGTGCCGGCGCGTGCGGCGCCGTCGGTCGCCTCCACGTCGAAGACGACCGGTCTCATCGCCCTGGCCTCATCGCCCTGACCTCATCGTGCGCTCCGGTCGAGCAGCATCGCATCGCCGAACGAGAGGAACCGGTAGTCAGCGGCCAGGGCGGTCTCGTAGAGGTCCCGCCACCTGTCACCCACGAACGCGTCGATCATCAGCAGCAGTGTGGTCCGCGGGAGGTGGAAGTTGGTCATCATCAGGTCGACCACCTGCCAGTCGAATCCCCGGTGGATGAACAGATCGGTGCGACCGATCCGTGTCCCGGTGGCTGCCGCCGATTCCAGGGCACGCACCGCCGTGGTCCCGACGGCCACGACCCGCTCGGCCTCGCGACAGGCCTCGGCCGTGACCTCGGGCACGAGATAGCGCTCGGTGTGCATGCGGTGGTCGAGCGGATTCTCGGTGTCGATCGGCCGGAACGTGTCGAGACCCACCACGAGCTCGACGTACTCGATCCGGACACCGTGTCCCCGGATCTCCTCCAGCAGCTCGGGAGTGAAGTGGAGTCCGGCGGTCGGCGCCGCCGCCGAGCCCGGCTCGCGGGCGTACACGGTCTGGTACCGGTCGGGCTCGTCGAGACGGGTGGTGATGTACGGCGGCAGGGGCATCTCGCCGTGACGATCGAGCACGTCGAGCACATCGGGCTCATCGGGCTCATCGGGCTCATCGATCGACCCCGACAGCTCCACTTCGAAGGTGTCGCCGGCGGCGGTGCGCTCCCCGACCGTCACGACCGCCTCACCCGACGGGGCGTGGAGCACCTCCCCCGACGTCAGCTTCCGGGCGGGTCGCACGAGGGCCTCCCAGTGACGTCGCGCGCCGTCGAGCGGCTCGAGCAGCAGCACCTCGGCTGCTCCCCCGGTCGCCCGGCGCAACCGGAGCCGGGCCGGGATCACCTTCGTGTCGTTCAGCACCAGCAGATCACCGGGCTGCAACAGCTCGGGGAGATCGCGAACGTACCGGTGCTCGGGGCCGGCGCTCCCCCGGTCGACCAGCAACCGGGCTGCGTCGCGCGGCTCGATCGGCCGCTGCGCGATCCGATCCGGCGGCAGTTCGTAGTCGAAGTCGCCGAGACGCACCCCCGGGAGGCTACGCATCCCGCTCGACGACCGGCACCGGCCACCGCAGTGTTCGCTCCGGGCCGGGCCGGGTCGGAGGGTGTGGGATGATCCGGGCATGAGCGAACTGCGGACGACGACGGTGGCGTGCGAGGGCGGGGAGATGGACCTGTTCGTCTGGACGCCCGAGTCGGGCTCCGGGCCCGGGATCCTGCTGATCCAGGAGATCTTCGGGGTCGGGCCGTACATCCGTGCGGTGGCCGAACGACTCGCAGACGCCGGCTACGTGGTGGGCGCACCCGATGTCTTCTGGCGGTTCGCACCCGGGTGGGCCGCCGGTCACGACATGGACGGCCTCACGAGTTCGATGGAGCAGGTCGGCAAGCTCGATCCGGCCACGGCCGTGGGCGACTGCATCGCGGCGCTCGGCACGCTCGCGGCCGACGACGCCGTGACGGGAACTCCTGGGGTGATGGGGTTCTGCCTCGGCGGCACGCTCGCCTGGGGCGTTGCGGGCCACGGCGACCCCAGCGTGTGTGTCAGCTACTACGGCTCGGGCGTGCCGGACATGCTCGATCTGCTCGACCAGGTGACGTGCCCCACGCTGTTCCACTTCGGAGCGAGCGACGACTACATCCCGTCAGAGGGGGTCGACGCACTCGCAGCGGCCATCGGCGGCCGACGCGGCTTCACGGTGAACGTCGAGATGGCCGGGCACGCGTTCGACAACCACGAGAGCGAGATGTTCTACGCGGAGGACGCGGCCACGGCCGCCTGGTCGAAGACCATGGCGTTCCTGGGCCAGCACCTCCCTGTCGGAACGAGCTGATCAGTCGAACAGACCGCGGTGCTCGCCGTGGCGGGCCGGTTCGGTGAGACCGAGGTGGCGGTAGGCGGCGGGCATGGCGACCCGGCCACGCGGTGTGCGCGCGATGAATCCCTGGGTGATCAGGAACGGTTCGTAGACGTCCTCGACCGTCTCGGGTTGTTCACCCACGCTGATGGCCAACGTCGACAACCCGACCGGCCCACCGCGGAACTGCTCGCAGAGCGCTGCGAGCAACGCCCGGTCGACCTTGTCGAGACCGATGTCGTCCACCCCGAACAGGGCGAGGCCGTCGTGGGCCACCCCGGCGTCGATGGCACCGTCGGCGCGGACCTCGGCGTAGTCGCGCACCCGCCGCAGCAGCCGGTTGGCGATACGGGGGGTACCGCGGGACCGGCGGGCGATCTCCCAGGCACCGTCGGTGTCGATGTGCACGTCGAGGATGCCGGCGGCACGGGTGACGATGGCCTGGAGCTCATCGGCGTCGTAGTAGTCGAGACGGGCCACCAGGCCGAACCGGTCGCGCAGCGGTCCGGTGATCATGCCGGTGCGTGTGGTGGCACCCACCAGCGTGAAACGCGGGAGGGTGAGCCGGATGCTCGACGCGGCCGGGCCCTTGCCCACGACGATGTCGATCTGGAAGTCCTCCATGGCGGGGTAGAGGATCTCCTCGACCGCCCGCGACAAGCGGTGGATCTCGTCGATGAAGAGGACGTCGCCCTCCTCGAGCTTGGTGAGGATGGCGGCGAGATCACCGGCGCGCTCGAGTGCGGGACCCGAGGTGACGAGGAGGTGCACCCCCATCTCGGTCGCGACGATGCCGGCCAGCGTGGTCTTGCCGAGACCCGGCGGCCCGGCGAAGAGCAGGTGGTCGACCGCCTGCTCGCGACGTCGAGCGGCCTCGAGCACGACATCGAGGTGCTCTTTCAACTCGCGCTGGCCCACGAACTCGGCCAGCGCGCGTGGTCGGAGACCGGCCTCGACGGTCTCCTCGTCGGGATCGGCCCCCACACCGGGATCGAGGAACTCCTCACGCACGGCGGGCCCCCAAGAGCGTGAGGGCGTCGCGGAGCAGCGCCGCTGCGTCGTCGCCGACCGGGAGCTCGCGCAGCGCATCGCGGATCTCGTCGTGGCCGTACCCGAGACCGGCGAGGGCCTCACGCACATCACCGACCGGCGAGCCGCCACCCGTGGATCCGCCGACGCCGGCGGGATCGAGTACCGGGAGCGAGAGCCGGCTCTTCAGCTCGACCAGCAGCCGCTCGGCGGTCTTCTTGCCGACACCCGGCACCAGCGTGAGCGCACCGATGTCGCCACCCGAGACGATGTCGACCAACGCAGCCGGTGGATGGGTGGCCAAGATGGCGAGCGCGAGCGCCGGCCCGACGCCATGGGTGGCGATGAGCACCCGGAACGTGGCGCGCTCGTCGGCACCGAGGAACCCGTAGAGGGTCTGGGCGTCTTCGCGGATGTGATGGTGGACGTGCACGAACGCCGAGGAGCCGGGCTCGAGTTCGGCCGCCGCCCTCGGCGACACGTTCACCTCGTACCCGACCCCGGCCACGTCGATGAGGACGGTGCCGTCGAGCCCACGCGTGAGCACCTCGCCGCGCAGCGAACCGATCACGATGGCCTCCGGCCGGGAACCGCTGCCACCGCGGCGGCCAGGCCGCGCCGCATCGGCGCCGTGGCCAGGTGGCAGAGCGCGAGGGCGGCGGCATCGGAGGCGTCGGCGGGGCGGGGAGGCTGGGACAGCCCCAGCCGTGTCTGCACCATGCGTGCCACCTGCTCTTTGTCGGCACCACCCCAGCCGGCCACCGCGTCCTTCACCTGGTTGGGGGTGTACTGCACCACCTCACAGCCCGACGCCGCAGCCTCTGCCAGGGCGAGTCCGCTCGCCTGACCCACGCTCATGGCGGTGCGCACATTGACCTGGAAGAACACCTGCTCGACCGCGACGGCATCGGGGCGGAACTCCGACATGAGGGCGGCGAACTCGGCGCGGAGCGCGGCCAGGCGCTGGGGCAACGGATCGGACGGCGGCGTACGGATGACCCCCATCGACACCGCCGTGGCCCTGCGGGCGGGGCCCGAGGAATCGACCACGGCGAACCCGCAGCGGGTCAGTCCCGGATCGATACCGAGCACCCGGACGGACCCGCTCGAAGACCCCCGCGATCTCGGTTCGGCGAACACAGGTTCGTAGTGTAGTCGGGGCGGGTCCGCCCCGGTGGGATCACCCGAGCTTGCCGAGCGCCCCGAGCAACTCACTCACCGGCCGGTACGTCAGGCCGGCGATGGCGCGGTGGGCATAGCGGACGATGCCGTCGGCATCGATGATGAACACGCTGCGCCGCGGGAACCCGATGGGTCCGAGGATGCCGTAGGCGGCCGCGACCGTCTTGTCGGGATCGGACAGCAACGGGAAGCCGAAGCCGTGCTTGTCGGAGAACTTCTCGTGGCTGCCGACGTCCTGGGCGGAGATCCCCACGACCTGGGCATCGAGTTCCTCGAACTGGTCGAGACCGTCGTTGTAGGAGTTGAGTTGTTTGGTGCACACCGGGGTGTCGTCGCCCGGGTAGAACACCAGCACCAGGGGCCTCCCGGCGAAGTCGGCCAGCGAATACGTGCGATCACCCGTGCCGGGGAGCTCGAAGTCAGGGGCCGGATCGCCCACGCCCAGGCTCATCCGGCTGCCGCCTCCATGATCTCGTCGGAGATGTCGAAGTTGGAGAAGACGTCCTGGACGTCGTCGTTGTCCTCGATCGCCTCCATGATGCGCAGCACCTTCTTCGCGTCCTCGATGCTCTCGACCGGAACCAGGTTGTCGGACACCATCGGCGAGTCGGCGGAGATGACCTCGAAGCCGGCCGCCTCGAGCGCATCGCGTACGTCGAACACCCTGGACGGATCACTCGTGACCCGCCAGGTGCCGCCATCGTCGACCACGTCGTCGGCACCGGCGTCGAGGGCCGCGAGCATGAGTTCGTCCTCGTCGGCGGCACCACCCACGAGCGCGATGCCCCGACGCGTGAACTGCCAGCTCACCGCGCCAGGTTCTGCCATCGACCCACCCATCTTCGAGAACACGTTGCGGATCTCGGCACCGGTGCGGTTCCGGTTGTCGGTGAGCACGTCGATCAGCAGGGCCACGCCACCGGGGGCGTAGCCCTCGTACATGATCGACTCGTACGTGCCGCCATCGGCCTCACCGGTGCCCCGCTTGATGGCACGGTCGATGGCGTCGTTGGTCATCTGGGCCGCCTTGCCCTTCTGAACCATCGTGCGCAACGTGGCGTTCGACGACGTGTCACCACCGCCGTCGCGGGCGGCGACCTCGATCTGCCGGGCGATCTTGGCGAAGAGCTTGCCGCGTGCCTTGTCGGCCGCACCCTTCTTGTGCTTGATCGTTGCCCATTTCGAATGGCCCGACATCTAGGAACTCTCCATCTCGAGGTGGTGGACGAACTCGGCGTGGACCCGGGCGTCGCGCGTGAGCTCGGGGTGGAACGATGCCACGGTAATACGTCGCTGTCGTGCCAGGACAGGTACGCCCTCGTGCTCGGCGAGCACCTCGACACCCGCGCCCCACGCCTCGACCTTCGGTGCCCGGATGAACACGCCGCGGAACGGCGGTTCGTCGGGTGTGCCGGAGCGCAGGGCGAGGTCGCACTCGAAGCTGTCGAGCTGACGGCCGTACCCGTTGCGGCGCACCACGAGATCGATGGCACCGAGACAGCGCTGGTCGGTCCGGCCGTCGAGCACCTCCCGGGCGAGCAGGATCATCCCGGCGCACGTGCCGAGCACCGCGAGGCCGTCGTGGATGCGCTCGGCGATCGGGTCGAACAGCTCGCTGGAGGTGAGCAGCATCGACATGGTCGTGCTCTCGCCACCGGGCATCACGAGCCCGTGCAGTCCGTCGAGGTCGGCGGGCCGGCGGACCTGGATGGACGCGACGTCGAGCTCAGCGAGGCGTTGCTGGTGTGCGGCGAAGGCTCCCTGCAGCGCGAGCACCCCGATCGGGGGCCGCGACACCGGGTGCACCTGGGGGCTCCGATGCGGGCACCGGGTTCACCAACCGCGCTCGGCGTAGCGTTCGTTCACCTGGTCCATGCCGATGCCGGTCATCGGCGCGCCGAGTCCCCGGCTCACCTTGGCCAGGATCTGGGCGTCGCGGAAGTGGGTGGTGGCCTCGACGATGGCTCGGGCCCGCGGCGAGGGATCGTTGCTCTTGAAGATGCCCGAACCGACGAACACCGCCTCAGCGCCGAGCTGCATCGCCAAGGCGGCGTCGGCCGGCGTCGCGATGCCACCGGCGCAGAACAGCGGCACCGGGAGCGCACCGGTCGCAGCCACCTCCTGCACCAGCGGCAGGGGGGCTTGGAGTTGTTTGGCCCACTCGAACTGCTCGGCCGCGTCGGCCTGGGTCAGCTTGCGGATGTCGCCGAGGATCGAACGCAGGTGGCGGACGGCCTCGACGATGTTGCCGGTACCGGCCTCGCCCTTCGACCGGATCATGGCGGCACCCTCGCTGATGCGGCGGAGTGCCTCACCGAGGTTGGTGGCGCCGCACACGAACGGCACGGAAAAGGCGTACTTGTCGATGTGGTGCGTCTCGTCGGCAGGAGTGAGCACCTCGGACTCGTCGATGAAGTCGACACCCAGTGCCTCGATGATCTGGGCCTCCACGAAGTGACCGATGCGGGCCTTGGCCATCACCGGGATCGACACGGCACCGACGATGCCCTCGATCATCTCGGGATCGCTCATCCGCGCCACACCGCCGTCGCGACGGATGTCGGCCGGCACCCGTTCGAGCGCCATCACGGCGCAGGCTCCCGCGTCTTCGGCGATGCGGGCCTGCTCGGCGTTGACGACGTCCATGATCACGCCGCCCTTGAGCATCTCGGCCAGGCCGCGCTTGACGGGGAAGGTTCCGGTGGCGCCGGAGGACCCGGAGTCACGTGGGCTGGTGGCCGAGGGCGCCTGCTCGCTCATGGACGTCATCGTATCGACGCGCCGCCTCGACATCGTGTCCGGCCGACGATCTGCCCGGTGTCGCTGATCACTCCCAGGCGACGAAGTTCTCGGCGTCCTGGACGAGCGCGATCCACGCACGACCGGGGACGAGGCCGACCAGATCGACCTCGAGCTCCTGGAACGGATCGATACCCGTCGCGCCCGACCCGGCGGCATCGGCATCGACATCGGCATCGGCATCGTCGGTGTCGCCGTCGGCAGCCTCAGCCGTCTCGTCCGCAGCATCGTCGACCGACTCGTCCTCGTCATCGTCCTCGGGGATCTCGACCACGAGCGTGAACGGGTCGTCGATCGACAGCCGCACCCAGAATCCGGGGCGGGCCACACCACGACTGAACACGACCACCGGACCGGAGCCGGCGACCTGGGCCTCGGGGCTGCGGCGGTCGGCCTGACTGGGCTGGTAGCGGACCGCCATCACGACCAGGTTGTCGGTGGCGACCTGCCCACTGAGCTCGGTCGGGTGGGCCGAGCCGCGCTCGCTCCGGAGGTACTGACCGGACTCCTCGTCGTAGTCCCAGCGGACGTTGAGCCCACTCATGGTCATGGTGACGGTGGTCGCGGGTTCGCCGTCGATGTCGTCGAGATCGACGTCGGGCGCCAGGTAGGGGAACTGCTGGGGCGGTGTCCGGAACTCCTCGGGCGTGCTGACCCACATCGCTTCGGTGCTCGTGAACAGGTTGTGGGGCGCACCACCGCGACCCGATCGCCGGTAGTAGCCCGACGTGAACCCGGCGTCGAGGTTGACGAGCGACGAATCACGGATGACGGCCCGCACTCCGGCGTTCCCGCCGCTCCACGCGAAGAGCGGCTCGTCGAGGCTCGACAGGATGCCCACGTCCTGGCTGCGCCCGGACCGCACGGGACCGACCGGATCGCTGTCCTGGGTGTGGAACACCGCGGCGAACCGGGTGCCGAACTCGACCACCTCCTCGAACACGAGGTCGGCCTCGTTGAGACCCGCCTGCGGCTTCGCTCGCGGGTGATTGTCGATCTTCACGGCCAGTGCCGGTCGGTCGGGGATCTCCGACGCGTCACTGATGACCTCGCCGGTGAGCGGCTGACGGAGTACCACCTCGACCACGGGCTCGGTCGTGGTGGTGGTCGTGGCCTCGGTGGTGCTGGTGGTGTTGGGCGCCGCGGTGGTCGTGGGAGCGACCGTCGTGACGGCAGCGGCGGTGACCTCGGGCGCGTCGTCGTCACCCGAGCACGACGCAGCGATCAGGGTCGCCGTGAGCAGGATCGCGATGCGGGCAGTGGTGGACTTCACAGTTCCCTCAGTAAGGAGATGCGCTCTTCGAGCGGTGGGTGGGACTGATCGGAGTGGTCGTCCCGGGGCGGGGCGAACCACAGGTGTGCCGCCCCGGAGACCGGAGCGGACGACACCGTAGAGGCTCCGGACACCTTCTCCATGGCACCCACCAACCCCGGTGGGTACCGGGTCAGCTGGCACGCCTCGAGGTCGGCCGTCACGAAACGGTCGGGCGCCAACGG
Organism: Ilumatobacter sp.; assembly: GCA_007693335.1. Taxonomy (GTDB): domain Bacteria; phylum Actinomycetota; class Acidimicrobiia; order Acidimicrobiales; family Ilumatobacteraceae; genus SKSP01. The sequence continues at coordinate 6,790 of REDU01000114.1, read as the reverse complement.
GGCCCGCAACACGAACCGGGTCAACCGGCCGAGCACCGCCACCAGGGTGGCCGGTGCGACATCGTCCTGGCGGATCCGAGCCAATTGGTGTGCCACCACACCTTCGAGCTCGATCCGGTCGAGCGACTCGAGCAGTCCGGTGGTGAACACGATGGCCGAGCGGCGGGGATCGCGGCCGGCGACCAGCACGTTGCGGGCCGGATCGTCCACCACCAGCAGCGCGGGCATCGTCACGCCGCTCCTGAGGCACAGCCCTTCGACCACGTTGAACAGCCGCGGATGCTCGGACTCGATCGCCGGTTCTGCGCCGGTGGCGCCCAGCACGAGATCGGTCGCACGGGCACGGACCCAGCCGGCGAGGATGATGCCTGCGACGAGGCCGGCCACGACGGCCGCGATCGTCGCACCCACGAGGAGGCCGATCACGAGCCCGACCACCGCCACGCTGGCGGCCGAGACGACGAGGACGAGCAGGGCGCGTCGAGCGTTGGCCCTGGGGAGATCGTTCATGGAACGGCTGACGGGAACGTCAGAACTCCACGGTGGGGACCGTGCGGGCGCCCTCTTCGGCCTCGAAGTACTCGCGGCGTTCGAAGTTGAGCATCTTCGCGATGATCACCGTCGGGAAGACCTGGAGTCGGTTGTTGTACGACAGCACACTGTCGTTGTAGAACTGCCGGGCGTAGGCCACGCGACCCTCGGTGGCGGTGAGTTCCTCCTGCAGCGCCAGGAAGTTCTGGTTGGCCTTGAGGTCGGGGTACGACTCACCGAGCGCGAACAACTGGCGGAGCGCACCCGACAGCGCGTTGTCGGTCTTCGCCTGCGCCTCGGGGGTGTCTGGTGCGGCGATGGCGGCGTTGCGGGCCTGGATGACGGCCTCGAGCGTCTGGCGTTCGTGGGCGGCGTAGCCCTTGACCGTCTCGATGAGGTTCGGGATGAGGTCGAGGCGGCGCTTGAGCTGGACGTCGATCTGGGACCAGGAGTTCTCGATCTGGTTGCGGCTCCGCACCAGGCCGTTGTAGACGACGATGATGTAGAGCACGAGCAGCGCCACCAGCACCAAGACGATGATGAGTGGGATCATGCCGGACACTCTAGGTCGTGCCCCGACGGCTCCCTGCGATGCGTTGGCGATCGAGCAGCTGGCCGTAGATCTCGAGGTAGTGCTCGACCAGGGTCGACATCGCGAGCTGATCTGCTCGTTCGTGTCCGGCGGCCACGAGTCGGGATCGGCGGTCGCCGTCGCGCAGCAGTGCACGGAGTGCCGAGCCCAGCGCATCGGCGTCCCCGGGCGGCACGAGGACCGAGTCGACGCCGTCGGTGGCCACGTTGCGGTATCCGTCGAGCGCACTGGCCACCACGGCCGTGCCGGCGGCCATCGCCTCGGCGAGCACCACCCCGAAGGACTCGCCGTGCAGCGACGGCGCGCAGAAGATCGTGGCGCCGCGCAACCGCGCCAGCTTCTCGGGTTCGGACACCCGCCCCAGCCACACCACCCGTCGATCATCGGCGTGGCGTTCGCGGAGCGAGGCCGTGTCCGGGCCGCTCCCGGCGACCCAGCACTCGACGTCGGCATCGACGTGTCGTAGTGCGGCGAGGAGCACATCGAGCCCCTTGCGCTCCTCGTGACGGCCGATGAAGAAGATCGAGGGGCACGGGCTCGGACGTGGCTCGGCGGCACGGATCTCGGCGGTGTCGACACCGTTGAACAGCACTTCGTACTCACCACCCAGGTAGCGCTGCACGAGTTCGAGCGCATCCTTCGACACGACCACCTTGTGGTCGATTCGCGCGAGGAAGCGCATCAGGGGTCTCCGCAACAGCCGATAGCTGCTGGAGTCACCGGCGGCATGAAACGTGCCCACGATGGGCGCGGGCTTGACGACCAGGGCGGTGAGGGTGGGTCCCGGCACCAGCGGTTCGTGCACGTGGAGCACGTCGAACGACTCGTCGTTGAGGGCACGGATGGTCCGCAGTACTGCCGAAGGATCGGGGGCGAGCGGAGCGATCGATCCGTTGGCGTCCGTCGGGAGGCTGTCGCCCAGTGGTGTCACGAACCCCGCGGGCGGCGGGCCGTCACACGGACCGAGCAGTCGCACCTCGACGCCGCGCCGGCGCAACTCGCGCGCCATTCCGAGCGCCTGTGCCTGCACCCCACCGGGTACCGACAGGCTGTACGGGCACACCAGGCCGACTCGCATCGTCACGAGGGCGCACCGTACCCGCGCCGGGCCATCAGGGTTGCGGGGCGGGCACGGCGCCGGCGGAATGACCGAACCGACGGGCGACCACGGGCGCCTCGAGCGCACCCGACAGCAGGTAGCCCTGACCGAGCCGGCAACCCGAGCGACGGAGCTCGTGGAGCTGCTCGGGGGTCTCGACGCCCTCCGCGGCCGACACGATCCCGAGGGTGTCGGCCAGACGCAGGATCGCCCGCGCGAGCGTGGTGTCGGTGGCGTCGCGGCCGAGCTCCCCCACGTAGGTGCGGTCGATCTTGAGCATGTCCACGGGGTGACGTTGGAGGTGACTGATCGAGCAGTACCCGGCGCCGAAGTCGTCGAGCGCCAGGCCGAATCCGTGCTCGCGGAGCTCGGCCACCGCCCGGAGCGAGCGCTCGCCCCCCTCCATCAGATCGGTCTCGGTCACCTCGAGCATCAGACGGGACGGTGCCAGCCCTCGCGATCGCACCGCGTCGCGCAGGTGCTCGAGCAGATCGTGCTGACGGAGTTCGGCGGCCGAGAGGTTGACGCTCACGAACAGATCGAGGTCACTCCGCCAACTGGCGATCTGATCGAGTGCCTCCCCGATGACCCAGTGACCGATGGGCACGATGAGCCCCGTGCGTTCGGCGATCGGGATGAATTCCGATGGGGCGATCTCGCCGTGTTCGGGATGTTGCCAGCGCACGAGGGCCTCCGCGCCACGGACCTCGCCCGTGCGGAGATCGACGTAGGGCAGGTAGACCACGCGGAGTTGGCCGCGTTCGATCGCCGACGAGAGCTCGCTGCGGTACGCGAGGTGCCGTGACGCGACGCGACGCATCGCCGGGTCGAAGATGCGGACCTGGCCCTTGCCGGCGCGTTTCGCCTCGTACATCGCGATGTCGGCATCGCGCAGCAGGCTGGTCGTGCTGGCGCCGGCGGGTGCCACGGCGATGCCGATACTGGCGAGCACGACCACCTCGGTGGCGCCCACCACCACGGGTTCCCGGAGTGCCGCGAGCAGTCGCTCGGACAACTCGATGGCGCGGTCGATCCCACCGCTGTCCTCCAGGAGCACCGCGAACTCGTCACCGCCGAGCCGAGCCGCCGTGTCACCGGTGGCAGCGGCCTCGCGGATCCGGGCGGCGATGACACGGAGCGTCTCGTCGCCCACGCCGTGACCGTGCACGTCGTTGACGTCCTTGAAGTCGTCGAGGTCGATGAACAGGACCATCACGGGCTCGGCCTCGGGACGGTTGATGCGGAGCGCGTGGTCCATCCGATCGAGGAACAGCGCTCGGTTCGCGAGTCCGGTCAGCTCGTCGTGGAAGGCCCGGTGGCTCAGCTGACGCTCGAGGTCGCGCTGCTCGGTGATGTCACGGAACGTCACCACCACGCCGTCGACCGCGTGATCACCGATGCGGTTGACCATCACGACGTTGCCGTGGCGACGTTGCCCGTCTCGCCCGACGAGCATCGTCTCGAACTCGACGGTGTGATCACGGCCCGATTCGATCAATGCACCGAAGTGGGCGACGGCCAGATGTCGCGCGTCCTCGTCCACGGCATCCACCAGCCGGCGGCCGATCCAGTCGCCGGGCCGATGGCCGAGCGCGGCCGCCACTCCCGGGCTGGCATACGTGACCGTTCCCGTGGCGTCCACGATCATGACGACGTCGTTCGAGTACTCGACCATCGCGGCCAGCCGCACCTGACCGCGCTGCTCGGCGAGTCGTCGGACCTCGACCACCATCGCCCCCACGCGTGCGATCACGAGACTCACGATGATCACCGACGACACCGCCACCACGACGATCGACGTGCCGCTCACCGGATCGTGTCCCGTCGCGACGAGTACGGCCAGCACCGTGACCGGCACGACGGCGGACACCGTCAGACCGATCACCCGGCCCCAGTGGAGAGAGTCGACCGGCACGACACCGTCACCCGGCCCATCGGAGGAGCGGAGGGCAGCTACTCCGAGCAGCAGCGGCGCCACGAGCGACACCGCCAGGAGAGACCGGTGGAACCCGCTCGGCTCGTCGATCAGCACCAACCAGCTCCAGAGGTGGGCGGCAGCCGCCACCACGAACGCCGCGCCGATGATGGCGTACGTGGCAGCTGCGGTCGTGCGGGCGATCGCGCTGCGAAAGGCCACGACGGCCAGCGCGAGGTCGATCGACACGAAGCCGAGGAACCACGCCGCCACGGGGAACGGCGGCGTCAGATCGACCACGACCGGGTCGACCACCACCAACCAGATCGATGCCGATGCTGCGAGCGCCACGATCACGCTGTCGGATCCCGCGAACAGGTCGCGGGAGCGCCGTGCCGGCGCGGTGATGCCGACCACGCCCACGACCATCCACGCGGCCCCGAGTGCGGCGATGGCTTCCGGTGCACCGGGCGCCGAACGACCACCGGTGCGCATCTGATCGCCCGTGACCAGCAGCGATGCCGTCCAGCACGTCATGCCCACCGCCAGCACGATCCACGGCGTCGGTGGTGCCGCTCGACCCCGGATCACACCGACGAGCACCGCGATGACCGCCAACGCACCGGCCACCGCAGCGATCGCGATGGGGGTCCGTTGTCCGGGCACGATGAAGATCGCGACCAGGAGGCCCGTCGCCAACGCGGCGAACCCGAGCGGCGCCACACGTCGAGGACTCATCGGGATCTCATCGGCACCCGTCGATCGGGAGTTGACGGATTGCTGACCCGACGTCCGGATCGGGGTCTGCGTCACCATCGGAACGGCGACCTTAGTGGCCCGGTGTGGCCGCGTGGAGGAGTCCGATCACCAGCCCCTCGTCGGCGCGCAGGGCGACGGCGGTGCCCTCGACGCCCTGCCGATCGAGGGCCGTCGACATCAGGATCTCGATCGCATCGATCCCCTCGACGGCTGGCAGCGCGTCGGTGCCCAGCAGCGAGTCCATGTGGATCGTGACGGGCCGGCCGGCCATCTCGAGCAGTACGAACACCTGCTGCTGGTCGACGTGGCGGCGGTAGACGAGCACCCCCTCCACCGCCACGACGGCGTCGATCGCGCCGAGCGCGAGTGCCGGGACGGTTCGACGCAGCTCGATGAGTCGCCGATGGAGGGTGAGCATCGAGGTGGGATCGTCACGCTGTCGTTCCACGTTGCGCCGTTCGTGGTCGGGGCCCAGTGGCAGCCACGGAGCGACCGTGCTGAACCCGGCGTGGTCGGAGAGGTCCCACGGCATCGGGGTGCGCACCGGGTCGCGCCCGAAGCCCTTGCCCGGCACGTTCTTCTCCCAGGGGTCCTGCACTGCGTCGGGCGTGATGTCGACGTCGCTCATCCCGAGTTCGTCGCCGTAGTAGATCGTCGGGGTACCCCGCACGGTGAGCAGGAACATCGCCGCCACCCGCGCCTGTCGCTCGCCGACGCGACTGGCGATGCGCGACCGGTCGTGGTTGCCGAGTACCCAGTTGGGCCATGCGTGACCCGGCAGCGCCGACTCGTAGGCCGTGACCAGATCGGCGATCGAGTCTGCGTCCCAGTTCGTCCACAACAGGTTGAAGTTGCCGGCGAGGTGCAACCCGGGTCGCTCGGCGGTGCCGTGATACCGCATCAGCGGTTCGACACCGAGGTAGATCTCGCCGATGAGCACGTGATCGCCGAGACCGTCGATCCAGCGTCGGAGCTCGGTGACGGTGTCGAACAGCTCGGGTTGTTCGCTGGTGTGGATCGGCACCACGGCGAACGACTCGTTGTCGACAGCTGGGTCGTAGGCGGCGTTCTCCGGCTCGTCGGGGAACGACAGGTCGACGTACAGCCGTCGGAACGCATCGAGCCGGAAGCCGTCCACACCCCGGTGGAGCCAGAAGCGCAGCACGTCGAACATCGCCCGGCGGACGTCGGGATGGTGCCAGTTGAGATTCGGCTGCTCGGAGAGATAGGCGTGGTAGTAGTACTGCCCCGTCGCCTCGTCGAGGGTCCACGCCGGACCGCCGAACTCCGAACGCCAATTGTTCGGGACCCCGCCACCCGGCGCCGGGTCGCTCCAGACGTACCAGTCGCGCCTCGGGTGCTGGCGTGACGACCGGGCCTCGACGAACCACCGGTGCTGATCGGAGGTGTGATTGGGCACGAAGTCCAACACCACCCGCAACCCGAGCTGGTGCGCCCGTGCGATCAGCTCGTCGACGTCGGCCAGCGTGCCGAACAGCGGATCGACGTCGCAGTGGTCGGTCACGTCGTAGCCGAAGTCGACCATCGGCGACCGGTAGAACGGCGACAGCCACACCGCATCCACACCGAGCCCGACCAGGTACTCGAGCCGCGAGGTGACCCCCGGCAGATCACCCACCCCGTCGCCGTCGGTGTCCATGAACGACCGCGGGTACACGTGGTAGATCACCGCGGTCTGCCACCACGGTGCATCTCCCGAACCCGCTGTACCCACGATCGTCGTCATGGCGACGAAGTGTGACATCTCGACGCAGCACCCTGCGCCCTCACGTCACACTTCGTCGCCAACTCGCGTCGGTCACGGCCGCAGCTCGGCGGCGGGGTGTGACGGTCGGGTCAGGGAGCGGTGTACGCCCACGTGACCAGGACGAAC